>JACYMC010000170.1 GCA_015272195.1 Candidatus Sericytochromatia bacterium
ACCCAGAACCGCCTCGCGTTCAATGAACATCTGCTGGATCGCTTTATTTCAAGGTTCGGTCTTGACCGAACTTCGATTAAATCCCACCCTGCCTACCCAGAGTTACGTGTTTACGGGGCCATTGCCTCATGAGTTCTGTCCGGAGTATTGTGGCATAAGACTTTGAGGATGCGGGCACGCTGATGCTGACGGGAAGAATAAAATTAAAGGTGGACTGGCAGGGTGCTGTGCCGGTGAGCGTTCTGTAAAGGGTGGTGGTTTTGCCTGTGGGCAGTGCCATTCTGAATTGCCAGTGACTGTCGCCGGTTAACACACCCACTGTGGTGTTTAAGAGTTGCGGGCGGACTTGGTCAGCATTGGGGCTGTCAGGATTGGCTACAAACTCCTGGATGTGAAAGTCTGAGGGGTTCGCAGGCTGTGCAAACCAATTCACAGCGAGGGGTTGCGCCTTAGGCGCAACCCCAGATGCAGGAGCGGGTGTCTGGTTGAGTTGGGTCTGGGGCATACATGAAAGCAGGCTGAAGATCAGCAGAATCAGCCAGTAGAAAGAACGCCGCCAGGCGGCTGGGTGCTGTGGCATGAAAAGGACCTCATTTCTAATCTAATCACAGATAAATATGAAGACAGACTTCCCACATCACGACAGCTGGGTCTTATTGTAATCTCTATTTTGAATTTTAGATATTAAACTTTATTTAAGTTTTCAACCCAGCCGCCCGCTGAGCACCTCGTCGTGCCAGGCGGAGCGCTGGTAGTGCAGCAGGCGCACCAGGGCGTAGCTCAGGGGCCAGAGTACCAGGGCGGCCAGCATGCTCAGGCCCCAGAAGGCCGGCCAGGCCTGCCAGGCGGCGCTGAAAGCGCTCCAGCCCGCGCGGGGCAGGGCCAGCCCGGCCATGCTGAGTTCAAACAGCAGCAGGCTGCCCTGCAGCAGGAGCAAGGGCCGCAGCCAGCCGCGCAGGGGCAATTGGTGGGGATCGGGTTCGCGGCGATGCGGGCTCAGCAGCATGGGCAGCAGGCCGGCCAGGGCATAGGCCGGCAGACAGCGGCCACCACTGTAGAGGGCATCAAAACCGGCGGCCAGGGCCAGCAGCCAGAGATACAATCCCCTGCGCGGGGCGTAGTAGAGGGCCATGCTGCCAGCGACCAGCACCAAGGCGGGCATATTGCCCTGGCTGGTGGGCCAGAGCAGCTGCAGCAGGGCCAGCAGGCTCAGATAACATCCCAGGCCGAGGGTTTGCCACATTTCAGCGGGCCGGCACCAGCACCACCAGGTGCTGCAGGTTTTGCTCCAGCGGGTCGAGCCGGACTTCGGCGTCGGGTACGGGGCGGGCGGCTTCTTTCTGGACCTGGCTAACCGTTCCCAGCAGCAGATTGGGCGGGTAAACCCCGCCCAGACCTGAGGTCAGCACCGTATCATCTGGCTGAATCTGAGCGTAATTCTGCAGATACTGCAGCCGGGCCGGGCGCTGGCGAAAGCGCCCGTTCAGCATGGCCGGCACTTTCTGCTGACCCACAATGCAGGCCACCGAACTTTCGGGATGGGAGATCAGCTGTACTTCCGCAGTCTGGGCCGTGACGGCCGCAATTTTGCCCACCACGCCGCTGGCGTTCAGCACCACCTGGTTGAGGGCCACGCCGGCTTCAAAGCCTTTGTCAATCTGCAGGCTTTCGAACCAGTGGTGCGGGGCGCGCAGAACCACCGTGGCGGCCAGTTTTTCGTAGCCAGCGGGCATGGGCAGGTCCAGCAGATCACGCAGGTTCTGGTTTTCCTGGGCCACAATCTCCAGGGCCTTGAGTTTTTTTTGCAGCAGCTCGTTTTCGGCTTCCAGCTGCTGCAGGCGGGCCTGGGTAGCGTCTTTGACCGCCTGCCGGGCAGGCTGCAGGGCCTGCACGCGCTGGAGCAGCGGCTGGCTCAGATCCAGGACCGCAGGCACCCAGCTCTGGCGCAGCAGCCAGAGCAGGCCCACACTGCCCAGCAGCAGGGCATACACCAGCAGGCGGGCCTTGCTGCCGCGCGGGGCGGGTTCAGGGCCGGCGATCATGCCTGCCGGAAGCCCAGCATACCGCTCCAGCTGGAGGCTTTGACGCGGGTCAGCTCTTCGAGAATGCGGCCTGTGCCCAGGGCCACGCAAAGCATGGGCTGCTCGGCCACGTGCACAGGCACCTGGCTCAGCTGGCTCAGCATCTGGTCCAGACCGCTCAACATCGCACCGCCACCCGCCAGCACAATGCCGCGATCCATAATATCCGCCGCCAGTTCAGGTGGTGATTTTTCGAGGGTACGGTGCACGCAGTCGGCAATGGCTTTGAGGGGTTCCTGCAGCGCCTCGCGGATTTCGAGGGAGCTGATCTGCAGGGCTGAGGGCAGGCCCGTGTTGATATGCAGACCTTTAATGGTCATGACCTGCTCCTGTTTGACGGCCCAGGCGCTGCCAATCTGGATTTTGATATCTTCGGCCGTGCGCTCGCCAATAATCAGGTTGTGCACCTTGCGAATGTACTGGGTAATGGCGTCGTTGAGATTGTCGCCAGCCACACTGAGTGACTCTGAGGCCACAATGCGGCCCAGAGAAATCACGGCCACTTCGGTCGTACCGCCGCCAATATCCACAATCATGTTGCCCGTGGGCTCCAGCACCGGCAGGCCGGCGCCAATGGCGGCGGCCAGGGGCTCGGGCAGCAGGGTGACTTCGGTCCGAAAGCCCGTGCCGGCTTTTTCGGCGGTTTCGCGTACAATGCGCTCTTCAACCTGGGTAATGCCAGAGGGCACGCCGATCACAATGCGCGTGCGGGCAATAAAATTGCGCCGGGGCTGGGCCTTTGATAAAAAGTAGGCGATCATCATCTGGGAGGCGCGAAAGTCGGCAATCACCCCTTCTTTGAGGGGACGGATGGCTTCAATGCTCTCAGGGGTGCGTCCCAGCATGGCGCGGGCTTCAGCACCCACCTTGATCGGTTTTTTGGTTTGTTGGTCAATGGCGACCACCGAGGGCTCGTTTAGTACCACACCGCGGCCTTTAACGTAGACCAGGGTGTTGGCCGTACCGAGATCCATGCCAATATCCAGTGAAAGCGGGTTTAAAAAATTATTCCAGAACGTCATGGTGTTTCCACAGCCAGGATTCCTGTTCTCGCAGGCTGGTATAACGCTGTCGCCCGACGATCACATGATCCAGTAATTCTATTTGCATCAGTGTACCGCAGCGGATGAGTCGGCGGGTGGTTTCAAGGTCTTCGGGGCTGGGCAGCGGGTCACCGCTGGGGTGGTTGTGGGCCACCAGAATGGCGTGGGCATTGTAGCGCAGGGCCTCCCTGAAAATATCCCGTGGATGCACCAGGGTGGCATTCAGCAGGCCCTTGGAGATCATTTTCTGACCGATCCAGCGGTTTTTGCTGTCGGCAAAGAGCACCAGAAAGTGCTCCTGTTCCAGATGGCTGAGCTGAGGCTGCAGCAGACGGAACACGCTCTCCGGGCTGCTCAGCACCGCATGCTGCTGGGCGTCGGCCAGACTGACCCGTTTGCCCAGCTCCAGAGCGGCCTGAATGCGCGCGGCCTTGGCCAGCCCCAAACCACGGGTGCGGGCCAGCTGCTGCAGGCTCTGGTGGCCCAGCTGGCTCAGATCGCCCATGGGCAGCTGACGCAGAATCTCCTGGGCCAGATCCAGGGCCGTTTGTTCACGGGTGCCGGTGCTGAGCAGAATGGCCAGCAGCTCGGTGTTGGAGAGGGCTTCTGGCCCGACAGCCTGCAGGCGCTCGCGCGGCTTGAGGCTGTCGGGGTAGTCCCGCAGGGAGACGTGGCGCTCAGGCCCGTGCTCCGCTGATGTACTCACCTCAGGCGTGATCTGCCATCGGCAGGTCACGGCTGCCGGCCTCAGAGCCGGGCAGGGGCGGCATGCCCTGGAGGGGCCGTGCGGTACTGGGATCCTGGGGTTTGACGTTCAGCAGGCCTTCTTTGTCGATAATAAAGTCTTCGCGCTTGGTGGCAAAGATGGTGTAAATGCCTGAGTCCATGCGAATGGCGTCGCAAGGACAGGCTTCGACACAGTAGCCGCAGTAAACGCAGCGCAGCAGATCGATTTCAAACTTTTCGGGGTATTTTTCGATCTCAGGGTTGTCGTGCTCTGCGGCTTCAATGTGAATACAGTGGGCCGGGCAGACCGTGGCACACATCATACAGGCCACGCATTTGACTGTACCGTCATCGCGCTGGGTCAGGCGGTGCTTGCCCCGGTAACCCGTGGGCATGGTTTTTTTTTCGTCGGGGTAGCTGACGCTGATATTAGGCCCTTTGCCGATCAGGTTGCGGATAAAGTGCCGGAAGGTGATGCCCATGCCCTGAAAAATGGGCAGCAGATAGGTGCGCTCCCAGAAGCTCATTTTTTCACGTTTGATGGTTTTAACTTTGACCTGTTTCATGTGTTCAGGCCTCCTGTGAGATAGATCATGATGCCCGTCACCACAATATTAAGCAAAGACAAAGGCAGCAGGGCTTTCCAGCCCAGAAACATCAGCTGGTCATAGCGAAAGCGCGGCAGGGTCCAGCGCACCCAGATAAAGATCAGGCACAGCGCCATAATCTTGCCAATAAACATACCCATCTGGGCCAGGGCGGCAAAGACCGGACCTCCCCAGGCCGGGAAGCCCAGAGCCAGGACCAGTCCCAGAAAGCCCAGCGCGCCAAGACCGGCCACGGCCAGCACGCCGGCATAAACCAGGCCTTCGATATCGCGGATATCGCCGTAGAAGCCTTTTTTGCGCTGATACCAGCGGAAGCTGAGAGCGGCCAGACCAAAGAGGACCAGCGCAGCACCCACCAGCGAAACCTGCAGCAGTACGGGGGCGTTGTCAATCAGGGCCTGGGTATCCATAAAGGGCACCTGCCAGCCGCCAAAGAAGAGGGTGGCAATCACCGCTGAGGCCACCACCATGGCCACGTACTCGGCCATAAAGAAAGTGCCAAAGAGCATGCCCCCGTATTCGGTATGAAAGCCTGACACCAGCTCAGATTCGCCTTCAGCGAGGTCAAAGGGGGCGCGGTTGGTTTCAGCAAAGGCGCAGACAATGAAGATGATGGCGGCCAGGGGCTGAATAAAAATGCCCCATTTGGGCAAAAAGCCAAACAGCAGATCGCCCTGCTGCACCACAATCTCGTTCAGCTGCAGGGTGCCAAAGACCATGATCAGGCCAATGATCGACAGGCCCAGCGGCAGCTCATAAGAGATCATCTGGGCGCTGGAACGGATACCGCCCAGCAGCGCAAATTTATTATTGGAAGACCAACCGGCCAGAATCACGCCATAGACCATCAGCGACACCACCGCAAAATACCAGAGAATGCCGGCATCAAAGTGCAGCAGCTGAAACGACAGGCTGAAGCCGGGCAGGTGCAGCACGTCGGCAAAAGGCACCACCGGCAGAATAATCAGGGCCACGGTGGCCATAATGACCGGCGCGGCCATGTAATAAAAAAAGTAGGCGTTGCGGGGAATAATCTGCTCTTTGGAGATCATTTTTAAGGTATCGCCAAAGAGGTGCACCAGGCCGCCGAGGCGGATAAAGCCAATCCGGGCCCGGTTGGGGCCGGGGCGATCCTGGATCAGGGCTGACACCTTGCGCTCCAGCCAGACCAGCAGGGGCACCAGACTCAGAGGAAACAGCACAAAAAACAGCACCTTGGCCAGCACAATGGCCGCATCCAGCAGGCTAAGCATTGTCAGCCACCAGCGCTTTCTCTTCGCTTGCTGCGTCGGTTTCAGGGGCAGGTTTCAGGCTCAGACCCGTATCGGGAATCTCATAAAAGGTCAGTTTGGCCAGGGGGGTGTATTTGCTGCGCAACAGGCTCCAGACGTCTTCAACGTCATCATAGAGCGGCGGGGCCGTCAGCAAAGGTTTGAACAGGGCTGAGATCAGCTTCCAGGCGGGCCGGGCTTCGCTGGTGGGGAAGTAGGCCTGTTCAACTTTTTGCAGGCGTTCAGCGCTGTTGACATAGCTGGCGTAATGCTCCGCGTGCGCGGTGATGGGCAGGCTAACATCCGCCTGGGCGCTCAGCGGCGTGGCGTGGCTGCCGAGATAAATCACCTGCACCTTGCGATCGGCCAGGGCTGTACGCAGGGCTTCGGCATCGTTGTCGAGGCAGATCACCAGCTTCAGTTCAGGCTGTTTCAGAGCCTGGGTCAGCACCTCAGGTTCTGTTTCAATACCCAACAGTTTAACGCCCGCGGTATTGGGGGTTTTGTCGGCCTCTTTGAGCAGTTTGTCGGCCTCACCCCAGTGCTCAAAATTGGGCGCATAAACGGCTTCTGAGCTGGCCCCCTGCAGTAGCAAGTGTTTGAGCATAAAGTTATCTTCCAGCGAAGCGGTCGAAGAACCAATCGCCAGTACGGCACTTTCGCCATGGCGCTGGACCGCTTCCTGCAACAGATCGGCGGCGGTTTTGACCGCTGCATCCAGCGGGCTGGCCTGGCCTTTGATCAGGGCCTGATCCAGGCGGTTATGGTGTAAAACCTTGTAGCTCAGGCGGCCTTCATCGCAGATCCACCATTCATTGACCTCAGCATTAAAACGGGGCCGGTAGCGATAGGTCTGTTTATTTTCATGGTCGAGGTAAACGTTGCAGCCTTTGGCACAGCCGGTGCAGAGTGAGTTGGCCGTTGACAAAAACCAGACGCGCTTTTTGAAGCGGAAGTCTTTGCTGGTTAAAGCACCGACCGGACAGATGTCCACCACGTTGCCGGAGTAGGCGTTGTCGAGCGGCTTACCGGGGAAGGTCTCAATGCGGGATTTTTCGCCCCGGTGGGTGATGGTCAGCTCGTGGGTTTCGGTCACTTCAGCACAGAAGCGCACGCAGCGTGAGCAGAGAATGCAGCGCTCCTGGTCCAGTATCACCAGTGGGCCCACATCGACAACTTTGTCTTTGTTGACTTTGGGCACGGTAGAGCGGTTGGTGTAGAGACCGTACTCCATATAATAATCCTGCAGGCCGCATTCGCCGGCCTGGTCACAAATCGGGCAGTCAATGGGGTGGTTCAGGAGCAAAAATTCCATCACACCCTGGCGCATTTTTTTGACCGTGTCGCTGGCGGTCACCACTTCGAGTCCTTCGGTGATGGGGGTGTTGCAGGCAATCTGCGCCATGGTGCCCCGGGGGCCTTTGACTTCAACGAGGCACATGCGGCAGTTGCCCGAAACGCTCAGGCCGGGATGGTAACAGTAATGGGGAATCTCAATGCCGACTTTGGTGGCCGCCTGGATCAGGTTCTGGCCTGCTTCAACATCATATTCTACGTCGTCAATTTTAATAACAGGCATGGTGGGAGTCAGCCTCTTTACAGAAAATTGTCGGGTTTAATCGCTTCAAAGATTAACACCTGATTAAATCAACCTCATTCTAGCATATGACCCATTGCTTAACATTAATTTAGACGCACAGGTGTTTGGGGCTTTCGCTGGGGTTGTATACTGTGTTGAACTGTTCTTTTAGGAACATGCAAAGGAGTTTCAATCTCATGACGCAACAGATCAATGACGTCAATATTCAGATTGCCACCGTCAACGGCACAGGTAGCCAGTCGGCCAATCTGATCCTGATGCGCTCGCTGTTTAATATGGGTGTGCCTGTGGCCGCCAAAAACCTCTTTCCTTCCAATATTGCCGGTTTGCCCACCTGGTACACGGTCCGGGCCCACCACAAAGGCTATCAGGCCAATAAGCAGGATATTGATATCCTGGTGGTGATGAACGCCGACACGGTTTATGAAGACATCCGCAACCTGCGCCCCGGTGGCGTGCTGATCCATGATACAGGCATGAAACTGGATCACGCCCTGCGCGAAGATCATATCAACTACGGCGTGCCTTTTTCGAAGCTGGTGAATGAAGCCACGGATAACGTCAAACTCAAGAAAAAAGTGATCAACATGCTTTATGTGGGCGTGCTGGCCCACCTGCTGAATATTGAGCCTGAAGCGATTGAGCAGGCGGTGAACAAGCAGTTCAAAAGCAAACCGCCGGTGGCCGAACTCAACAGCAAGGCCATTCAGGTCGGCCGGGACTGGGCGGCTGCCAACCTGAGCAAAGCCGATCCCTTTGTGGTCGAAAGCATTCCGGGCTCCACCGAGGGCAAAATCCTGGTCGAAGGCAATGACGCCGCCGCGCTGGGCGCGCTGATGGGCGGCTGTACCTTCTTGTCCTGGTACCCGATTACCCCCTCCAGCTCGCTCTGTGAAAACCTGATCGACTATTTTCAGCGCTACCGCGTGGATGCCGAAGGCAAAAACCGTTTTACCGCCATTCAGGCCGAAGACGAAATTGCCGCCATTGGCATGGTGCTGGGCGCTGGCTGGGCCGGGGCACGTTCCATGACCGCCACTTCGGGCCCCGGCATTTCGCTGATGGCTGAGCTGGCCGGCTACAGCTATTACGCTGAGATTCCCGGCGTGCTCTTTGATATTCAGCGCATGGGCCCCAGCACGGGCCTGCCGACCCGCACCTCCCAGGGTGATATCTCCTTTGCTTATGACCTCTCCCATGGTGATACCCAGCATATTTTGCTGCTGCCGGGCTCGGTCAATGAGTGTTATGAAATGGCGCAGCAGGCCTTTGACCTGGCCGAGCGCTTTCAGACC
This sequence comes from Candidatus Sericytochromatia bacterium, assembly GCA_015272195.1. GTDB lineage: Bacteria > Cyanobacteriota > Sericytochromatia > UBA7694 > UBA7694 > JACYMC01. Next base: position 8,625 of record JACYMC010000170.1, read on the forward strand.
CTGGTTTTTGTGATGAGCGATCTCGATCTGGGCATGAACACCTGGATGAGTGATCCTTTTACTTATCCTGAAGGGGGCTACGACCGGGGCAAAGTCCTCGACGCCGAGGCGCTGGCCACGGTGCAGAACTTTGGCCGCTACGCGGATGTCGATGGTGATGGCATTCCCTATCGCACCCTGCCGGGCACCCGCCATGAGCAGGCTGCTTATTTTACCCGTGGTTCGGGCCACAATGCCCAGGCCAAATACAGCGAGAAAAAAGACGATTGGAAAGCCGGCCTTGACCGCATTGCCAAAAAGTTTGAAACCGCGGCCCGTGAAGTGCCCGCCCCTGTGCTGACATCGGGCCAGGGCACCGATTACGGCATCATCGCCTATGGCTCCACCGATGCCGCCATGGTCGAAGTGCTGGATTTGCTGCAGGCCAGTCAGCAGGCGCCGGACTATCTGCGTCTGCGCGCCCTGCCCTTTTGTGCTGAAGTGCGTGACTTTATTGCCAGCCACCCCCATGTCTACGTGGTGGAGCAAAACCGCGATGCCCAGATGACCCGCTTGCTGTCTGCTGAGTACCCCGGGCTGGCCCCGCGTCTGCGTCCGGTGCTGCACTACGATGGCAGCTTTGTGGATGCCATCGGTATTGTCGACCAGATTGTTCAGGCTGAAGTCAAACAAAAGGAGTTTGCAAATGTCTAAAGTCAAAACCAACGTGATCGGGCTGACCCGCGAAGATTATAAGGGTGGGCCCACCACCCTCTGTCCGGGTTGTGGTCACAATGCCATTTCCAACCATATTATTCAGGCCTGCTATGAGTCAGGGGTGGACCCCTTTATGCTGGGCAAGTTCAGCGGCATTGGCTGTTCCAGCAAAACCCCGGCTTATTTTATCAGCAAGGCCCATGCCTTTAACTCGGCCCATGGCCGCATGCCCTCGATTGCCACCGGGGCCCTGCTGGCCAACCCGCAACTGACCGGCCTGGCCGTCAGCGGCGACGGTGACACCGCCAGCATTGGCGTGGGCCAGTTTGTGCATCTGATCCGCCGCAATGTGGATATGGTGTACATCGTCGAGAACAACGGGGTCTATGGTCTGACCAAGGGCCAGTTTTCGGCCACGGCCGACATTGGCAGCACCCTCAAAAAAGGTGCTGAGAACCCCTTTGAGCCCATCGATCTCTGCGGTCTGGCCCTGGAACTGGGCTGCGGTTTTGTGGCCCGCTCATTCTCGGGCGACAAAAAGCAGTTGGTACCCCTGATTCAGGCCGCTCTCTCGCACAAGGGCACGGCCATCATTGACGTGATCAGCCCCTGCGTGACCTTTAACGATCACGAAGGCTCCACCAAGAGCTATGACTTTGTCAAAGAGCACGATCAGCCCCTGCAGGAGATCGACTTTATTCCCCACTACGAAGAAATCAACGTGGACTATGAAGCTGGCGATACGGTCAACGTCAAGCTGCACGACGGGGCCTACCTGACCCTCAAAAAGCTGGATCAGGACTATGACCCCACCGATCGCCTCGCCGTCATGCGCCTGGGCCACGAAGCCCGTGCCAGACAGCAGTTGCTGACGGGCCTGATCTACCACAACCCCGGCAAGCCCAGCTTTGATGATGTCAGCAATCTGCCTGAGGCCCCGCTGCATACCCTGCAGCCTGAGGACCTGCGTCCTTCGCGGGAGCAGTTTGAAGCCATTATGCAGCGGCTGATGCGCTGAGAACCTAACAGTTCAAAGAACCGCTGCACAGTGGCGGTTCTTTTTCTGTTTTTAGACCGCGTAACGCGGCAGGCGCGTGCCCAGCCCTGTCAGAATTTCATAAGGGATGGTGTTGAGCTTGTTAGCCCATTCCCGGGCGCTGATGCTGTCGCCGTTGCTGTGGCCGATCAGCACCACCTCCGGGTTGGCTTCATCGCCCAGATCGTCCAGGCCCTGAATGTCGGTCAAATCGACGGCCAGCTGGTCCATGGAAATACGGCCAATAATGGGCGCGCGCTGACCTTTGATCAGCACATCCTGTTGATTGGAGAGCAGGCGCGGCACGCCGTCGGCGTAGCCAATGCCCACAATGCCCACCTGGCTGGGGCGCGCGGTGATAAAGGTCGCACCGTAGCCCAGGCTGTGTCCGGTGGGCAGGTGTTTGCGCTGGGTAATGCGGGCTTTGACGCTCAGCACCGGCTGCAGGGGGGCGGCGGTGCTGCTGTAGCCATAGAGGGCAATGCCGGGGCGCACCATGTCAAAATGGGTTTGCGGGTGCTGCAGCACGGCGTCACTGTTGCCCAGATGAAACAGGGGCCGGGCCTGTGCCGCCAGCGGGTGGGCGCTGAAAAACTGCTGCAGTTCACGAAACGCGCTGAGTTGTTGCTGCAGCAGGGGGCTTTCGCGCTGGTCTGAAGTGGCCAGATGGGAGCAGATGCCGCGCAGGGTCAGTTCTGGAGTGTCCCGCCACTGATCCAGCATCTGCCGCGCCTCGGCCGGCGACATGCCCACGCGCCCCATGCCGGTATCGACCTTGAGATGCACCTGACCTCTGATACCGCTGGCGCGGGCGCTATGGGCCAGGGCGGGCAGATCGGCGGGTGTGTGCAGCACAAAGTCAAAGCCCTGCTGCAGCAGCTCCTGTGATTGCTCCAGGGTCTGGGCACCCAGAATCAGAATCATCTCCGCTTTTGGGCAAAGCTCGCGTAGGTAGAGGGCCTCGCCCAGGGTGGCCACGCCAAAATGCCGTACCCCGGCCTCAAAGAGGGCCGGGGCAATCAGCGAGACGTTGTGGCTGTAAGCGTTGGCTTTGACAATGCCCATGATCTGTACCTGCGGGCGGGCACAGGCGGCCCGCAAGGTCTGCAGATTGTGCTTCAGCGCGCTCAGGTTCACTTCGGTCCATTTGTTATACGCCTGCGCAGGCAGGGTATGGCGAATCATCCTGTTCCGTTTACCGTCCGCCGATAATCACTTCCTGGCTGACGTTGGGTCGGGTGGCCAGGGCCACGCCCACGCCGATGGCTACCGCCACGGCCACGCCGCCGACGGTCCACCAGATCCAGTTATTATCCCCGCTTTTGGCCATTTGCTGGGCGCGCAGGCGGTTGCGGGCCATGTCCAGCTCGCGGTCGCTGACATAGAGTCCCAGCTTCTGGGGAATCAGCAGCGAGAGGTAGTCCATCACCAGCAGGGTGTCGTTTTCGGACTGAAAGTCATAGCTGTCGGCCACGATAATCTGTGCGGTTTCGACATCAATCACACGTACAGTCAGTTCCAGGCGCGTGCCGGCTTTGACCAGCGCGCCCGTAACAATCACATCCGCACCGGCCATTTTGCCAATTTCTTTGGCTTCCGTCGCACTGGCGTACACTGACTGGGCAAAGCCCAGCTCTTTGACGGCCTTGTCGAGCTGGCTGCGCTCTACCAGCTTTAATTCGGGGCGTCTGGCCAGTTTGCTGCTCAGGGATTCAGACAGGCCGCGCTTGAGATTGTCAAAGCGCTTGTCGCCGGTGTGGTTTTCAAAGTCGACCACGGCCAGATTGCGTCCAGTCTGTATGCTTTGTGTCGGAACACTTTGTGACATGTCTGTGGGCGGTCCTGCCCAGACTGGCAGGGCCAGACCCAGACTGAAACTGGCTGTCAGCAGCAGGCTCAGGCTGCGCCGGGTCATATTTTTACGGTGAACAGCGATCATAAACGGGTCTCCTTTGTCTCGCAAATGCCTGTCTATCATACACCAGCTGCCGGGGGCTGAACATGACACTCTGCACGTCAGCGATTGGCAAAGGTGAAGAAATGTGAGGTCTTTATTTGCCTCTGCGCTGCTGCTGGGCCTGTTGAAACTCATCCTTGCTGATATAGCTGTCTTTGTTGCGGTCGATCTCGGCAAAACGCTTTTTGGACCAGGCCATGACCTCATCCAGGGTCAGCTTGCCGTCGCCATTGCTGTCCTGGCCCCGGATATATTCTTTGACGCCATCCCTGGCGCGGTCACGTACAAAGAAGGGCATCAGTCCCAGAATTTCTTCAGCGGTGACAAAGCGATCGGTGTTGCTGTCGGCCTTTTTAAACTGGTTGCGCAGGGCGGTCTGCATTTCGAGCAGGCTGGCTTTGCCATCCCGGTTCATATCCCAGTCTTTGATCGAAGGACCGCCGGGACGGGCGCTGGCGGCAGGACTGAAGAGAGCTGTCAGAAACAGGGTACACAGAATCGTTTTTTTGAGTGACATGGTTTTTTCCTTGGTATTTTGTCTGATAGGCGTAAGACGAAGCAGGTCCTGTTTTAGTCAGGGGCAATCACCTCCAGCTTGATGCGATCGGGATCTTCACAATACAGCGCATAATAATCCGGTGCGGTGGCATAAGGGTAGTGATCATCATAGAGCAGCGGGTATCCGGCTTCTTTGAGCCAGGCTCTGATCTCATCCACATGCTGACGTGACCGGGCTCTGAAGGCCAGGTGGTTTAAGCCGATGCGTTTGCGGTGATACCCTGCGGATACATGCTCTGCAGCGGCTTCGAGCAGGCAAAGATAAGTGGCTGTTGCGGAGCTGCAATAATTGATGCCACCTGACCAGGGCTCGGCGGCATAACCCAGCTGGGCCATGAAGGGTGTCCAGAAAGCGCTCGAGCGCTCTATATTGCTGACATAGAGTTCAATATGATGTAGCATCGGTGGCTCCTTAAAGGGGAGGGTTTTAGGTTAAGGCCTGTTGGCAGGCAGATGGAATACACTCACACTGCGAGGCGGCAAGCTCAGACTGCCATCGGCTTCGAGCCTGGCGTGGGGCTGGGGCGGCAGGGTGTAGCGCTTGCCTTGCTGTGCCAAGTCAATACTTTGCTGCAGCAGCGGGTGCGGTTGCCAGCCGGCCTGCAGGCCGGCGTCAAAGCGCAGGGGCCTGGGACCGGCGTAAAGCAGCACCAGCAGGGCATCTTCGTTTGCGGTGCCGGCAATCTGCATGGCAATCAGGCCGGGAATTTGATCGGGGCTGCGCTCGGCGTTTAAAAAGCGCACCCGTTGCTGGATGGCTTCGGCCGAGCGCAGGCGCAGTTGGGGGCTGGCTTTGCGCAGCTGCAGCAAGCGTTCAAACTGGGCCAGGGTTTCGAGAATCTGGGGGGGGCGTGCGCCCAGGGCCTGCTGGCGCAGGCGCGGCCGCCAGAAGTCCCATTCTTTGGCATTGCGCCAGGCCGGTGGCAGGCCCTTGCCCCAGTTATTGTCGCGGTAGGTCCAGTCCAAGCGGTTGAACCAGTCGCCCGAGTCGTAGCTGTCGCCGTCGCCGGATTTGGAGCGCAATATCTCAGAACCGGCATGAATAAAGGGCATACCCTGACCCAGCAGCACCAGCGCCAGGCCCAGCTGCTGCATGCTGGCCCGCTCCGCCGGGCTGGCGGTGCCGCGCTGCGGGGTTTCAAAGGGGGCTTTGGCGGCCAGCTGATCCCAGAGGCTGTAATTGTCGTGTACCGAGACATAGTTTACGTTTTCAGCCGGGCTGAGGGTGTAGCCCGCCGGCGGCTGGCCCCGGTAGGGCAGCTCGGCGCCGCTGATCTGCATGCCCTGGGCGTTGATAAAGCGGTAGTCGCGCAGATTGCCCGCCAGACCCAGGCGCAGATTGTCGGTATAGTTCAGTAATTGCGTCAGCTGGGCTGAGGCTTCAGCCGGGGTGTCAGTGTTCCAGGGGCTTTGGTTGGGGTCCAGATAGAGCCCGCTGATAAAGCCCTGATCTGAGCGGGTGCCGTGGTCATAATTGCCGCCGCGGGCGGCGTCGCGAAAGCGATCGTTAAAGGTGCCAATGCCGCTGCCGGCGCTGTTGCGCTGGTGCATGGCGGTGTCTGGCCGGATGGCGTGCAGGGAGCCAAAGGCCCAGCCCTCGCCGTAGAGCTGAATGTTTTTGCCGTCAACGCCGTCTTTTTCAAGCGTCAGCTGATCCAGCGCGGCGCGCACCTTACGCAGGTTCTCAACCGTGTGATGGCCCATCAGGTCAAAACGAAAGCCCGTAACCTTGTAGTCTCTGGCCCAGCGCACCAGGGTATCGATCATCAGCCGCTCCATCATGTACTGCTCGCTGGCCGTATCGGGGCAGCAGGAGCTTTGCTGAATCTGACCGGTGGCATCCAGGCGGTAATAATAGCCGGGTACAATTTTGTCGAGCACGGATTTGGGGGCCGGGCCCCAGGCGTGGGTGTGGTTGTAGACCACGTCCATAATTACGCCGAGCCCGTCCCGGGCCAGGGCCTGCACCAGCTGCCGGAACTCCATAATGCGCTGCGGACCGTGGGGGTGGGTGCTGTAGCTGCCTTCGGGCACGCCGTAGTGCAGGGGGTCATAGCCCCAGTTAAAGGCGTCACGCTCACGCACCTGGCCAATGGCGGCCTGTTGCTGCTCTGAATCGGGGGCCGCTTCGGGAATGCGGGCCTGCAGCTGCTGGCGGGGATCTTCTTCAATGGTTGCAATGTCAAAAGCTGGCAGCAGGTGCACATGGGTCAGGCCGCTGCGCGCCAGCCGGCGCAGGTGACGCAGACCGTCGCTGTCTGCGAGGGCAAAGGCCGTGTACTTGCCCCGGTGGCGGGCGGGCACGCTCTCGTCATGGCTGCTGAAGTCGCGCACATGCAGTTCATACACCACCCGGTCGACCGGGTGGCTTTGCTGAATGGGGTATTGCTGCAGCAGCTGATCCCAGCCTTTGGGCTGCAGCCAGCGGTCGCTGAGATCCACAATCTGGCTGTGGCTGCTGTTGAGGCTCAATGAGGTGCTGTAAGGGTCGCTCACCCGGTGGGTTTCAATCCGGCCGCTCCAGGGCGCATAAACCGTGACTTCGTACTGATAAAAACGGTGGCGCCAGTCGCGCGGACCGCTGATCTGCCAGGTGCCCTGTGGTCCGGGCTGCATGGGATGCACTTCTTCGCTTTTGAGAGCAGCGTCGCTTAACACCAGTTTGACGGTCTGGGCCGTGGGAGCCCAGAGCCGCAAGGTGGGCTGCAGGCGGGCATCAAAGCTGGGGCCCAGGGGACCGTCGTAGGCATAGAGATGATCCAGCAGGGGGGCCAGCTGCAGGGCTTCGGTGGCAGTTGGCGCTGAGCTTTGCTGCAGCAAGAGCTGGCCGCGCAGCAGCTTCTGGTACGCAGCCGGGCGCATGGCAGGCAGTTTGTAGGCGTGGTACTGGCTCAGGTGGGGGTAAGCCTGGGCCAGTTCGGGGTGATCTTTGAGCTGGCCGGCGGATGTCAGGGCAAAGCTTTCAGCCAGTGCGTTGGCTTTGGGCGGGCTGGCATCCGGGCTGCTGAGCAGCTGCCTGAGTCCTGGCTCAGGATGTACAATTACTTCAGGGCGCAGCCAGATGCCACGGGCCTGGGGCATTGTCAGCGCCTGGACGGGTGGCTGTGCTGTGGCTGCCACCGCTTCAGCGGCCTGGTCGGGCGTGGCAGCCAGGGCTGTGGTTGGCCCGATCAGCGGGCTTAGGCTCAGAGCCAGACGCAACAGCAAGGGAACAGATCGGCGCATGGGCAGGACCTCCAGGGCAGTCTGGTTTCATCCTAACATTGATTGGGCCAGACTGGCCGCTCTGCTTCACAGGCGCTCCAGTGCGGCCGGGGCACAGTCGGGCAGCTGGGTGCTGCTGATCAGGTTCAGCAGGGCAAACACCGCCAGACAGCTAAAAACCCAACCCAGTGCGCTTTGCAGACCCAGGCTGAGCTGGGCTGCTACCTGCAGGGCCCCCATCAGACTGACCCCCAGGGTGGTGCCAATGCTGCGCAGCAGCACCAGGGTCGAGGAGGCCACGCCGATTTCATGGCGCGGGGCAATTGACTGGGCGGCCACCAGCACAATCGGGGTCAGACAGCCCATGCCCAGACCCATCATGATGCACCAGAGCAGCAGGCTGGCGGGACTCAGCCAGCCGTGGCCGATCATGCCCCAGGCGAGCATGCTGCTGAAGAGCGAGGCTGTGCCCAGCAGGGCCCAGGTGCGAAAGCCCAGCTGGTTCAGCCAGCGCCCGGCCAGGGCGCTGCTGATAGGCCAGGTCAGCATCATGGGGGTCAGAATCAGGCCGGTCTGCTTGGGGGTATAGGCCAGTACCTCCTGCAGATAGAGCGGAATAAAGGTCAGGGCGGCAAAGCCGACAAAAAAGGCCGTAAAGCCCAGCAGAACGGCCAGACGGTAAACTGGGCTGGCAAAGTGCTGTAAAGGCACCAGCGGATTGCTGATGCGCTGCTGGCGCCAGATAAAAAAGCCCAGCACGCCAAAACAGAGCAGGTAGCCCATACTGCTCAGGGCGTTCAGTCTGACGGATGACAGCAGAATCAGGCTGCTCAGACCGCCCAGTAACAGGCCGGTGCTGAAAAGATCCAGCTTTTGACGCGCCGGAGGCGTTTTGGTGGCCGGAAAGGTCTGCCAGAAGAGCGCCAGCGCCACCAGGCCAATCAACACGTTCAGGCCAAAGATCCAGCGCCAGGAGAACCAGGCCACCAAAAATCCGCCCACTGAGGGTCCGGCCAGACTTGAAAAGCCCCAGACAATGCTGATCAGGCCCTGTTTGGCACCGCGCTGCTCTGGCGGGTACAGGACGCCAAAGGCAATCAGGGGCAAGCCTTGCAGGCCTGCAGCCCCCAGGCCCTGTACGGCCCGGCCGGCGATCAGCAACGCCATGCTTTCGGCCACCGTGCACAGGGCGGAGCCGAGTAAAAAGATGCTGCCGGCCGCCAGCATGCAGCTGCGCACACCGATCTGATCGGCCAGCCGGCCAAAAAAGGGCAGGGCCAGGGTGGAGCAGAGCATAAAGGCCGTAAAGCCCCAATGATACAGTTCAGGCTGGCCCAGCAAGCGCACAATTTCGGGCATGGCTGCTGCCAGAATGGTGGTGTCGATGGCCGCCAGAAACATCATCAGCAGCAGGCTGAAAATGGCGAGGGGTGAAATATCTGTTTGGCTCACGCAGGGGCATCTTTCAGCGTGTAGTTGATACACTCAGTTGTTTAATGGTTATAGGTAAGGCTGGCATCTTACTGTATTTTTCAGCTCCACCGGAAGCTGATCAGTTCAGGTGTCTGGCGGCAGATGCGGCGGCAGTTCTGACTACAGACAATTTTTTACAGGGCTGAAGGTATTTCTGCGGGTGTGGCAACAGGCAGCCTGATCTCAAAACGGGTGCCCTGATCCAGCTGGCTTTCAATGTCAATGCTGCCGCCCAGCATTTCGACCTGGGTTTTGACCAGATACAGACCCAGCCCCCGGCCCTCGGTATCCTGATGAAAGCGCTGGTAAAAGCCAAAGACCTTGTGGCCATAGCGGGTCAGATCCAGACCCCGGCCATTGTCCTGAATATTAATCAGCAGTTTGTTGCTGTCCTGACGTACTGCAATGCTCAGCTCCAGGCGGCGTCCAGTGGCCCTGTACTTGATGGCATTGGAAATTAAATTGCTCAGGATACTGTTAAGATAGGCGCGTGTGGAGTAGGTGCTGTCCACCTGCAAATCCAGATTTAACTGCCAGACATCCTTGGGCAACAGGTATTCCAGACTGTTAAGAATCTGCTCGATCAGGGGACGCAGTGCGATCCATTCCTGTTGCCGCACAATATTGCCCCGGTTGTGTAGTATCTCATTGAGATCTTTGAGGGTGTTGTCGAGTGATTCAGCCGATTGCTGCAGTTTTTCAAGCACCTGCTGATTAAAGGGGTCAGCAGGTTCGTTATGATTGAAAATATCCAGCAGTCCCAGAATATTGGCCGCCGGGGCCCGCAGGTTGTGTGACACGATATAGGTGAACTGGTGCAAATCCTGATTCTGCTGCACCAGGGTCTGATTCAGCTGCTCCTGCTCTTGCTTCAGGTGCTGTTGCTGGCTGATGTCCTGACCCAGCAGCAGGTAAAGGCTGTCCGCTTGCTCACTGGTACCGTAATTCAGAATCACGCAGTCAATCCAGTGTTCAGCAAGTTTCAGCAGGGTGCGGACCTGGGGCTCCTGCGTCAGGCTGCCAAGAATCTCTGGCCAGCTCATCTCACTGAACTGTCCCAGCTCTGTGATGCATTGTTGCTGCACATTTTCAGGACTCTGCTGGAGCATGTTCTGAAAGTTGGCGTTGCTATCCAGAATCTGGCCTTTTGTGTCGAGAACCAGCAGCACAGACGCTGAAGCCACGGCAAAGCGGAACTGCTCCAGGGTTTGCTTGGCGCTTCGGAGCTGGCGTTCAGCCTGTTTCTGGCTGGTGATATCGTGCGCAGCCACCAGCAGGCCCTGAGGCAGCTGCTGGAAGCTCAGCCAGATATCCATCGTTTGCCCCTGGTGATTGTGATGGGTCAGCGTTACCATGGGCAGGTGCTGATTGAGCTGGCTCAGGATCAAAGGCGGTGATATGTGCTCGAGATCCCCCAGATACATGCTGGTAAAGGTCTTGTAGTCATAGCCATACTGGCGGCAGGCAGACAGGTTTGTGTCCAGAATCTGCAGGGTTTCAGGGTGACAAATCCACATGGGCAAAGGGTTTTCCTCAAACAGCATGCGGTAACGGCGATTCTGGGCGCGCAGCTCTGAGGTAAAGTATGTCGATAACCCAAACAGCAGCATGCCGGTGAGCAGAACGTACAGAAAACCCTTCAGGGTCTGGGCTGCGACTTGTTGCTCCGGCGACAGCCAGATTTGCAGAAACTGATCCGAAAAAAAGATCCAGAGCAGGCCCATGATCAGGTAAGCAGACGTAATGCCGACGGCCGGATAACGTTGCAGCTGAATTTTTAGCTGTTTTACCATGAATTAAATCTGCCCTGACGCACAACCCATCGTTTTTTTTAATTTAAGCACAGACAGCTGCTGAAAGAAACAGATGGGTTATACAAAGCTTTGACTTGACAAGTCAGGGAGAGGGTTTGAGAGCCCTAAATAGCCTGTAAGTATTGTCCGTGTTGGATTTAAGCTAAAATGGGGCATCCCTCGAAAGGAAGCCCCCAAAATAATGCTTAAGATTCA
>JACYMC010000186.1 GCA_015272195.1 Candidatus Sericytochromatia bacterium
TCTTTGTGGTTATTGAATCCATCGCCTCAAGGAGACCCTTTCATGTGTAAAAAAAACTTCAGCCGATCCCCTCAAGTCTACTCAGGGAGTGCGAAGAACGGTTCATTCTGAATCACTGCTATTTAGGGCTCTCAAACCCTCTCCCTGACTTGTCAAGTCAAAGCTTTGTTCGATTTGAAAAACCAATTTTTGAACGAATGTATGCAGCAAAAATTGCTCAGTTTTGAGTCTGTTAGATCCCGAAAAGCTCATTACCGGGCGCTTTTGAGCAGGTTATCGGCATGAAAGGTGGATACATTGAGTATTTAAGTTTTCAACCCAGCCGCCCGCTGATCACCTCGTCATGCAAGGCGGAGCGCTGGTCGTGCAGCGGGTGGGATGATTTTGGATCTGGATTATGCTTATGCAGGCTGTCTGGGTCGCGCTGTGAGCTTTTGATGATGTGATTTTTGATTGTATATAAGACATCGTATTTGATATCATATATGCATGATTGTCACGCTGGATACCAACGTTGTACTGCAGGCTGTCGCCGGTCGCCAGGGAGCTTCGGCTGCCATTCTGGACGCTATTTTTGCCAGGCAGCTTGAAATGGCCCTTTCGGTGCCCGTGTTCAAAGAATATGAGTCCGTTTTGCTGAGACCGCAATTGCAGTCAGAGCTCCGTTTTACGGCGCAAGAAGCCCAGCTTTTGCTACAAGCTATTCTGCGTGTGGGCAGAAGATAGCAGATTTTTTACCTGTGGCGACCCAATTTGCAGGACGAGCAGGACAATCTTTTTGTGGAACTGGCCGTTGCCAGTCAGAGTACCTATCTGATCACAAGCAATATCCGGGACTTTCGTTCAGGCAGTCTGGCTTTGCTGACAGACCGCATCCTGACACCGGCTGCGTTTTTAAAACAATGGAGGAACATCAGATGAGCAAACCCAGTACTGTGACTTTAAGGGTGCCCAGAGAGCTGAAGCAGCGGCTTGAAGAAGCCGCTCAGCAGCAGGGTGTTTCGCTGAATCAGTTTGCGCTTTATATTTTGGCCGGCGAAGTGACCCGCCTTGAAATCAGTCAGGCCCAGGCCTGGGCGGCACTGGACCAGCAGCATGCCTCCAAAGCCACAGACGACAGCCTGCTGACACAGGCCCGCGCCATGCTGCGCCGCGAGCCTGTGCAAACAAGCCTGCCCGACTGGGATGCTGTCGAGGGTTAAGCTGCTTGGCTGACATGGTATACGCAGGGCAGTACATGTCAGGCAAAGCAGCTTGTTCTCACTAGCTATCCGCCGTAGTATTTTTCGATTGCATCGGCCAGGGTAGCGTATTTATGAACAAAGGTATTGATCGCCTGAAGCGTATCCTGCTCTAAGGCGGCTTCAAGATTTTTGGGGTAATAGGCATCCAGCAGCAAAAAATGCTCCCAGGTATTGTGTTCCTTGTTCAGATAGCTCAGAATGCCATAGCGCTCAATAAAGTCAGGATGTTCTTGCTCATAAAACCTGAGGCTCAGCAAATGGGGGTGAGGGTTCACAATTTTATTACTGAGATAGGCTTTTTCGGGCAAGGCCTGAATGCTTTGAACCAGTGGGTCCGTCATAAACTCGGTGATATTCATGGGGCTTATTAAACAATAGCCTTCAGACATATTTTTGGCACCGATGATATAGCTGGCCAGGGATACAAAACTGAGTTTTTGGCCCTCTGCATCTTTGGTGTAATAGCTGATGTCAAGCAAGGTGTGCTTTTGAACCTTGCGCGTCTGTTTTTCGTAAATGCCTCCTAATAAACCAAGTTTGGGATGGTATTCAATCTTAAGGATTTCAGACATTTTTTTGCCCAGATGCCGTTTGACGGATGAGGATGAATAAGCTGGGATGCCCGGATGTGTTCCACCAGAGCCAGCTCCGTCTGGATACGGTCCGCTCATGTCACCTAACTCACCATTAAATTGAATGCTGGGCTGTGCTCCCGCACTGCCTGCCAGGCATAGAGCCAGCAGGATAATGACAAAGGGCTTTTTGATTGCTTTTTTCATGTTTTTAACTCCTTATACGTTATCGCCCAGGGGGCCGCAGTCCACATAGAACTCACCATTGCCTTTGCGCCCAATCTTCACAGAAAGAGAGCTATGGGGTTTGATGGGGTGGCCAGGGTTATCCTGCGATGTGTCTAATGTGATGCGCAGGCCAGTGCTCTGGGTTGGGGAACTGGCTAGTCGTTCAACAACGTTATTGTTGTTTCCGGTATAGTGCTCCCCAGTGTCAAGACAGCAAATCATGCAACTTTAACTCCCTGGTCTGAAGGCTCTGCAAAGTACACTTGATCTGGGGTCAAATTGTTTAATGCCTGGTGGTACCTCCTCTGATTGTAAAACGTCACATAACGCTTCACACCTGCTTTTAAAGCCAATACATGCTCGTATTGCTTCAAGTAAATATCCTCGTATTTGAGGCTTCTGAACCATCGTTCAATAAAGACATTATCAAGGCAGCGTCCTTTGCCATCCAT
>JACYMC010000134.1 GCA_015272195.1 Candidatus Sericytochromatia bacterium
CAGATCAGGAACTTAAAATCACGCTGATTCTGTCCGGTTTCTGGGGAGCAGTATATTACTTTATCGAAAACCATCCCGAATATCATCCGAAAATCAGGCCTGTTTTTGAAGCTGCGACCCGCCAGGAACTCCAGTTGTGTACATCTGTGATTTCTTTGCTCGAAGTCCTGGTTTTGCCCTATCGTCATCAACGCCATGATCTGGTCAAAGCCTATACAGATATTCTGGAACACAACACAGACCTGGTTTTATTGCCGATTGATGCCGAAACGGCAGCAATTGCAGCACGTTTACGGGCCAGATATACTTTGCGAACACCTGATGCGCTCCAGCTTGCCGCAGCTCTTTTTGCCAAAGCAGACGTTTTTCTGACCCATGATCTGCGCTTAAAGCAAGTCACCGAAATCCCTGTCAAAATGCTTTCTGAAGAGATGCTTTGACACCCTGCCAATCATCCTGCTGAGCGCCCTGGCCGAGCTGTACTGAAGCAGAACAGGCATCGCCGGACTCAGTCACTCAGGGCCAGCGCAAGCCATTCTGAAAACGACAGGCTGTAACGCTGCGCCCAGTTGACGGTTGACAGATTGCTGAAGGTATCGAAGTAAACGCGGGGATTGTCTGAGCGGTCTTCACCGTCAAAACAGGCCAGTACCTCTTCATCATCATTTTTGGCAAAGGGAACCAACGGTTTGTGGGGTGAGCGTTGCTGCAGCTGCGCCAGACACAGTCGTGCATACGCCGGATTCTGGCCAATCAGCCACCAGCTGCCAGACAGCCCTTGATCTGATTGTGCGAGGTCTATCAGGCCCTGCGGGTATACAAAGCCTGCAGGCAGCTCTGCCGGGGTAAACAGCGCAGCCATCAGAGATGGCGCGGGACTGCCGCTGCTGGATCTTCTGGATTGACGGGCCGCATTTTGCGTTGCATGGCCTTATTATACCCTGTTGCTCACCACTGCTGCGCGTACGCTGTTGTCAGCCCCTGAGCAACGCTACGGCCTCTGAGGCAAGCGACCCTGCCACAAAGCAAAGCGCAGGCCCTCAGTCAGCGGGCCTGCGCGCTGTTGCTGCTGTGCTTTTTAGCGCCCGCCGAGGGGAATACGGAGGGTGCCGCCCACAAAGCTGCCTGAATTGGTGCGGTTGAGGTCTACACTGAAGGCCCAGCGGCTGCCGGATACGCCCGCGCTGATGCCGCCGCCGTACATGCCCTTGAGGTCACCGCTGTCGTTCAGACCAGCACCCGCCATCACGGTTGGGGTCACAAACAGGCTGTTGCGTCCTTGATTAAAGCTGCCCAGGGTGATGTCGTATTTGGCCTTGAGGTCCACATCCAGACTGAAGACCGACTTGTCTTTTTCTTTGGTCTTGCCCGTCAGGGGATCGGTCACTTCGGTCTGGTACCGGGTGTTGCTGAGGCCTGCGCCCACATCCAGCTTGAACTTGCCGGGCCCCAACTTTTCGGTCATCAGGTTGTAGTTCAGACCAATTTTGGTTTTGTACGCCCCGTTGATGGAGCCAGAGTAGTCGGGCGAAAAAGCCTCGCTTCTCAAAAGCGACAGGCGCGGTGTGCCGTACTGGCTGCTGTAATTGCCGGCAGACTGGTAGCCGTCGGCCTGGGCGGTCTCACCGGGGGTCTGCGCTGGCGGGGGTGCTTCAGCTGGTGGGGCTGCAGGCGGGGCTTCGGCGGCCTGGGCCGGTGGAGCGGTCTCCGGGGTCGGTGCGGCGGGGGTGACCGGTGCGGCGGGCTGGGCCGGTGGGGTATAGGGAACGGCGGGTCTCTGCTGAATCGAAGTCATTTGCTCTGCTCCTTTTTTTAAAAGTCGTGTTTAAATATCTGCCAGCTGAAAGTCGTCAAAGGTTTCCAGTGGCTTGATCCGGGGCGGGGTGGGTGCGGCGTCTGCCGGGAGCTGTTGATGCAAAGCTTCAAGCGCTTCAAAATCGTTGTAGAGGGCTTCAAGCGCTGCGATTTTGGGGAACCCAGGGTTCAGCTCCCGCGCGGTCTGCAGGTACTTGCGGGCCCGGGGCAGATCCTCCATCAAAAAGAAGAGGCAAGAGTAGAGGGCATAGGGCTGGGCCGCGCTGGGCTTGAGGTCAATGGCCTTTGCCAGGGTATCCACCGCCTGGCGCAGCAGGCGCTCGGGCAGTCGCCGTTCAGGGGCTTCGCAGGAGAGCTGGTGCAGGGCCATCACCTGACTGACGGCGCTATCGTAGGTTTCAATAAAGCGCTGCTGCACCTTGTCGTTAATCTGCCGGGCGTCTGCTTTGGCCTCAGCCAATGCCTGAAAATCGAGCATATGATTCACCTCAGACCAGAATGACTGTGATTCTAAAGCCTGACCACGATTTTTTTCAATTTAAAATCTATTTAAGATATTGATTCATTCAAAAAAACTATAATTAATTTTTTTTCCTGCATGTTTTCCGGCGGGCTGCTGAAGCGCTGTTGTTCTGCTGTACAGCTTGTTCTTGCTGCGCTACAGTATCAGCATGAGTGCTTCCGCTTTTCGCATGCCCCGTCTGCCGCGCCAGCTGCTGATCAAAATGGCCTGCGCCCACCACAACCAGCGTGAACAGGCCAAAGCCGCCCGCCTTGACGATCTCTATGCCGAAGTGCAGACCGTGCATCCGGGCGCACATCCGTCAGTGCTGGAGCGGGTCTGCCTTAACTACCTGCACGCCCAGGCCGCGCGCCACTGCCCGGAACTGGAGAGCCTGCGCGGCCAGCCAGCACATTTTGATGCCTATGCCCGGCTGCAGCAGCGCTGGCTGGAGCAGGTGGAAGCCCAGTACCCCTGGCTGAGCGAGGCCTGTGCGCGGCAGCGTCTGCTTTAGCGACCCTTACACGCGCCCCTGACGTTCAGGGCAAAGCGTGCTAAGATAGGGGCAGCATCTGACCTGCGGAGAAAGGCTTGTGAGCGACCGTTCCACCTATCAGAACCTCACGTTCTACCCCCTGAAAGTACAGACCCTGGCCGAAGCGGCCCCCCAGAACCAGTACCAGCTCGAAAATCTGCGCCAGCGCAACCTCGATACGCCCGACTGGAGTCTGGAGCAGCTCTGGCTGGTCGCCGCTGATTACCATGCCCGTGGGCAGTTGCTGATGGCCCTGCCGTATTATCATCGGCTGCTGGAGTGGAGCGAGCACGACCGGCCCGTGCACGGTGAGGCCATGGGGGCCGTTGGGCATGTGATGCTGCTGATGAACAAGCCCGAAGACGCCCGCCCGACCCTGGAGCGAGCCCTGTCACTGGCACCGGGTCTGGTGCGCGAGCATTTTTTTCTGGCGCGCTGTTACCAGTATCAGCAGCAGGATCAGCGCATGGCCGACAGCCTTGAAACCTTTCTGGCCGCCTACACCCCCGCAGATATGCTGGCCGCTGAAGCCGTCAGCATGCTGGCCCAGACCTATGACCGCCTGAATCAGCCCGACAAAGCCCGGCAGACCTTTGCTGAGGCGGCCGCCCGCCTGCAGTCCTGGGGCTTTGCCCTGCAGGCCCAGCAGTATCAGCCCCTGCTGCCGTCAGCACATGCCGCGCCGGACGCTACCCCCCTTGACCTGGCGCAACGGCCCCATTTTTTGGGTCCGGAACTGCAGGAATGGTACCCTTACCGCCGCATGTACAGTGCGCAGGATCTGCTGCTGGATCTGCAGGCGGCCGCGGCCCCGCTGCAGGCGGCGGTGGCCCACAGCTTCAAGATGCACCCCAGTATTCAGAGCGGCCAGCAGGACCCCCAGCGCCGCATCGTGATCGTGGGGGATTTTAGCCTCGGTGAAACCAGCCTGTATCAGGACCTGGTGATTGAGCTGGCCCGCCGGCGGGGCATTACCGTGATCTGCGCCGGCGGCGTACCGCCCCTGTTTCGCCAGGAAGAGTGGATGAGCCTCTACCCCTGTGCCAACAGCCTGCCGCATCTGCGCGATGCCGTGCTCAGCCAGCGGCCGGATCTGCTGATTTATGCCGGACTGGGCCCGCGTTCGGCCCAGCTCTATGCCCTGGCCAGTCAGCAACTGGCCAGCACGCAGGCCGTGCTGGGGGCTTACCCGCTCAGCTCAGGCCTTGAGAGCATGCAGTACTTTTTATCTTACGACTGGCTGGAGGCGCCGGAGGCCGACGCCCATTACAGCGAAAGCCTGGTGCGTCTGGCCGGCATGCCCCTGCGCAATGTCGATTTGCCCGAATACTTTCATGCCCGCACTGACTTTAACCTGCCGCTGGATCGCCGCACCTACCTTTGCCCGGTCTCGCCCGCGGTGCATCACCGCGACTTTGCCCAGGTGCTGGCTGAGCTGCTGACCGAAGATCCTGACGGCCAGATTCTGATGCCCGGCTACAACAGCCCGCTGCTCGATAAGGCATATTTTGACGCCTTTCGCAGCCAGCATGGCGCCCTGATCGAGCGCCTGTTCTTTTTGCCCCCGCTGGACGAAAAAGGCCTGCTGAGCCTGGTCCGCGAAGCCGACGTGCTGCTCGACCCGATTCATGCCGGTATCACCCATCCCAGCTGGCGTCTGCTTAAGCTGGGCACGCCTCTGGTGACCTGGGCCGCGCCCTGGGCGCGGGGCCGTTATGCCAGCGGACTTTACCAGCAACTGGGCCTCAGCGAGAGCATTGCGCCTGAACTGTCGGCTTATGCCAGCACCGCGCTGGATGTGGCCCTGGCCGATCACAAAGCGGCTTACCGCGAAGCGGCGCAGCATGCATCAGTCCTGTTTGCCTTTGAGGCCTGCCTTGACGCCCTGGAAGCTTTTATTGACCGGGTGCTGAAGTAAGCCCGCAAGATGGGGCATCTGCTATGCTGCTGAGACAGTCTGACCCCTGTGTAAAGGAACATGCAAATTAAAAACTGGATTCTGGCCGCCCGGCTGCGCACCCTGGGCGCGGCAGTGGCCCCTGTGCTGATCGGCACGGCCCTGGCCTTTGGCGAAGGCTATCGGGCCTGGCCTGCGGCCCTGGCCGCGCTGCTCTGTGCCCTGCTGCTGCAGGTCGGCACCAATTACGCCAACGACTACTTTGACTTTCGCAAAGGGGCCGACACGGCCGAACGTCTCGGCCCGACCCGCGTGACCCAGGCCGGGCTGATTGCCCCGGAACAGGTGCGCAATGCCTTTTTGCTGGTCTTTGCCCTGGTGGCCCTGCCGGGGGCCTATCTGGTCTATCGCGGCGGCTGGCCCATTCTGCTGCTGGGCGTGCTCTCGGTGCTCAGCGGTGTGATCTATACGGGGGGGCCCTTTGCCCTGGCCTATGTGGGTCTGGGGGATCTCTTTGTGCTGCTGTTTTTTGGTGGTGTGGCCACCGGGGCCACCTATTATACCCAGAGCGGCCAGATCAGCCCGCTGGTGTTGCTGGCCTCCCTGGGGCCGGGTCTGCTTTCAACCGCCATTTTGACTGTCAACAACCTGCGCGACCGGCTGACCGACGCCAAAACCGGCAAAAAAACCCTGGCTGTGCGTTTTGGCGCGGGCTTTGCTCGGGCGGAGTACCTGGCCTGCTGGCTGGGGGCCCTGGCCGTGCCGCCGCTGATCTGGCTTGCGTTTGCGCCGGAGCGGCCTGGCGTGCTGCTGGCCTGTCTGACAGCCATTCCGGCCCGCAAAGCGATTCAAAAGGTGTTCAGCCTGGATGCCGATCCGGCGCTCAACCCCCTGCTGGGCCAGACCGGCAAACTGCTGCTAATCTACAGCCTGCTCTTCAGTCTGGGCTGGCTGCTGGGGGGCGTGTCAGGTTAAAGGCTCAGTCAGCTCAGTAAGGCGCGTAAGGGTCCTCGCCCTGGGCTTTCTGGGTCATATCGAGCCAGTGCCGGGCCACGGCGATGGCCACCTCGGTGGTTTCGATCAAATCGCTGTCACGCTTTTGCTGCCGCAGAATCAGGGCCGTTTCAAACAGTTTGAGGGCCTGCTGCAGCTGGCCGGCCTCGGCGTAGAGTTTGCCCAGATGGTAAAAGACAAAGTCGCGGTAGTTTTCGGCCTGCGGGGTGGTGCCGATCTGTTCAAGAACCTCCAGCAGCAGTTTTTCGGCGGCTTCCGGCAGGCCAGAATACTGCTGGTTGACCGCCAGACGGATGCGGTTGAGTACCTCCAGCCGGGGTCGGCCAAAGTGGGCGGACAGGGCAATGGCCTCCTGAAACAGCTGGCTGGCCTGCTCAAAGTGTCCCAGCTGGCGGGCCAGGCTGCCAAGCTGCCCCAGCACGCGGATGCGTTCTTCGCCCTGCAAAGCCTGCAGAGCCTGCAGACCGTGCTGAAAGTGAATGCTGGCGCGGGCCAGATCGTCGGGGCTGGAGAGGCTGTCGCGTAAAAAGTGCATCATGTCAGGCTGCTTTCTGCTGCGTGCTGGTAGATGTGCAGATCGCGCTGGGGGAAGGGAATCACAATGCCCGCTTCGTCAAAGGCCACTTTGACGGCCTCAGTGTAGTCAAACAAAAAGGGCCAGTAATTTTCTGTGTTGACCCAGGGGCGCACAAAGACATTCACGCTGCTGTCGGCCAGAGCGCCCAGCACGATCTGCGGTTCGGGCTCCGGCAGCACCCGGCTGTCGGCAGCCAGCAGATTTTTGAGGATTTCGCGGGCCTGTTTGAGATCGGCGTCATAGCTGATGCCAAAAACCAGATCCACCCGGCGGGTGGGATTGGCCGAGAAGTTGATAATGCTCTCGGCCAGAATTTTGGCGTTGGGAATCGCAATACGCCGGTTGTCGGGCGTGTTGAGCAGGGTGTGAAAAAAGTTGATTTCAAACACCGTGCCGCCCACCCCGCCGGCCTCGACATAATCACCGGCCCGAAACGGACGCAGAATCAGCAGGGAGATGCCTGCAGCCACGTTGTTGAGAGAGTCTTTGAGGGCCAGGGCCACCGCCAGACCGGCGGTACCCAGCAGGGCCAGCACCGAAGTCATTGGCACGCCGATATTATTGGCGGCGGCCAGCAGCACCACCCCATAAAGCAGGATTTTGATCACATGCCCGGCAATATTGGTAAAGGTGGCGTCCAGACTGGTTTTGCCCAGGGCCTCCTGGCCAATACGGGCCAGTTTGCGTGAGAGCCAGAGGCCAATAAATACAATCACCAGCGAGCCCAGGATGCGAGGGCCGTGGGTCATGGCCAGCTCCAGGGCTTTTTGCCAGAGGGTTTCCATGGCAGATCTCCTTTTGGGTCAGCTATTTCAGCCCAGCATAACACAAAACCCCTGCCCCCCGGCGGGTACCAGACTGCGCTACAATGCCCTCACACCCTGAAATATCTGAGGTATCTGTGCATGCTGTTTCGTCTCTCAAGTTCCTTTCTGCTGCTGCTCTTGCTGGCCTGCGAGCCTTCCGGGATCCTGCCCGTCACGCCCCCATCCCCACCCGCTGCCAGCGCCTCGCCCGCAGCTGTGCGGCCTGCGCCCACGGCCAGCCCCGTGACGCTGCCGGCTGATGGCAGCGCAGCACCGGCAGATATTCAGCTGGCGCATCCGGAAGGCCTTTACAACGGCAATCTGACCGCCTGGCGGGAGCAGCAGGGCCAGACCCTGTATTTTCTGGTCGAAGGGTCGCGCGATGGCGGCACGGTCTGGGGCTCAGGGGTCTATACCGACGATTCCCATCTGCCGATGGCGGCGGTGCATGCCGGTCTGCTGGCACCGGGTGAAACGGGCATTGTGGCCCTGCAGATGCTGCCCGGTCAGTCCGCTTATACAGGCGCCAGTTATGGCGGCATCCAGAGCCGTGACTATGGGCCCTGGTCCGGCAGCTTCCGCTTTGTGGGGGCCCTGGCCGAATCCCCCTTGCCGTCTGAGAGCGCTGAACCCACGCCGGGCGCTTCGCCCGCTGTCAGCGGACCCGTGCTGGACAATCCGGGCAACCTGACGGCCTACCGCGATCGGGTCGGCCAGCAGCTGCGCATTGCCCTGCGCGCCAGTACCGACGGCACGGTCTGGGGCTCAGGGGTCTATACCGATGACTCCAGCCTGGCGACGGCAGCTGTGCACGCCGGCCTGCTGCAGCCAGGTGAGCAGGGCATTGTGACCGTTGAGATGCTGCCGGGTCTGGGGGCTTACGGTAGCGAAACCCGCCATGGTGTCACCAGTCGCGACTACGGCCTCTGGCAGGGCAGCTTCCGCTTTGTGGGACCGGCTGAAGATATCCGCCGGAACTGAACAGGCGGTATAATGGCTGCAGCTTGTATATATAAAAGGATTTGCGCTGATGTTGCACCCCCAGGAACTGCCCGCTGAGCTGCCGCCTGTGCCCACCGATTTTGAGGACACGGGCACGGCCTTTGCCCACCAGAGCCATCTGGACCTGCGGCGGGCCTGGCTGCTGTTTCGCGTGCTGGGCCGACCCAGCCTGGTCAAAGGCGGCAAGTGGGCCTCTCAGCTGGCCTTTGGTCTCAGGCTGCCGATTGATCCCCTGATTCGCATGACCCTTTTTAAACAGTTTGTGGGCGGTGAGCGCATTGCCGACTGTGAGCCCACCCTGCAGCAGCTGAGCCAGTACGGTATTGGCTCGATTCTGGATTATTCTGCCGAGGGGCAGCAGGATCGGGCGGGCTTTGAACGCACGCGCAACGAACTGCTGGCGATTCTGGATCAGGCCGCTGGTGATCGGCGCATTCCCTTTGCCGTGTTTAAGCCCACGGGCCTGATGCGCAGCAGCCTGCTGCAAAAAGCCAGCGACTGGCAGAGCCTGAGCGCAGCTGAGCGCAATGAGTGGGACGAAGGCTTTGAGCGCCTGCACAGCATCTGTGCGCGGGCGGTGGCGGCCCGCACGCCGGTACTGATCGATGCCGAAGAAAGCTGGCTGCAGAGCGCCATTGATCGCATGGTGCTGGCGCTGATGCGCGAATTCAACGGCCAGCAGGCCTGGGTCTGGAACACCCTGCAGATGTACCGCAGCGATCGCCTGCTCTATCTCGACGATCTGCTGCAGATCAGCCGCAAAGAGGGCTTTATGCTGGGCTTTAAGCTGGTGCGCGGGGCCTACATGGAAAAAGAACGCGCCCGTGCAGCTGAACGCGGCCTGCCCAGCCCGATTCAGCCCAGCAAGGCCGCCACTGATAAGGCCTTTGACACCGCCGTGGATCGCTGCCTGCAGCAGCTTGACCGGGTGGCCTTTTGTGTGGGCAGCCACAATGAACAGAGCAACCTGCGCCTGCTGCCCCAGCTGGAAGCCGCCGGCGTGGCCCGCAACGATCCGCGCGTCTGGTTTGCCCAGCTGCTGGGCATGAGTGATCACATCAGCTTTAATCTGGCACAGGCGGGCTATAACGTGGCCAAATATGTGCCCTATGCGCCCATCCGCCAGCTGATGCCCTACCTGATCCGCCGGGCCGAAGAAAACACCTCTGTACAGGGCCAGAGTGGCCGCGAACTCGACCTGCTCTCGCGCGAAATGCGGCGGCGTGGCCTGTTGTAAAGCCGGGCTAGCACCCGTCCGGGTGGGCCAGCGGTGCTGACCCGCCAGGGCACGCTGTGGCCGCGTTTGCTGCAGCAGGGCTTTGTGCGGCAGCTGAGCTGGAAGACCCTCTCAGAAGTGCTCAGCCGCCTGCTGGGCCTGCTCTTTTTTGTGCTGCTGGCCCGCGTGCTGGGCGACAGCGGCCTGGGAGAATACACCCTGCCTCTGGCTTTGGCTGGTCTGCTGGCCCTGCTGCTGGACTGGGGCAGCAACAGCCTGCTGCTGCGGGAGGTGGCCCGTGAACCCGACAGGGCCGGCCACTGGCTCAGCATGGCCCTGGCTCTCAAAGGGCTGGCGGCCCTGAGCTTTGTGCTGGCGCTCTGGCTCTGGCCCTGGCTGCTGCCGCTGCAGATCACGGCATCGCGCCTGCTGGCTGCTGGCGGTTTGTTGCTGGGCCAGGCCGGCATGGATACGCTGGTGGCCTGGCTTAACGCGCGGGGGGCCTACCGGCTGGAGCTGCAGCTGCGTCTGGGCAGTCGCCTGGGGGTGCTGGCCCTGCAATTGCTGTTGCTGGGGTACTGGCCGGCGATTGACGTGCTGCTGTGGGGCGCAGCCCTGGGTCAGCTGCTGGCCCTGGCGGTCTGTCTGGGGGTGATCTGGCGCGTGGACCCGGTGCGGCTGAGTTGGCCGGCGGCCCGGCCCCTGTGGCAGTTTTTTTGCGCGGGCTGGACCTTCTGGCTGGCCAATATGGCCTGGCTGCTCTACCTGAAAATGGATCTGGCCATGCTGCCCTTGCTGGGCCGGCCTGCTGAAGAGCTGGGCTGGTACCAGAGTGCCGTGCGTTTTTATGAAATCCCCGGACTGGGGGCCTGGCTGATTTCGGTGGTGGCCCTGCCGCGCCTGAGCGCCAAAGCGGCTGCCAGCAGCTCTGGTGGCGCTGACTTTAAACAGGCCGTGGACCGTGGGATGCGCTGGCTGAGTCCGCTCTCGCTGCTGCTGGCGCTGCTGGCTTTTGGCCTGGGACCGCTGCTGATTGAGGCCTTGCTGGGGGCCGACTATGCCCCGGCGGCCCGGAGTTTTGCCCTGCTGAGCCTGGGCTTGCCCGGCATTTTTGTGAGCCTGTTCTGGTTCAGCGTGCTGGGGGCGGCCCAGCGTCAGCGGCTGGTGGCCTGGGGCACCGCGTGCTGTCTGGCCCTCAACCTGCTGCTCAACAGCCTCTGGATTCCGCGCTGGGGGCAGCAGGGCGCGGCCCTCAGCACCCTCTGCTGTGACCTGCTGCTCTGGGGCTTTTTTATGGCCTGCGGGATCCGTCTGAATCTGCTGCAGACCCGCTGGCAGCTTGTGATCTGGCCCCTGTGGTGCGCGCTGAGTGCTGGCCTGCTGCTGAGCGGCTTCAGCTGGGCTGTGGGCTAGTGTGGGCTAGCCGGATCGCCAAAGCGCCAGCCGGGGTTCTGCCATTGCACCTGGTACAGGGCCTGGCCTGCGCGCAGGTATTTGCGCTCAAAGGCGGTGATGGCTGTCTCAGGCTGGTAAGCTGCGGCCGCACAGCTGACGCCGCTGGCCTGCTGGCAGGCCAGGGCAAACTCTTCGGCGTAGATTGCCCAGTTGCTGCGCAGCAGCAGCTGGTCGCAGCTGTGCAGCACAAAAGGAAAGATCGGGTGCCCGTGCCAGCGGCGCTTGAGGTGTTCGCTTTTGGGCCAGGGATTGGGGTAGAGCATTGTCAGTAGGCTGAAGCGCCAGCCATGCTGCCAGGCCAGCAGCCAGAGATCGCTGAGTTCAGCCCTTAAAAAGTGCAGGCCCGGTGGCTGAGCCTGTTTTTCGGCGGCACTCAGGCGTTGCTCGGATTTATCCACGCCCAGCACCAGGGCCTGCGGGTGCTGCCGGGCGAGCCAGAAGCTGCTTTCGCCCCGGCCACAGCCGCTGTCGAGGATCACGGCCCGGCCTTCGGCCTGGGCCGTGTTGATCAGAGGAGCCAGGGCGTTGTACAGGGCGGCCCGCCGGGGGCCGGCGGGTGGCGCAAAGGGCCGGGCCAGGTGGCGCTCAAGGGTTTTGGCCAGTCCGGGATGGGACCCGTCCTGGTTGCTCACAATCGTGGGAACAACAAACATCAGCAGGCCTGAATAAAGGCAATGGCCTCCAGAATGTCACGCTCATTGGCACTGCGCAGCAGGTAGAAATAATCACCCATGGCGCGGCGGAAGACCCCCGGCAGGGTATCGGCCTCCAGCAGCAGATGATGCCAGCGCGCCACAATGTCGTGATGGCTGTGCAGGTAGGGCTTGTGCTGCTTGCGGCCGGCGTAGGCGCAGAAGTATTTGCGCTCCACGCGGGTATTGAAGTGGTTGTGCAGCACAATATTGGCCCACTCATGATACAGGTCGATATCGTGGGCGAAGTTGTACATATCCACGCTGGGGCCACCCGCCGGGCGCAGGTTGACTTCCAGGGCTTTGAGGCTTTTGTCGCCGTGCTGGCGGAAAAACTCAAAGTGAAAAAAGCGCTCCTGCACCGGAAAGAGACTCAGCAGCTGGCGGCCGAGGGCATCAAGATCAGCCGGGATCTCGCGCAGGGTATAAAAGGCCACGTGATCGTCGCTGTTGACCACCTCCATCACCCCGTCGCTGTAAACCATGGAGGTATAAAACACGGGCTGGCCGCTGCGATCGCAGAGGCCGTCAAAGGTGAAAATTTCGCCGTCGATGTATTCTTCGAGCATCCAGCCGCCGCGCGGTGCGGGGCCGCTGAGGTGGCTGCGCAGGCTTTCGGCGTCGCTGATTTTGAAGGTCTGGCTCGCACCCACCCCGATATTGGGCTTGAGCACCAGCGGGTAGCCCTGGCTTTCGCCAAAGTCCAGGGCCTGCTGCAGGCTGTCGACCAGAATGCCAGCTGCACAGGGCACGCCATTGGCCTGAAACAGGCGTTTCATTTCGGCTTTTTCTTTGATGGCGGCCATCTGTTCGTTTTTGAGGCCCGGAATGTTAAAGTCGGTGCGCAGGGCGGCTTCGGTTTCGAGCCAGTATTCGTTGAGCGATTCGAGGCGGTCAATTTTACCGTGATGCCAGATGATCTGGCCGCAGGTGCGCAGCAGCTCGTCGTAATGGTGCAGGTCGCTGACATAAAAATAGCCGTCCAGCACCTTGGCCAGCGCGTCTGAGAGCCCCTGTGGAGGCTCATCACCCAGGCCAAAGACGCGGGCGCCCTGCGCCTTGAGCGCTTCGGCGTAGTGGTATTGCTGGGCGGGAAAGTGGGGCGATAACAGCACAATATTCATGGGTGTACTCCGGTAGCGGCAATTGCTGATGTGAGTAGCGTTATAGCATAAAGCGGGGGCGGCGGGGAGGCATTCTGGGCCATTTTACCCTGTTCATCGGCTACACTGAAAGCATGAATCAAACCGAACTCTGCCTGGCCCCCTGGCTCAGCCCGGCCCAGGAAGCGGCCCTGAGCCAGCAGCTGGCGGCCTGCGCCGAGCGCAGTGGACCGCAGCAGCTGCGCCTGCTGCTGGATTTAACCCCGGCGGCCCTGCCCGGCTGGCTGGCCGCCCAGAATCTGTTTCCGCGCTGTTTCTGGACCCAGCGTAAGGGGGCCTTTCAGACGGCAGCGGTGGGCCAGCTGCAAAGCTGGTCGGATCTCACCCAGGTCAGTGCCTTTTTAAAAACCGCACCTGCCGAGCTGCGCGTTTACGGTGGCTGGGCTTTTCAGCCAGGGGCCTGCCTGCGCAAGCCCTGGCAGGACTGGCCGGAAGCCCTGTTTTTTTTGCCTGAAGCCGAGCTGCGGGCCGAAGCCGACGGCGTCTATCTCTGCCTGAATCTCCGGGCTGAGCCCGCCGCGCGCCCGGCGGCCCTGCAGGGGTTGCTGGCCAGGCTCTGCCCGCCGCGCGATCTGTCAGACGCCCCGCCGCGGCTGCAGCCCCTGCAGCACCAGCCCGATCGCAAGGCCTGGCAGGATATGCTGCAAGAAGCGCTGGTGCTGCTCAGCTCCTCAGGTCCTCTCGACAAGCTGGTGCTCAGCCGTTGCAGCCAGAGCCCCATGCCCGATTTTGATCTGCGCATGATCCCCCGCCTGCTGCAGACCCGCCGCCAGGCCTATTATTTCTGGCTGCAGCCGCAGCCTGAGCAGGTGCTCTGGGGGGCCAGCCCGGAGCGGCTCTATGCCCGTCAGGGTGTCTGTCTGCAAACCGAAGCCCTGGCCGGTACCCGGACCTGGTCGGCTGACCCGCTGACCAATCATCACCTGCAGCGTGATCTGCTGGCCAGCGCCAAAGAGCGGGCCGAACAGGAGCGCGTGCTGCAGCATCTGCTGCAGCGCCTGGAGCCGCTCAGCCGCAGCTGTCGCCTCAACCCGCTCGAAATTGTGGTCGCCGGGCCGGTCCAGCATCTTTATCGCCGCCTGGAAGCTGAGCTGCTGCCGGGGGTCTCGGATGCCCAGCTGGTAGCGGCTCTGCACCCGACCCCGGCGGTCAACGGCTTTCCGGCTGAGCGCAGCCCGCGCTATATTCAGCAGCTGGAGCCTCACGCCAGGGGCTGGTACACCGGGGCCCTGGGCTGGATCAGCGCAGACGCCGCAGAATGGGCCGTGACCCTGCGGGCGGCCCTGTGGCAGAACCAGCAGCAGCACTTTTTTACGGGGGCGGGCATTATGCCCAGCTCTGAACCCGAATCTGAGTGGCTGGAGCTGAACGCCAAGCTGCAGAGCCTGCTGGCTCTTTTTGACGTTTAAGGCCTGCGCTTAAGGCTCAGCTCTCGCAGAGCAGCTCGCTCAGCGGTTGTTTTTGCGGCACGCCGGCCCCGCGTGGCAGGGTTTTGGGCGTCAGGCTGCGCTTTTCAAACACCAGCAGGGTGCGCTGCTGTTCACCGGGCAATTGGGGGTGCTCAATGCTGCCGAGGCGGCCGCCGAGCAAGCCGGCAATCTGGTTCATGCCGATGGTTTCGCTTTCGTACTGCGGGCCTTTCATCACGATCAGGCGTCCGCCACGCTTGACCAGCGGCAGGCAGATTTCCAGCAGAATCGGCAGCTGGCCCACAGCCCGTGTGACCACACAGTCAAAGCGCTCACGGTAGTTTTTATCCTGGCCGGCGGTTTCAGCGCGGGTGTGCAGGGTTTCGGGCAAATGGGGCAATGCGGCGCTGCCAAAGTGTTGCTGCAAAGCGTTGGCCATACCGTCAACCGCCCGCAGTTTTTTGCCCACTGAATCCATCAGGGTGTAGCGCAGATCGGGGCGAAAGAGCCAGAGGGGCAGGCCGGGTACACCGCCGCCGGTGCCCACATCCAGCACTTCTGCGGCCGGGTGGCTGTCGGGATCGACTTCAGGCAAAAAGGGCAGCAGGGTGCTGCTGTCCCAGATATGCTTTAAAAAAAAGTCATCAGCCGCCGTGATGCGGGTCAGGTTGAGGCGCTGGTTGGCTTCCAGCATCTGTTTGTAAAAGGCCTCAGCACGGGCCAGCCAGTCCGCCGCCTGGGGTGCCGGTTGGGGTGACAGACCGGCCTGCCAGGCCGCTGTCAGTTCAGCAGAAAATGTCACAGTGGGGGCTTAACCGTCGTCTTCCTGGATTTGGTGATCGGGAATAAAAGAGCGCACCTTGAGAATCAGATCCTTCATGTCCATTTTCATGTTCAGGCCCGGTCGGTTGGCTGAGTATTCGATCAGGGCGGACCAGACCAGGGCCCACTCGTCATAGGTCAGAATGGGCTCACCCAGCATCTGGGACATGTTCAGCTCGAGAGCGTCGGCCAGGTTCTGGACTTTCATGACGGTCCATTCATAAAGCTGCTCGTAGGCGCCGGCCTCCAGCGCTTCGATTTCGGCCACAGTGAGCCGGGCGGCCTCAGCGAGTTCGCTGGTGCTCCAGCCTTTGTGCTGCCGTGACAGGGTCACCTGTTTTGCAAGATCTTCACGCATGGTGCTCTTTGCCTTTCTCTGTATGCTGGCCCATCGGGGGCTCCAGGGTGGCCAGGGAGGGGATCAGCGTGCTGAGTTTGCCCGCATGCCACAAGCCTGTAAACAGTTTAACAATTTCTGGATCAAATTGTGAGCCTGCATGCCGGCAAATTTCATTGAGGGCTGTTTCGGGGGCCAGGCGTGGGCGGTAGGAGCGGTCGCTCAGCATGGCCTCAAAGGCGTCAATCACCCGCACTACGCGGCTGAGATAAGGAATCTCCTTCCCTTTGAGGCCGCTGGGGTAGCCGCTGCCGTCCCAGTTTTCGTGGTGGTGGAGCACCAGCGGCACAATCGGCTCCAGCAGTTTGACGTGCTGCAGCATCTCGGCCCCGATGCGGGCATGGGACTGAATGTGCTGGCGTTCGGCCTCGCTGAGGCTTTCGGAGTCAGATTTGTGCAGCACCTCGTCAGAGATGCCAATATACCCGATATCGCAGAGCAGGCAGGCCTGCTCCAGCTGGCGGGCGGCGTCAGCATCCAGCTTCAGGGCTTCGCCCAGCACTTCGGCATAGCGCACCAGACGCTGGGAGCGGCCCCGTGTGTAGGGATCGCGCAGCTCCAGGGCGGCGGCAAAACCGCTCAAAATATTGGGGTAAATCGTATCGAGGGCATGCTGTTTTTGCTGGTTGCTGTGAAAGGCCTGCTGCAGCTCTTCGGTGTATTTCAGCAGCTGGGCCTTGAGCTTGCTGAGCATGGCTTCTTTTTCGGCATTGGAGGCACTCAGGTTGTGCATCTGCTCCAGGGCTTTCTGCAGCTCGGGGCTGTCCTTGCTGGCCTGGCTGACGGGCAGACGCACCACAAAATTGGTGCCGGTATAATGGCCGGATTCCGGAAAAATCTCCAGCCGGGCGCCGATGGCCTGGCAGAGGCGCTGCACAAGCGTCAGCCCCAGCCCGAGGCCGCCGTTTTCGCGGATCAGATGATCTTCGCGCTGATAAAAAGGGTCAAAAATCTGGGCCTCCAGCTCGGGCGGAATGCCGGGGCCGGTGTCTGAAACGATCAGCTGCAGCCACTGGGGGTCTTCCTGGCGCAGCAGCAGGCGCAGATGCCCTTCGGGCGGGGTAAACTTGATGGCATTGCTGAGCAACTGCAGCACAATTTCGGCCATTTTGCCGCCGTCGAGGTACAGTGGCGGCAGATCGTCGGCAATGGCCACCTCCAGGATCTGGCGCTTGCTGGTATAGCTGGGCTTGAGCACATTGACCACCCCCAGCACCAGCTCGCGCAAGTCCAGCTCCTGGCGGTTGTGGGGGGCCAGTGCGGGCTGGCGGGCTTCGCGCTCCAGGCTGCTGAAGCTGAGCAGCTCGTCGATGCTGCTACCAAGTTGTTTGACCCCCTGATCAATGATCTGCAAAAAGCGTTTGACCTCTTTTTGCAGCTCCGGGTTTTCGTAGGCGATTTCCAGCATTTCCAGGGATGCCGAAATATAGGTCAGGGGCGTGCGCAGCTCGTGACTGATCAGCGAAACCATGGTGGAGCGCAGCCGTTCAAAATCCTGGGAGGAATCAGCATCCATGGGTGTTTCTCTCTCTTCTCCCCTGTAGCCGTTCAGCGGCCTGATGTGTTCTGTTATTATATCACTGTGGGCCGTGCAGGCGGGCCGCAGTGGTCAAAACCAGCAGGATTTCAGGAGGATGGCATGTCAGGCGTCAGCTACTACCCTGAACCCGACCGGCGTGTCAGCGCACAGCTGTCTGCCGGTCGGGGCGGGCTTGAAGTGCAGCCGACAGCCGTGGCAGATCAGCCGCTGCAGGTCTGGCCCTGGGCTGAACTTCAGTTGAGCTGGGGCGGGGCCGAAACCCGTCTGATGCGTGTGGACTATGCCGGGCAGAGTCTGTATATTCCCGGTTTGCAGGCTCTGGAGCTGCTGGCCGGCCAGCTGCGCCAGCGCTAGCAGGTGCAGGCCCTCAACCAGGCCCGCCGGCAGCTGCGCAGCGGACACAATGCCCGTATCTGGCTGCTGGCCGGGGCGCTGAGCCTCACTGCCTGTATTCTGCTGGTCTGGGGCTCCTGGCGTGGGCTGCTCTGGAGCCGCGACTATGCCCTGCGGCAGATTCCGCCGGCCTGGGAGGCCGAGCTGGGCGAGCAGGCCTTTGCCGAAGTGCGCAAAGAAAGCCCCCTCTGTGGCTCGGAGCCCCTGCAGCAGGCCCTGCAGCAGGCCCTGCAGCAGCTGGGCCAGCGTCTGCAGCCGCCCGACAGCCCCTATACCCTCCGTTACAGCGCGCTGCGCAACGAGAGCATCAATGCCTTTGCCCTGCCCGGCGGCCAGATTGGGATTCATGCTGCCCTGATTGCCAAAGCACCGGGACCGGAGGCCCTGGCCGGGGTGATGGCCCACGAAGCGGCCCATGTTTATGCCCAGCATGGCCTCAAAAGCATGCTGGGCAAAATGGGCCTTGGCCTGCTGACCCTGGTGATTTTTGGCGATATGGGATCGGTGATGCTGGCCCTCGGCGGCATGGGCGTGGGCCTGATTGGCCTGAGCTTCAGTCGGGCCCAGGAGACCGAAGCTGACGCCCAGGGCCTGGTCTTGCTGCAGCAGGCCGGGATTGACCCCCAGGGCATGCCGGCTTTTTTCAGCTGGATGCAGACCGAAGAACAACAGGCCGGACCGGCTTTTTTATCGACCCATCCGCTCAGTGCAGCCCGTCAGCAAAGCCTGACGCAGGCCTTGCAGGATCTGCCCGCCCGGCGCTTTGCGCCCCTGCAGCTGGACTGGCCCGCCCTGCAGGCAGCCGCCCGTGACTGTCTGAAAGCGGATTAACGCACGCCAAAGCGCTCCAGGGCCTGTTCGATTTTTTCGAAGCTGATATTGTCCAGCACAGCCTGAAGGTAGGCTTCACGGCTGCTGAAGCCTTCGCTGCTGTTGGGCGTGTGCAGATCAATCACCACCAGCGGCAGACTGCCAAAGCGGGCTTCGCTGCTGTCGCGCAGGCTGCGTATACTGGCTTCACCCGTCAGCAGATTATACTCCCAGATCAGCCAGCCCTGCGGCAAAGCGCTAGCCGCAGCCAGCAGCGCCGCTTTCCAGTTGGGCAGATCCTGACTCTGTTCGCCCATCAGGCGCAGCACGGGGGAGTCAAAGCGGGGGCGTCCGTTGCCGCCCAGCATTTCCAGTGAGCGGTAGAGCAGCAGCTGGCGGTTAAACAATTGCAGGGCCAGGACCTGATCTTTGGGTTGCAGCGGCTGCAGGCGATTGAGGGCCTGCAGGCTGAGGCCATAGAGCCGGTACTGGTTCTGGGCCCAGCGCTGCGAGAGGCTGTTCAGGCGGTTGGGGTTGATGGGTAACGGCTGTACAGGATAAGCGCGCTGCAGGGTGGGCAGGCTGCCTGAAGGGCCAAAGCTCTGAGCCCGGTTCTGGGCCCGGGCAGCCAACATGTGAGAGGGCAGCAGCCACAGGCCCAGACTGGCGACCAGCAGCACCAGATGTCTTTTCATGCGCTTTCCTCCTTGCGCCGGTAGACCTGGCGGGCGCGTTCAAACAGCCCAAAGGCAATCAGTTCGCGCCGCAGGGTGGCGACATCTTCATGATAACGCGCCAGCACGCTGTTGAGCTCTTTTTCGGGGTAATCTTGCCCGTGGGCAAAGTGCTCCGCCAGCCAGCGCATGATCACGGCCCGTTTTTTGCGCATGGCCGGAATGCTGACCAGGCGATCATTGACCACAAAGGTTCGCAGCACCTTGTCTTCCCAGGCTTCGGCAGCCTGCTCGGCCTCGGGCGCCGCCACCTGCTCCAGGTTTTGCAGGGCCTTGCTGAGGGCCGGCAGGCTGCCGGGCACGAGCCGATAGAGGTGACTGTTCTGCTCACGCTGCATGTTGACCAGTCCGGCCTCTTTGAGGCGCTGCAGATGGTGTGAAACCGTCGGGGCCTTGAGATTGAGCCGGCTGGCCAGCTCGTCCACCGCGCAGGGCTGCTCGGCCACCATGCCCACAATGCGCAGCCGGGTTTCGTCGGCCAGGACCTTAAACAGCTGCAGCAAAGCTTCAAAGCGTTCTTTGTCCATTGTTTTGCTTCCTTTGGATATTTTTATTAGATGTTTATCTAATTAGATTTTAGTCTAAATTATTGGGCGCGTCAAGCCTTTTTTTTCTTGACAAAATGACAAGATTTAAGCTATCTTTAACCCGCATTTCTCACAAGGGTGCGCTCACATAGGGCGTAGGGTATATTTC
>JACYMC010000096.1 GCA_015272195.1 Candidatus Sericytochromatia bacterium
GCTGCGGGACGAACGTCAGCGCATCTGTTTCGGGCCAACCAGCTTCGGCTCTGGTTTTCAGGGCTGGCGTATGTTCTGGTGCAAGCGATTCGCCGGCTCGGATTGACGGGCACAGAGCTTGCCAAAGCCCAGGCCGGAACAATTCGGCTCAAGCTGTTGAAGGTAGCGGCGCGCGTCCTGCATGTCGGTGGGCACCTGATCTGTCAATTGGCGAGCGCGTGCCCCTTTCGTTCTCTGTGGGGACAGGTTCTGAAGCGATTGCGAATACCGTGAGCCTGAGCCCCTTCACCAAGATCTCAATCGCCTGAAACCAGGTTATCTTTGGCCTGTCGTCTTTCACCCAGCGAACGAACAAAGACAATGAATCAAGCGTGAAACGGCCTGTTCAGAGGCTACCGAGTTCAGTAAAAACTCCCGAAATATACCCTACACCTTATGTGAACGCACCTTTGTGAGAAATGCGGGCTGGCGCAGCAGCATGCCCAGCCCCGCTACAGAGGCTGCAAAGCGCATATCTGTGGAGGCCTGATCCCAGCTCAGGGCTTGTTGGGTCACCGGCTGGCGAAAGAGAATACTGTTGCTCTGCTCCGGGCGCTTGTAGCGCAGGTCGAGATGCAGCCAGTCGTCTGTGGCAAAATTGTTCGCAGATACGGCCCCGGCTGCAGCAGGCACCAACTCATAAAGCGCGGTGACCGTATGCCCCGCCCCCAGCTCACCGGCGTCTTTGCTGTCATCGGCAAAGTCTTCGGTATTCAGCAGGCGGTTTTCGTAGCCAATCAGGCGGTAAGACGCCACTCTGGCCGGGTTAAACGCCAACTACAGCTTGACGTCTTTGGCCACGGTGTACAGGGTGCCGCCCAGTTCCTCGACCAGCACCTTGCGGGCCTCAGCCAAATCATCGATATAGGCGTAATTGCCATTGCCTTTATTGGCAAGGGTTTCAAGGGTCTGATCCTGATAATTGCCCATGCCGTAGCCCAGGGCGGTCAGAAAGATGCCTTCATTGCGCTTTTGCTCAATCAGGCGCTGCAGCTCGGTCTGGCTGGAGACCCCCACGTTAAAATCACCGTCGGTGGCGAGAATCACCCGGTTATTGCCGCCGGGAATCAGGTTTTGCCAGGCCGTGCGGTAGGCCAGCTCAATGCCTGCCGCCCCGGCCGTCGAGCCACCGGCTTCGAGCTGATCGAGGGCCGCAATGATTTTATCTTTTTGTGTACCGGGGGTCGAAGGCAACACCTGGCCGGCTGCCCCGGCATAAACCACAATCGCTACGCGATCCTGCGGGCGCATGTTTTCGATCAGTAATTTGAGCGATTCTTTGACCAGGGGCAGGCCCTGGCCCCAGGACATGGAGCCTGAGACATCAATCAGAAACACCAGATTATTGGCCGGGGCTTCGCGCATATCCATTTCTTTGGCCTTCATGCCGATTTTCAGCAGGCGGTTTTCTGGCTTCCAGGGGCACGCGGTGAGTTCGGTATACAGGGCAAAGGGGTGCTCGCCAGCAGGCTCCGGGTAAGTGTAGCTGAAGTAGTTCAGCATTTCTTCAATGCGCACCGCATCCGGCGGGGGCAGCTGGCCGGCGTTGATAAAACGCCGCAGATTGCTGTAGGCAGCCGTATCCACATCAATCGAAAAGGTCGAAAAAGGGGCCTGCTGGGCGTTTAAAAAGGGGTTGTCGTAGAGACGGGCATAGCCCTCACCGGAAGCATCAGGGGTCGGCGTCGGCGTAGGCGCTGCGGTCGGCGTTGCCATGGGTTCAGGCTGCATATCTGAACCGGCACTGGGTTCTGCGCTGGGTTCAGCCGTAGGCAGCATGGTGGGTTCAGAAGTGGGCTCAGCGGTGGCGCTGGGAGAGATCTGGGGCCGACCATAGGACATGCCCTGACTGAGCGCCAGAGAGGGTGTATTGGGTGTTCCATCCATGGTACTGCAGGCCACCAGGCTGAGGGCACAGGCGCTGAGCAGGAGTTTTCTGAGCAGAATCTGACGGCTTTTCAATGAGACAAAAGGACTTTTCATAAGGGTTTTCTCCGGTTAAATGATGACTTCCAGCAATCTGGATGTGTTTGATCATAATTTATTTTTACTTAAACAAAGCTTTGACTTGACAAGTCAGGGAGAGGGTTTGAGAGCCCTAAATAGCCTGTAAGTATTGTCCGTGTTGGATTTAAGCTAAAATGGGGCATCCCTCGAAAGGAAGCCCCCAAAATAATGCTTAAGATTCAGTGTACATCTCTTTTTCACGCTTTAGAAAAAAATTTGTATCCCTTCAGCCCCCTTCCCAAAACGCAAATCTCGGCTTAATCTAAAGACATGACAGAATCAGAACGCATTGCTTATCTGGAAGAAAAAGTGGCACAGCTTGAGCATGAAAATGCGTTACTCAGAGCTGAGAATGCCGCTTTAAGAGCGGAAAATACCGCACTGAAAGAGCGCTCACGGCAAATCGAAGAGCTGCTGGGCCTCAATAGCAA
>JACYMC010000264.1 GCA_015272195.1 Candidatus Sericytochromatia bacterium
GCATGGGGCTTGGCGCCCATCAGGTCAATACAGCTTTTCATCAAATTGAAAATTCTATCGGTGTGTCATTATTGGCCTATACTCTGCTTCTGAAGCTGAAAGCAGACAGTATTCCCAAGGACAAAAGCTGGAGTATCTTCGATTTGAAAAACCAATTTTTGAACGAATGTATGCAGCAAAAATTGCTCAGTTTTGAGTCTGTTAGATCCCGAAAAGCTCATTACCGGGCGCTTTTGAGCAGGTTATCGGCATGAAAGGTGGATACATTGAGCTTTGAGGCCTCTGTGGCCCTCTTGCAAAGCCTGCCACTGGATGGCAATGATCTGATTTTTTTGTCTGAATTTATACCGCACCCGGATCAGCCTTATTTCACAAAGGCCCAACAGGCGAACATTGCGGCTTTTTCAGAGACTGCGCTGCAGAATGAAGTCCAGCGCTGGCGTGCGGCTTTGCATGATTTGCCCGCCCGGCGGGTGCCCTACCACCTGCAGGAGTTTATTTACTGAGGGGGATCCTCTGGTAATATCAGCTCCCGGCCGGTCTCAGCCCGGAACTGCTCCTGATAAACCCGCTCCAGTCGCTCACGCACGGGGTCATTGGTCTGCAAGGGCGGACTGACCGCCGGCCTGAAAAACAGCTGCAGGGTGATCACCACCAGCAGATAAGCCCCCAGGGCAGCCACGCCACCATAAATCCATTTGCGATAGCGCTGCAGTGCGGTGACTTCCGGGGCGCTGCGCGTGATTTCTATCAGGGCCAGTTCAGCCCGCTGAATCGAAGTCATACCGCCCGCTTTGAGGGCCTGTAAATCTTTGCTGAGGCTGAGGGCATCGGGGTAACGCTGCTGCCAGTCGGGCTCAATCATTTTGTCGATCACATCGGCAAAGGCTTTGGGAATCTGCACCAGCGGCCGAAAGACCAGGCGCAGCCCCTGGGTTTTCAGTTCGGACGGGGGCATTCGCGTCAGGGCGTAAATCAGGGTCACCCCCAGGCTGTAAATATCCGTGTTGGCATAGGCCTTGCCCTGAAACTGCTCCGGCGCCATATAGCCAAAGGTGCCCACGGTCGTAGAACCCCCACCGGCCTGAGCTGATGGATTACTGAGGGCGTCGCGTACAGCACCAAAATCGATTAAAAAGGCTTCACCATCGGGATTCAGCACAATATTGCCCGGCTTGATATCCCGGTGAATCACCGGCGGTGAAAAAGCCTGCAGATACACCAGCACATCAGCGATCTCAATCGCCAGCTGCAAGACCTGATCAGGGGTCAGATTGCCGTGTGCTTCCAGCCAGGCGTCGAGGGCATGGCCGGGCACATAGCTCTGGATCAGCAGATGTTCAGGCTGGCCCCTGACCTCATGCTGCAGGCTCTCAATAAAGCGCGGCACGCGGGGATGCTGCAATTGCTGCAGAATTTTGCGCTCGCGTTCAAACAGCTCCAGGCTTTTCCAGTCCTGCAGGCGGTGCAAAGCCAGAGATTTGATCACACAGGCTTCGCCCGCGCCGTTGTGTGCCAGCCAGGTCTGGCCAAAGCCGCCACTGCCCAGGGCGCGTTCAACCGTGTATCCCGGCAGGTCGGGGGCTGCCGGCAGTTCTGAGTCAGCCATGGGTTTCAGCAGCCCAGATCACGGCGCGAGAGCGGATCGTTATTGGGCACACAGGCGTTGGAAGGCAGACGCTGCGGACGGTAACGTGCCAGGTTGGGATCATAGAGGCCGTTTTTAAGAAAGGCCACCAGATCGGCGCGCTCCGCCGGGCTCAAACCCAGCGGTTGAAACTGGGACGCCAGCTGGCTGGCCGGCACGCGGGGGTTTTCTGGCTGCCCCGCGTTCATGTAGTCCACAAAAGCTTCCAGCGAGCGGATGCTGCCGCCGTGACCATAAAAGGGCGCGTCAGCCAGGTTATACAGCTGAGGCACTTTAAACTTAAACATGTCTTCGGCCCGGCCCGTAAAGCCGCCCCGGCCCAGGTGCTGATCGGCTGCTGGATTGCTGCCAATAATATCCGGGCCCACCAGGTCGTTCAGCCCCAGGGCTTCAAAGCGCATGCTGTTGAGGGCCGGGCCGCTGTGGCAGCTGCTGCACTGGGCCTTGCCAAAAAAGACCAGCGCCCCGCGCAGCTCTGGCGCGCTGAGAGCTTGCTGATCGCCGCGCAACCAGCGCTGAAAGGGGGCCTGGTTGCTGAGCAGGGTGCGTTCAAAGGCGGCAATCGCCAGACCCGTATGGATCGGATTGATGCGCTCTGCGGCCGGGATCTGAGGGTAGGCTTCGGCAAAAAGCTGCTGGTACACGGGCATCTGCTGGATCTGCTCCAGCCCCAGACGATGGGCTTCCTGACCGGCAATGGCCTGGGTTTCCACGCCATCAAAGCCCAGTTTATTGCTAGTTCTAACGCTTTCTGTTGGTAAAGTCATTTTGCCCGCGACCATCCTCCCAAAGATGCAGCAATCATCATGTTTTCAAGCCAATTTGT
>JACYMC010000202.1 GCA_015272195.1 Candidatus Sericytochromatia bacterium
GGACGCGCAGAAAGAGGGGGTCAAAGCGCAGCTGGTCATGGTCGTTGAGATCTTCATAACCGGCTGCCAGACCGTAAATGCGCTGGGCCAGGAGTTCCTCAACAGTGAAGTCCACATAACCGGCAGCACGATGGTCGGTGAAACAGGCGGCCAGACGGGATATGAGACCCAGGCGGCTATCGGCCTCTTTCAGGAGGAGCAGACCTGCGTCCGAAGTCAGCGCACCGCCTTCAAAATTGACTGTCAGCGGCTCTCCATTTTTGCCTTGAACTTCCCAGGTCTCAGGGTTACACTTCATACAGCTGGCTCCTTTTCTGCGATTTCTGTGTGATAACTTTAATCTACAGATGTGATAACTTTAATCTACAGAAAGGAGCCAGTTTTTATCTACTGATCTGTTTGTGAGAAATGCGGGTTAAGCCTTCGTCCGCACGTTCAAAGGGGTTTTCGGAGATCACCGGCGGCTGTAAAAACCAGCCCATGTCCAGCTTGCGTTCAGCCATCAGCGCGGCATGTGCCGGGTTGGCCTGCAGCAGATCGCTGCGACCCAGGGCGGCCTCCAGCGAGGGCAGACCGAGACTGGCCAGGTGCTGGCGCACCTCTTCGGCCAGGGCCCTGAGGGTCTGCTCAATGGCCTCGGGGCTGCCCTGATACAGGCGCTGAAATGTGGGGTCATGGGTGGCAATGCCGCGCGGACAGGTGTTTTTTTCGCAGACGCGCGCCATAAAAATAAAGGCCACGGCGATTTTTCCGCGTTCATAACCCAGCAACTCAAAGGGAATGTCGGTCATGATGCCGGCACCGTCAGAGCTGATCTGATCGGCGGCACAGGCGCCCCTGTGCTCCACGGCTTTCAGGGCTTTGAGGGCCTGTCTGAGGTGGCTGTGGTGGGCTTCTCCCCGGCGGTGGGCAATAAAGCCCACACCGCAGGCGCTGTGTTCGTCACGCGAAAAAATATGCATAAAGAGACCTCCTTGTTCTCTTTCGATCATAATACAGTGCGTCAAGGGGGCTGATTGGCGGGCCGTGCGGGCTGCTCTGCGGTGGCCTCAGATGCAAGCCCTGTTCAGGCCCGTGCAAAACGCTCAGGCTCAGGCTTTTGGCGGATGCTGCCTTTGCCGGGCACTGGCGTGTGCTGTGCTCAGGGGGGGGCAGCCGGGGAACAGGTCTTAAAACCGCCGGGCCAGGGCTTGCTGGCTCTGGCGCTGAAAGGTCCGGGGCGAAACCCCCAGCAGTTTTTTAAAGGCCTTTGAAAACGCAAAAGCATCCTGATAGCTCGCGCTGCGGGCCAGGACCTCCAGCCCCGGTGCGTCAGGCTGACTCAGGGCCTGCATAGCCTGCTGCATGCGCAGGGTGGTCAGGTAGCGCAGCGGACTCTGGCCCAGGGTCTGTTTAAAGCGCAGGGCAAAGCCCGAGCGCGAGAGCCCGCTGGCGTCAGCCAGATCCTGTACCCGCCAGGCGCGGCCCGGATCGGCATGCATCAGCTGCAGACTCTGGGCAATCAGCGGGTCAGCCACGCCCCGCGACCAGCTGGCCTGCTGTTCAGGCTGGCTGAGCAGATGCCGCAGAATCAGATAAAACAGCACGTCCAGCAGCGATTCTACCACGCTGCTGGAGCCCAGCCGGGGGCTCTGCAGCTCCTGGCTGAGCAATTGCAGGCTTTGCCCCAGGGCGTGGCCTGCTGGCAGGCTGCTGCCGCGCACCCGGCTCCAGACCGGCAGCTCGGCAAACAGAGGGTGAATCGGATCGTTCCAGAGCTGGTAAACGCCGCTGGCCAGGGTCAGCAGCGGGGCTGTGCTGCCTGGCTGATCCGCTGGCAGGGCCACCGGCGGGCCGTCCGCCGGTACCAGCAGGGCGGCATCGGGATGGGTGCTCAGCTGATGATGCTGGCCCCGTGCCATAAAGATCAGATCGCCCTGCTGCAGCTGCAGCGGAGGGTTGCCGTCGTGGGGCTCACCCTGCCAGAGCCAGGCTTCGCCCTGCAGCACCACATGAAAGCCCATGCTGTGCGGGCACGGAAAGCGCAGGCCCCAGGGCTGGTGCAAGGCGTGCTGGTGTAATATGCGGCGGCGCAGACCGGCCTGTTGCAAAATATCCTGTAAGAGATCCATGCTCTGACTCTAGCGCGGGGCGCGGTTTTTTTCAAGGGGGATTTAAGACAATAAGACATGAATTTGGTTTTTAACCATTCATTCGTCCAGTTAAAGCGCGCTATGCTAAAGCCATCACAGTATTGAAAGGTGTTTTAAACATGTCTGAAACCTTGATTATTGGCGCCAGCGGCCAGGTGGGCTCCGCCCTGGCCAGCAGCCTGACCGCAGCGGGTCATGCTGTCTTGCGGGCCACCAGCCGGGCCGCACAGGAGGCTGACCAGATCCAGCTGAATTTATTGACGGGTGAAGGGCTGGATGCGGCCTTCAGCCGCAGTGAACGGGTCTTTTTAATGGTCCCGCCGGGCCTGACCGAGCAGCACAGGCTGCTGGGGCCGGCCATTGCGGCCGCCCAGAGCCACCAGCACAAAAAGGTCGTGCTGATGACCGCCATGGGCGCTGATGCTGACCCCAACAGCCCCATGCGCCAGGCAGAGCTGCTGCTCAAAAACAGCGGTTTGCCCTATCATATTCTGCGCCCCAACTGGTTTATGCAGAATTTTAATACCTTCTGGCTGCCCGCCATTCAGGCCACGGGCCAGATTTTATTGCCCGTGGGTGAAGCGCGGGGCAGTTTTATTGACGCCCGCGACATTGCGGCCGTGGCCGCCGTGCTGCTGCACGACAGCGAACGGCCTTCACAGGCCTGGACCC
This sequence comes from Candidatus Sericytochromatia bacterium, assembly GCA_015272195.1. Classification (GTDB taxonomy): domain Bacteria; phylum Cyanobacteriota; class Sericytochromatia; order UBA7694; family UBA7694; genus JACYMC01. The sequence goes on from JACYMC010000202.1 coordinate 2,805, forward strand.
TGACGGGTGCTGAGGCCTTCAATCACCACGAGGTGGCCGCTGTTTTAAGCGAAGCCAGCGGCAAAAACATTGGCTACAGCGACATCCCGCCGGAACAAATGCGTCAGATGCTGCTGGAGGCCGGTTTGCCGGCGGATTACGCCGACTTTTTGCTGCTGATTCTGGGGGCTTTCCGCCAGGGTTATGCCGCCGCGGTGAGTGATCACGTGTCCCAGCTGCTGGGCCGGACCCCGATTGCCCTGGCTGATTATGCCCGCGACTACCGCAGCGCCTGGGCCTGATTGGCTGAAATCTCGCTCTGAGTTGGTAGCCCTACCGACTCAGAGCGTGTGCTTTTGAGCTGATGTGAGCTCCCGGTTTTTATTGACGTTTCAGCAGGCAAAAGCTGTTGAAAAACCACGCCAGTGAGACCCTTTTTGTGCCAGAATACTGAAAACATTCTGGAACAAAAACATGTCTCAAGCCATCCGTCCTCCCAAACCCGAACTGCTGATGCCCGCCGGCAATCTCGAAAAGCTCAAAACCGCCGTGCTTTATGGCGCTGACGCCGTCTATCTGGGCACGCCCGATCTCTCGCTGCGCACCCAGTCGGGCATCAGTCTCGCCGATCTCAAAGAGGGCATTGCTTTTGCCCATGATCGCGGCAAAAAGGTCTATCTGACCCTGAATCTTTTTTCGCACAACCGGGATATCGAAAAACTGCCCGGCATGATCGCCACGCTCAAAGAAGCCCGGCCCGATGGCGTGATTATCTCTGACCCCGGTATTTTTCAGTACGTCAAAGAGCAGCTGCCCGGTCTGGAGCTGCATATCTCAACCCAGGCCAACGTCTGCTCCTGGCTGACCGTCGATTTCTGGCATAAACAAGGGGCCGCACTGGTCGTAATGGCCCGTGAGGTAGGCTTTGCGGATATTCTGGAGATCCGCGAACGCTGCCCGGAGATCAAGCTGGAAATGTTTGTGCACGGGGCCATGTGCATGACCTACTCTGGCCGCTGCCTGCTCTCAAATTATATGGCCGAGCGCGGCAGCAACCAGGGCAACTGCGCCCACTCCTGCCGCTGGGATTACAAAGTGCGCCTCAAGCTGCGCGACGGCAGCCTCAAGGATCTGCACCTGACCGAAGAGACCAAAGAGCTGTTTGATTTCTTTCTGGAAGAAGCCTACCGCCCCGGTGAATACTTTCCGCTGGAACAGGACAGCCAGGGTGCGTATATTCTGAACTCCAAAGATCTCTGTCTGCTGCCGCGCCTGCCCGAGATTCTGGCCGGCGGCATTGACTCGCTGAAAGTGGAGGGCCGCAACAAATCGCCCTTTTATGTGGCCTCCGTGGCCCGCGTCTACCGCCGGGCCATTGATGACTGGTATGCAGACCCTGACAGCTGGTGCTTTGAGGACTATCTCGAAGATCTCTACGGCGTGCCCAACCGCGGCTATACCCTGGGCTTTCACGATGGCCGTCTGAGTCCTTTCAGTCACAATTATTACGACGTACATTCGCTCAGCGAAATGGAGGCGGCCGGCGTGGTGCGGGCCTGGGAAGACGATGCCCTGATCTTTGAGGTCAAAAATCGCCTCGACGCCGGTGAGCTGATTCAGTTTCTCTCACCCACGCTGCGCGAACCGATCCGCGTGCGCCTGCACGATTTTATCGACGCCCGCACGGGCCAGGTGACCGAATCGGTCTCCGCCGGCCAGAACAAGGCCATTCGCATTCCGCTGGACATCTTTCAGACCCTCAGTCCGGCAGCGTTGCGCCAGCATCTGCCCGTGCTGAGCGTGGCACGCAAAATGGTCGAGCTGGACGAAGCCCAGCAGGCCCGCCTGATTGCCGATCTTGAAGCCCTGGCGATTCAGATTCAGAACCTCAAGGTGGATGACGCTGAAAAAACCCGCCGCCTCAAAGAGAACCAGCAGATGCAGCTCTTTTACAAACAGAAGCAGGTGATCAAAAAAGGCCCGCGCATAGGCCTTGAAGGCTGCTGCGGCAAGGGCTGCAACGGCTGCCGCCTGTTCTGGTTTGACCCCAAATACAGCCGCGCCCGCGAGAAACTGCTGGCTGCGCAGCCGCTGGCGGCCAGCCTGCCGGGCTGAAGCCTGTCACGCGCTGGCTTCAGCTGCCCGCCGGGCGCAGGGTGCCGGTAAATAGGCAGCGCACGGGCTCCCGTTCGGCGTAAAAGGCTTCCAGGGCCGCTCCGGCTTTGGCCAGCTGCTCAGCGGGGACGGCTTGCTGCAGCTGTTCAAAATATTCCCGCTCTTCGCAGCGCACGTGGGTTTCCAGCAGGTGCCCCAGGCTGCTGAGCGCGTCTGGCAAATCAGCGTCTGAGAGGTCGTCGAACGCCTGAATCCGGGTTTCGATTGCCCGGTGTTCGGCCAGCAGCTGGCGGGTCATGGCCTGCAACGGGGCCGGGAGGGTGGGCAGCAGGGGCCCGAAAAAAAAGCGTTCTTCGGCCTCAAAATGCCAGCGCAGCTCCTGCGCCCAGCTCTGCTGTACCCGCTCAACCTGTTCGCGGGGATCCGCCGGCCAGGGGTAGCGGGGATTGGAAGAACGCCCGTGTTTCAGGCAGTACGACAGCATCAGGGCCGTCAGATGCTCCCGTGAGAGGGGCTGTAAAGCCGGATCGCGTTTCAATGGCTGGCTCCTGTCTGCACTGGGCCTTATCGCCTGTTGTGCCTGAAGATAATCAGAGTATACTCTTTTTATGAAAAGCACGCACATGCTCTGGCCCTGCAGACCCTGGCTGATACCCTCGCCCGCGCACCTATCACAGGAGATGGCCTGATGTCTGCAGTGAGCGTCTGGCCCCGCCGGCAATGGCTCTCGGCGCTGGGCCTGCTGATTCTGGCCCAGAGTCTGGGCCTGCTGCTGCGCCTGCAGTTTGTCAAACCCCTGGCCGGGGTCAATTACGGCTTCTTTTTGCATGCCCACTCCCATGTGGCTTTGCTGGGCTGGCTGCATGCCCTTTTGATCATGGCCCTGCCCCGGGCTTTTTTGCCGCCAGGGCACAGCTTTAAAAGCTATGATATTTTATTCTGGCTCTCGCAGCTGACGGTTGTGGGCATGCTGCTGAGCTTTCCCGTGCAGGGCTATGCCGCTGTCTCGATTACTTTTTCGACCCTGTCGCTTTTTTGTCTGTATGCTTTTGTCTGGCGGCTGCTGCGCGATCTGCGCGGGCAGCGCAGCAATGCCCACCGTGTGCTGCGCTGGGCGCTCTGGCTGGCGGTGATTTCCAGTCTGGGGCCCTGGTCGCTGGGGCCGATCATGGCCCTGAAGCTCAATCACAGCCCCGTCTATTATCTGGCCATTTATTTTTATCTGCACTTTCAGTACAACGCCTGGTTCTGGCTGGGTATCCTGGCCCTTGTTATGCGCTGGCTGCAAGCCCAGGGTCTGGGCGAAGACCGTCAGAGCCAGCGGGCGGCAAGTGCTTTGTGCTGGAGCAGCCTGTTTACTTTGGCCCTCTCGGCCCTGTGGTTGAACCCGCCGCTCTGGGTCTGGCTGCTGGGCGGTCTGGGGGCCCTGCTGCAGGGGCTGGGACTGAGCTGGGCCCTTGCGGTGGCCTGGGATCTGCGCCGCCAGCTCAGCCACTGGCTGCAAAGCAGTGCACAGAGCTTCTGGCTGCGCGCCCTGCTGGGGCTCAGTGCCCTCAGCCTGATACTCAAGGTCTTGCTGCAGGCCCTGACCGCTCTGCCCTATTTTGCCAGCCTGGCCGCTGAACAGCGCCCGCTGATCATTGTCTATCTGCATCTGGTGCTGCTGGGCCTGCTGAGCAGCTTCTGGCTGGCCTGTCTGCTGCCGCAGCCGGCGCTGCGGCACGCCAGCCGGCGGCGCCAGTGGGCGCTGAATCTGGCCCTGACGGCTTTTGGGCTGGGCTTTGCCGGCTCAGAGGCCCTGCTTTTGTATCAGGGACTCAGCTTTGGCTTTGCCCAGCCTTTGTTTGCAGGCTTCTTTGTGGCGCTGCTGGGCTGCAGCGCCCTGATGCCCCTGGGGCTGACGGGCCTCTGGCTGCTGTCGGCCAGCGGTCCGTCTGCGTCTACAGGCTCAGCCGCCGATCAGGAAGCGCTCAGCGCAGCCTGAACCGCCGCCACGGTCTGGGCCGGATCTACGCCCAGCCCCTGCTGCTGGTGCACAATTTCACCCGCCGGATTCAGCACCGAGATAATATTCGAGTGGGCGTAGTCGGTCTCTGAAATCTTTTTGTACTGCACGCCCAGCAAAGCCGCCAGGGTCAGCACATCGTCCGGGTCCCCTGTCAGCAGCTGCCAGCGCGGGCTGAGCTGGATTTTGTCAGCCAGAGCCTGCAGGCGTGCGGGGGTGTCCACTTCCGGGTCGATCGAGACCAGGGTCAGCTGCAGCTGCGCGCCGCTGCTGGCGGCCAGCTTATCTTCGATGGCCTTCATATCTGCAATGATGCGCGGGCAGGCATTTTCGCAGGAGGCATAGACCGTGGCCACCAGCTGCACCTTGCCCTGGGCCGCCGCCAGGCTGACGGTCTGGGCCTGCTGGTTCTGCCAGCTGGCCTCCAGATGGTAGAGGGACTGGTCGCTGGCGGCTCCGGCCGGCAGGCCGGCATGCTGGCTGTGGTCCATGCCCGCGTGCTGGCTATGATCAGACGCTGCGGCGTCCGGTGGTTTTTTTCGCTGGACTGCTCTGCGCAGCCCAGCAGCAGACTCAGACAACAGGCAATCGTCAGTATTTTGTTCATGGTGTGACCTCTTTTGCACAGCGGAATCCTAGATTTTTCAGGCCATACTGGCCTTTGAGACTGGAACGGAAGGCATAGCGCATATATGACGCATAATACGAAGGATCGGCGCCATCCAGGGCCCCGCCCGCACAGAACAGATTGCGGTCAAAGCTGCTGTCCTCGCGGGACTCCCCGGTGACCATCACCGTATTAAAGTCCCGCACCCACTCCCAGAGCAGGCCGTGCATATCGTAGACGCCGTAGACATTGCGGTAGGTGCTGCCCAGACTGCCCAGTTCACGCGGCGTGGGCCGGGCGTACCAGTCCAGAATGCGCTGGCGAAAGCGCGGGTCGGCGCTGGCGTCTGCGGCGCTTTCGCTGGCACGGGCCACAAACTCCCACTGATCCTGGGTCGGCAGTTTTTTGCCCTGGGCCTGGCAGTAAGCCCGCGCGGCAAACCAGGAGACATAATTGACTGGTTGCTGGGCCTGTTCGGGCAGAATGCGCAGGGGATCAGGCCAGTGCAGCAGGTACTGCCGGTCGGCAAAGACGGGTTTGACCTGATCCCGGCGCCAGCGCGGATGCTGGCGCACAAAGGTGAGGTAATCGGCATTGCTGACGGGGTAAGCGTCCAGCTCAAAGGCCGGCAGCTTGACCGGCCCCTTTTTGAGGGCATAAAAGGGCGTATAGCTCCCGCCGGGAATGCGGACCATGCCCGGACTGGCTGCGGCGGCCAGCACGGGGCTGAAAAACCCCGGACCCAGCAATGCCGTCAGCAAGAGACCCGTCATGATCCGCAGTCGCTGCATGGTTTACTCGCGCTCCTTGGCCACCATCTCAGGGGTGACCTCCCCGCCGCCGTTTTCGAAGCTGTTGAGCACATAGGTCATGACGTTGGCCACTTCCTCATCACCCAGTTTGAGCTTCGGCATCACGCTGTTGTACAGCTCACCATTGACGGTGATCGGACCTTCCAGACCGTTGGCCACAGCGTGAATAGACTTGGAAATGTCTTTGAGGTAATCCGATTTGGCCAGGGGCGGAAAGGCCCCTTTGACCCCGGCCCCGTCGGGCATGTGACAGGCCGCGCAGTTCTGCTTATAGATCACCCCACCCCGGCTGATGCGATCTTCCAGGGTTTTGGCCACCGCACCTGTAGCAGGCTTATCCTGGGGCATGGTCTGGGTGGTGGAGCCTTCAGGCAGATAGACTTTGGCTTCCTGCTGGCCTGAAAATACCGCTTTGTTTTCGTCGCCGCTGACTTTGATCATACCCAGGGCCCCTTTGTTAAAGGCCCTGAAAATAGAGTGGTCCACCAGCACCAGGGAGCCCGGCGCTTCGACCTTGAATTCGGCAATGGACGAGCCGCCGGCCGGTACAAGGGTGGTCTGCACGTTGTGGTTCAGCATCGTACCGCCTTCGTGGTAGACATTGTCAAAGATTTCACCAATCACGTGAAAGGACGAAATCAGGTTGGGGCCACCGTTGCCCAGATACAGGCGCACGCGCTCGCCCACTTTGGCGCTGACGGCATTGTCTCCGGCCAGAGAGCCCACGGCCCCGTTAAAGACCACGTAGTCGGGGGTTTCAGCCAGGGCTTTTTCCATGCTAAAAGGCTGCAGGCCCGGTGCGCCGTAATCTCCCTTGGTGTAAAACTCGCTCTGCACCACATAAAACTCTTTGTCGACCAGTGGCAGTCCCTCTTTGGGTTCCACCAGAATCAGGCCGTACATGCCGTTGGCAATATGGATGCCTACAGGGGCGGTGGCACAGTGATAGACATACAGTCCCGGATTGAGGGCCCGGAACGAAAAGACCGTCTCCTGACCGGGGGCGGTAAAAGATGCCGAGGCCCCGCCGCCGGGACCGGTCACGGCGTGCAGGTCAATGTTGTGAGGCATTTTATTATCGGGGTGATTGCGCAGGTGAAACTCAACCAGATCGCCCTCGCGCACCCGGATAAACTGACCAGGCACTTTGCCGCCGAAGGTCCAGAAGGTATAGCGCACGCCGTCCACCAGCTCGCCTTCTTCTTCAATCACGTCCATTTTGACCACCACTTTGCTGGCGTGCTTGCGCGTGATCGGTGGGGCACTTCAGGGGCCTGGGCCAATACGGCCTGCTCTTCGCCCTTGATGTCGGGCAGTTGTTTGTCAAAAGACTGCATGGCCTGATCCCGGCTCTGGCCGGGCGGGCAGGCGCTGAGTGACAGGGCCAGGCCTGCCAGCAGCAGAGCGCGGATCAGTTTCAGGCTGGTTTTGTGTGTCTTCATCATCGTCATCATAGGGAGCCTCCTTGTTTGCCGTGGCGTCAGCTGCCGGGCTCTGAGAGCCCTGAAGCGGCGCTTCTGAATTCAGATTAATGCCTTGCGGGTGCACTGTCTTTGCGCTGGCGCAAAATACCCTTTTGGGTGGGCTCTTTGCGCTGGCACAAAGACGGTCTTTGCCAGAACCTTTATGCTGACAAAAATATCAGGACTTGTCAAATATGTCTTCTGCTTCGGAAAATTTAATTACACATCCTCAAGGTCCACAGCCAGGGCCTGGTCTGGCATCCAGCGCCGACTGGCTGGCCTATTTTAACCGCCTGCCCGGCGGTCTGGCGGTCTGGATTTTTTGTGTGCTCGAAATGGGCACCTTTGCCCTCTTTTTTGTCGGCTTTGCTTGGAGCTACCGCAGCGAGCCCACTGTGTTTACGGCCTCCCAGGCCCTGCTACACCCCGATTCTGGCACCCTCAACACCCTGGTGTTGCTGAGCGGCAGCTGGCTGGCTGCCCGTGGGGTATGGGCCAGCCAGCATGGCCGCCCATTGGCCCCCTGGTTTTACGCCACGGCCTGCAGCGGCCTGCTTTTTTTGGGCATCAAGCTCTGGGAGTACCAGAGCGTCTTTGCCACCGCGGTGTCGCTCTCGACCAATACCTTCTGGTTTTATTACCTCTTTTTGACCGTGGTGCACGCCCTGCACGTGGCCTTTGGGGTGTTTTTTATGCTCTGGCTGGCCTGGCCCCGCCGGCAGCAAAGCCCTGAGCAGGCCCTGCGGGTGTCTGCGGCGGCCGTTTACTGGCACCTGGTCGACGTGATCTGGATCTTTTTATTCCCGCTGATCTATCTGCTTTAGAAAGGACGCTGACATGTCATCTTTTCTCCTCAATACCCTCTGGCTGGTGCTGCTGGGCCTGACCCTCGGCAGCTACGCCCTGGCCGAAGGCGGGCTGGCCCTGCTTAGCGGCAGCCACGCAACGCGCCTGATTCTGGGCATTGCCGCGCTCAAAGCCCTGCTGATTGCCGGGATCTTTATGGAACTCAGCCGGGGCTTTAAGCTGCTCTGGCTGGCCGTGAGCCTGTCGCTGGGCCTGCTGGCCCTGCTCCTGCTGGCGCCCTTGCCCTGAGCAGGTGGGCCTAAAAAAAAGCCCTGCAGAAAAATCTGCAGGGCCGACCGTTGTGAAAGTACACCTCAGGCGAAGAAAATTTTGGCGTTGGTCTGCATCAGCACCTGCAGCTGGCTGGCTTGCACCAGTTGCAGATCGTGCCAATGCATGGCGGGAATCAGAAAGTGCTCACCGGCCACCAGCCGCCGGGGGGGCTGATCGGCCAAGTTGAGGCTGACCTCACCGGCCATGACCCTCATAAAAGCGGCGTGGCTGCAGCGGTGGCGGGGCATGGTCTGGCCGGCCTGGCCGCTGACGGCCAGAATTTTTAAATCGTCCTGGCTTTGCAGCAGCTGAACCTCGGGGGCGGTCGCTGCCAGTGTGTCCGAAATGGGTGCAGACATGGGCGGCACCTCCTTGTTGTTTTCTGATCTTAATGTAGCGCCATTTTTAAGCGGCGTCTTTGCGCCAGCACAAAGACAGACAAAGTTCTCCACTTTAAGCTGGGGGCATCAACACAACAGAAAGGATGCCCTGCCTATGTTATCCAAATCCCAGGCGCGTCTGTTTTTCTGGGTGGGAACGGTCCTGTTTTCCGGGGTTTTTCTCTGGCTGACGGTCGATACCATTGCCCAGGTCCCCGACCAGACCCACCAGCAGAACATGAGCGCAGCCGTGGTGCGTGGCAAGCATATTTTTGACAAAAACAACTGTATGGGCTGCCATACCATTATGGGCGAGGGGGCCTATTACGCCCCTGAGCTGACCAAAACCTATGAGCGCCGGGGTGAAGCCTGGCTCAAAGCCTTTTTGCCCGATCCGGAGGCCATGTATCCCAACGCCCGCCGGATGGTCAAATACGACTTTTCTGAACAGGATCTTGATGACCTGATCGCCTTCTTTAAATGGGTCGGCGAAATGGATCTCAACGGCTTCCCCGCGGATCCCCCTCTCAAAGCACTGGCTGAACCGGCCGCAGCATCCGCTGCCGGTGCTGCCGGCGCCAATGTGCTGGCCGCTGCCCCTGCTGTCTATGGCCAGCTCTGCTCGGCCTGCCACCAGCTGGGCGGCACAGGCAATGCCGTGGGCCCGGCGCTGGATGGCGTGGGGCAGAAGTATGACGCTGCCTGGTTCAACACCTGGCTGGCTGATCCCCAGGCCGTCAGACCGGGCACAGCCATGCCCAGACTGCCCCTGTCGGACGCAGACCGCGATGCTTTGGCCAACTATCTGGCCAGTCTGAAATAGAAAGGTAAGACCGATGAAATACGAGTCTCAAAAAGTCGCCTACTGGTTCTTTGCCGCCTGTATGCTTTTGTTCAGCCTGCAGCTGGTCTACGGCTTTATTATGGGGGTCGCCCATATGGGCTACGACACGCTGCACCCCTGGATTCCCTTTAACACCGCCCGGGCCACCCACACCAATCTGCTGGTGGTCTGGCTGCTCTGCGGCTTTATGGGGGCTGCCCACTATATTATTCCCGAAGAATCGGGCCGTGAGCTGCACTCCGTTAAGCTGGCCTATATACAACTGGCCTCGCTTTTGGTGGTGGGCGTGATTGCCATTATTGGCTTTCACCTCAACTGGTGGGAAGGCCGCAAGTTTCTCGAAATTCCCCGTCCGCTGGACTATCTGGTGGTGGTGAATATTCTGCTCTTTATCTACAATATTGGCATGACGGTCTTTCGGGGCCGGCAGTTCAGCACCACGGGCATGGTGCTGTACATGGGCCTGGTTTCGGCTGCCCTGCTCTATCTGCCCGGCATGGTCTGGTTTGACAGCCAGACCCTGGATTCCTATTTTCGCTGGTGGGTGGTGCACCTCTGGGTCGAAGGGGTCTGGGAACTGATCATGGGTTCGATTCTGGCCTTTCTGCTGATCAAGCTGACCGGCGTGGACCGCGAAGTGATCGAAAAATGGCTTTACGTGATTGTGGGCCTGACCTTTATCTCCGGCATTCTGGGCACGGGCCACCACTATTACTGGATTGGCGCGCCCAAATACTGGCTGGCGGTGGGCGGTTTCTTTTCGGCCCTGGAGCCGCTGGCCTTTCTGGCCATGGCCCTGTTTGCGGTGGCCATGTACCGCAAAAGCGGGCGCAGCCATCCCAATAAGATCTCGCTGCTCTGGACCATTGGCTGTGCCATTCTCTCCTTTGTGGGGGCCGGTTTTCTGGGCTTTGCCCACACCCTGCCCCAGGTCAACCTCTACACCCACGGCACCCTGGTCACGGCCATGCATGGCCACCTGGCCTTCTGGGGCGCGTATGCCATGATCGTGATGGCCATCATTACCTATGCGCTGCCCGAAATGACCGGGCGCAAGCTCTGGGACAATGCCATGGGCCATCTGGCCTTCTGGAGTTCAAATATCGGGATGGTCAGCATGACGGCGGCCTTTGCCGTGGCCGGCGTGACCCAGGTTTATCTGGAGCGCCGCATGGGCCTCGACTTTCTGCAGGTGCAGCAGGAGCTGGATGTGCACTTTCTGGGCCTGGTGCTGGCTGCCACCCTGTTTACGGTCGGAATTATTCTCTACATCTGGAACTTTATCCGCTTTGGCCTGCCCTCGGATGAAGTGCGCCTGAAGCCTTTGGAGGAGGAAGATGATGAACGCCATGTCTACGCTGCCCAGCCGGCCTGAAACCGGCCCTGAATCCGCTGCTGCATCACAGGCTGAAATGCCCTATTAATGCCCCGTGGGCCAGGAGTGTGAGGTCTTTGAACACGCCTGGCGGCGCCAGCTGCCCCTGCTGCTGAAAGGCCCCACGGGCACGGGCAAGTCCCGCTTTGTGGAGCATATGGCCGCCCGCCTGCAGCTGCCGCTGCTCACGGTTTCGTGCCATGAAGAAACCTCAGCGGTGGATCTGATCGGCCGCTACCTGATTCAGGGGGCTGAAACCGTCTGGCAGGACGGCCCCCTGACCCGGGCCGTGCGCCAGGGTGCTTTGATCTATCTGGATGAGTTTGCCGAGGCCCGGCCCGATACCCTGGTGGCTTTGCACGCCCTGACGGATCATCGCCGCCAGCTGTATATCGACCGGCTGAACGAAACCCTGCAGGCCCCGGCGACCTTTATGCTGGTGGCCTCGTTTAATCCGGGTTATCAGCGCGGGCTCAAGGAGCTGAAGCCTTCCACACGCCAGCGCTTTCTGGCCCTGCACTTTGACTACCCTGCCCCGGAGCTGGAAGCCCGGATTGTGGTGGCCGAAAGCGGTGTGGCTGCTGCCCCGGCGCGTAAACTCGTGCAGCTGGCCCAGAAAGTGCGCCAGGCGCTTGAGCTGGGCCTCAGCGAAACGGTCTCTACCCGTCTGCTGGTGGATGCCGCCCAGCTGATGGCCGACGGTTTACCGCCGCGCCTGGCCTGTGAAGTGGGGGTGATTGAACCCCTGAGCGACGACAGCGACACGCGCCAGGCCCTGCGGGACCTGGTGGCCCTGCTGTTTTAAATCAGAAGGAGGCCACAGCATGGACTGGCAGGAAAAAACCTTTCACCGCGTCTGGCACTGGGTCAAAGCCCTGAAACAGGGGCTGCCCTGGGGCGCTCAGCCGGCAGCCGACGCAGCAGCCGATGCCGCCGGTGCGGTCTGTTTAGACAGCATCCGCCCGGAGCTGACCCTGCTGGCACGCCTGCTGAGCGGCGCGCCGACCGAGATTCTGACGGCAGAAGCCGAAGGCGGCCTGCGCGACGGGATTTTTTACCTGCCGGCCCGTCTGGCCCTGGGGGCTGACGCCGACGAAAACCGCGCGTTTTATGTTTTTCGGGTGGCCTGCCTCAGCCTGCAGCGTGAGCTGCCGCTGAGCGAAGCGCTGCAGCCCCCGGACGATCCGGCCCAGGCGCTGGCCGCCGCCAGAGCCGCCACCCTGAGCCAGGCCGAGCGCCTGAGTGCGGCCCTGGCCGAAACCTATCCGGGTCTGGTGCCGGTGCAGGCGCGTTTCAGCCAGTGCCTGCAGGCCCAGAACCTTCCGGAATACTGGCTCTGGGGCCGCTGGCTGCGGCCGCTGCAAAGCCTCAGCAGTACGGCAGCCACACCCCAGGCTGCTGAGGCCCGACCGCGCGAGGCCCCCCAGACCGTGCTGGAGGCCCCGGCCCGTGAGGAGGTGCAGGTGCTGCAGGAAGACCGCGAGGCGATGGACAAATACAATCTGCAGCACTATTACGAAAAGGTTGAAACCCTTGACGAATTTAAAGGCACCTGGCGCCAGGCCGACGGCAGTGACGAGCTGGAAGCCCATGCCGAGGCCCTGCAGGAACTCGACCTGCGCGAGGTGGTGCGCTCTGACCAGCCCGTGCATTCGGTACTGCAGAGCGAGTTTTTGCCCGGGGCCAGCGCCCCGGAGAGCAAAGACCGCGTGGCCGCAGGTTATTTTGTCAGCTACGATGAGTGGGATCAGCGCCAGCAGGCCTATCGCAAGGGCTACTGCCGGGTTTACCCCCAGACCATTCGCCAGCGGGATCCGGCCTATCTGCAGCAGACCCTTCAGGCGCACCGCGTGACCCTGCTGCAGCTGCGCCAGCGCTTTGCGCGGGTGTTTAACCAGCTGGAAACGGTGCGGCGCCAGCTGGACGGCGCCGAGTTGGACCTTGATGCCCTGGTGGATTATCACGCCGAGCGCCATGCGGGTCACACCCCCGACGAGCGCCTCTATCTGAGCCGCCGCAAGCGCCGCCAGCAGGCCTCGGTGCTGGTGCTGATGGATTTGAGTCTCTCAACCGACGGCTATACGGGCGGTGAGCGGGTGCTGGACGTTGAAAAACAGGCCGTGCTGCTCTTTGGCAGCCTGCTGGCTGACTATGGTGACCGCTTCCGGGTGGATGGCTTTGCCTCGCGCACGCGCCACCACTGCGACTACATCACCTTCAAAGACTTTGACACGCCCTGGGCCCAGGCCGCTCCCCGCATCGGGGCCGCTGAACCGATGGGCTATACCCGCATTGGCCCGGCCCTGCGCCACGCCACGGCCCTGCTGAAGCAGGAGGCCACTGCTGCGCGCTGGATTATTCTGCTCTCTGACGGCAAGCCCAATGACTATGATCGCTACGAGGGCCGCCACGGTCTGGCTGACGTACGCCAGGCCATCCGTGAGGCCCGCCGTGACGGCGTGCAGGTGCAGGCCCTGGCGATTGAATCCCGCGCGCGGCACTATCTGCCCCTGATGCTGGGCGGGGGGGCCTACCGCATTTTGCCGCACCCGCGCCAGCTGCCCGAGACCCTGGCCCGCTTCTACACCCGCCTGGCCCACAGCACCCTGCGCTGAAGCGAGCGGGCTGTGGGCTGGGCCTGTCCACTGCCCGGTCCGGGCTTAACTGTCCGTGCGGCCGTCCGGGCGGGGGCGGACCAGCAGGGGCAGGTATTCAAAGAGGTAGAGCCCAAAGACCAGCATCCAGGCCAGCCCCGCTGCCAGCATGAGCTGCAGGTAGAGCGCCGGGCTCAGGGTGGGGCCAAAGGCCCGCAGCACAATGGCCAGCTGCAGCAGCAGATAGCCGCTCAGGCCCAGGCCCGTGGTCAGAATCGTGCGGCCCGTATGGCCCAGGCTGACGCGGGTCAGCATGGCATGCATCAGCCCGCCGACCACGCCCACGGTGAAGAGATGGGTGATGGTTGAGCTATAGCCCAGGCCAGCGCGCAGCAGCAGTCCGGTGATCAGCCAGGCGTAGCCCAGCGGCAGCACCCACAGAATAGGCTTGCGCCAGGTCTGCCAGGGCCGCCAGCCCAGCCAGCGGACCAGATGGGCCAGCCCGGCCAGCAGGGCAAAAACCCCGGCCCAGGCTGGCAGCAGGGCTTCGCTCGCCAGCCAGAGGGCGCTGAGCCCAAAGACCGTTTTTTCGAGGGCGGGCCACTGGCTGATGCGGGCGTTTTCAACCGCACCGCGTGTAAAGGCCGGAATAATGCGCCCGCCGATCAGCATGCACATGGCCAGGTAGAGATGCAGGGCCAGGTAAATGCCGCTGCGGGCCGTGTTTTCGCTCCAGCCGAGCATCTGCACGTGATAGAGCAGATTGCCCAGGGTCATCAGACTGAGGAGTCCATAAAAAATGCGGTTGCGCTTTTGTTTGGGCAAGGCCAGATAAGGGTGCAAAAACAACAGAAAGAGCGGAAAGAAGGCCAGATCCAGCAGGGCCGTCAAGAGGGGCCAGGGGGCAAAGGCCCCCAGGCGGCCCAGCAGCCAGACCCCGGCCAGCAGCTGCAGACGGCGGCCATGCAGGCTGCGCTGGCCGCTCCAGTTTTGAATGGCGGTCAGCAAAAAACCGCACAGAATGGCGCTGCCAAAACCATAGAGCATTTCATGGGCATGCCAGAGCGGGCTGAGCGCCAGCGGAAAGTGACCGCTCAGGGCCAGCAGCCAGACCCCCATCAGCAGGACAGCGGCCAGGGCACCCAGGGCAAAAAAGGGCCGGAAGGCAATGCGCCACAGCGGCGCCGGGGCTTTATTTTCGGGGACAGGAAGCGCCGCATCAGCGGGCGCGTGAACAGGAATATGTGTCATAGACATTCAGAGTACACCTTTCTGCGCTTGATGTTCCGAGTCTACGCCACATCAAAAGCGCTGTCTTTGTGCCAGATCAAAGGCGGTGCTTATATCAGAATCAAGGGCCGCTTTGCGCTGGATCAAAGACAGGACACGCCAGCATATTTAGAATAAGCGCAGCGCCATGGGAGGGGGACAGGTATGAAAATAGCCGTGGGCATGAGTGGCGGCGTTGACAGCGCGGTGGTGGCCGCCCTGCTGCACCAGAGCGGCCATCAGGTGGTCGGTGTCAGCATGCTGACCTGGAAGCACAGCCTCTGCTGCTCGTTTGAAGATGTCAGCCAGGCCCGCCAGCTCTGCAAACAGCTGGGCTTGAAGCATTATATTATTGACCTGAGCGAGGCCTTTCGCCAGCAGATTGTAGAGCCCTATATTCAGGGCCGTCTGCAGGGTCGCACCCCCAATCCCTGTCCGCAGTGCAACCGGGATTTTAAACTGGGCGCTCTCTGGCAGCGCCTGCAGCAGCGCCTCAAAAGTGAAGCCGGGGCAGAATGTCTGGCCACGGGCCACTATGTGCGTCTGGCGGCAGACCCTCTCAGCCGCCGGTGGGCCCTTTGCCAGGCCCGCGACAAAAGACGCGACCAGAGCTATATGCTCTGGCCCCTGAGCCAGGGCCAGCTGCAATACTGCCTCTTTCCGCTGGGTGAATACCTCAAGCCCCAGCTACGGGAGCTGGCGGTGGATCTGGGTCTGGGGCAGATTGCCCGCAAACCCGACAGCCAGGATCTTTGCTTTCTGACCCCCGACGCCCGGGGCTTCTGGGCGCGCGAAGCCCCCGAGGCCCTGCTGCCGGGGCCAATTGTGGATGCCGGCAGCGGCGAGGTGCTGGGTCAGCACAAAGGCCTGCCCTTTTATACCCTGGGCCAGCGGCGCGGTCTGGATCTCAAAGACGGCCAGCGGCGCTATGTGCAGGCCTTGCAAGCTGAAAACAATGCCCTCTGCGTCAGTCAGCATCCACCCCATGAGGTACTGGAGCTGCAGCTGAATGCGTTCAATTATCTGGCGGTGGATGCCCTGGGCATCGATGCCATCAGCCCCCATTTTGTGCAGGTGCGCCTGCACGGTGACCTGCACCCGGCCCGCTGGCTGCCCGACCCGCTGGATCCGGGCCGGGCCAGGGTGCGCTTTCGTGGCGGACTGCCCCCGGTGGCCGCCGGGCAGTCCGTGGTCTGTTACGATGGCCAGGGACGTCTGCTGGCGGGCGGGCTGCTGAGCCGGGCAGGCTGAGGAGCCCGGGCGCTCAGAAGTCCTTGAAGGCAGGTTCTAGAACTGCCACAACCCCTGAAGATAGCCAAAACTGAGGGGAACTGCCGCCGCGCTCAGACCGCTGCCGGGCAGAAAATGGCTCAGACCCAGCTCCAGCTGAAACTCAGGGTTGAAGCGATAGCTCAGTATCAGATCCAGCTCCAGTCCACTCCAGGGATCCCGGCGTTCTGCCGGCAGCAGGCCCGCCGGCCAGGCGGCCCCGTTGACCTGGTAATGGCTGTCGTGCAGACTGGCCTGCCAGAAGGCATGCCCGCGCAGACTCGCGCTGAGGGCTGGCAGCAGCTGCAACTGTACGCCGGCGTTCAGATCGATGGCGTTCTGGCGTCCAAAGATGTCGGCGATACCGTAATAGGCGTGGGCCAGTGGCATCAGCTGGTTAACCCGCATTTCTCACAAACAGATCAGTAGATAAAAACTGGCTCCTTTCTGTAGATTAAAGTTATCATATCCAGAAATCGCAGAAAAGGAGCCAGCTGTATGAAGTGTAACCCTGAGACCTGGGAAGTTCAAGGCAAAAATGGAGAGCCGCTGACAGTCAATTTTGAAGGCGGTGCGCTGACTTCGGACGCAGGTCTGCTCCTCCTGAAAGAGGCCGATAGCCGCCTGGG
>JACYMC010000209.1 GCA_015272195.1 Candidatus Sericytochromatia bacterium
CTTGATAGCGCGCAAAAAACAAGATAAAATCTGATGTAATGTCATATATGCCCCTTTCAAATGTTTCTTAGGGTCTATTTTATTGCCTTTCAGCACTCATGAAAAGATGAGCTCGATTTGCAGATCGTCTTCATCCGGTGCGCGATGATGCAGGGGGAACTGGTGCTGAATCGGGGGATCGTGTCTTTGAGGACGACGCGGTGCGCTGATGAATCCTTCTGGCCACGGGGACGGGTAGAAGCGCTGAGTGGATTCAGCGTCTGCCTGTGGCTCATGCGTTGGTGACGCTTCGATCGTCTGTGGTGAATTGTCTTCAGCTTGTGGTGAGGGAGCCGATTGAGCAAAAACGCTGACAGGCCATGTGTTCAGGCTGAATATCAGTAAGAGAGAAAACGGTGCGCGCATCTGGATATATCCTTGCTATCATCGCGGTTAACATCAGGCAATCGCTTTATTTTAACAGGCGAAGGCAAAGGTCAGAAGCACTTGTTGCAGTTAGTTGATCTGGCAGCCAAAGGCTTTTTCGTTGAGACCCGCCGGGCGCAGCTGAATCTGGCCAGCCTGAGCAAAGATGAAGCTGCCGTCACTGCTGACTGCGCTGCTGGAAGTGGGCGGATAGGTGCAGGCCGGGGGGCTGATCTCTTCAACGCTGTCGCTGCCGGGCTCAATCGCCTCGCTGAGCTGGCCGTCGGTGGCTACCAGCTTGCCGTCGGGCATCCAGGTCACTTCGGGCTGGCTGCTAAAGCTGAAGGGGTACTTTTTACCCAGCTGACTGAGGGTCTGGGCGTCGAGAATTTCGATGTCCAGCGGGCAGTTGCCGGCCGGGTTGGGGCAGGTTTCGGGGTACTGGGTGATGCGGGCCAGGTAGGCGCCATCAGGTGAAGGAATGACCTGCATATGCGGTTTCTCGGTCAGACGGTTGATGGTACCGTCCAGGCGCAGCTGATAGTAGCGGGCTACCGGGTTGTTGTCAGAGGCTTCCATCAGGCTGGCCACAATATAGCCGGCGGATTTCATGTAATAGACTTCATGGCCACTCTGGCCCTGAAACTCAATGCCAATCGGGCGACGGTTGCTGCCGTCGGCGTTTTGTACATAAATCTGATGCGTAAAATTGCTTTCAACGGCGCCTACGGCGGCGGGGTTCATGCCTTCCTGCTGGTCATAGCGCAGCACCACCAGGGCTTGTTCGCTGTTGTCATCGGACCAGACCACGCGTGCCAGTTGTTCGGATTTGGCGGATTTTTCGTTACAGGCACTCAGACTCAGGCTGGCCAGTAAGACGGCGGCGAATACTTTACGCATGGTGTGAACCTCTCTTTTAAACGATCTCAACGCGATGTTTTTATTATGCTTTATTGGTATTCATAGCATGCGTTGTTTAACGATAATTTTAAAGGATGTTAACTTGAATTTCTTCATATTGTGTTTCGGTCTATCAAATCCTCAAATGCCACCTGAGATCTTGATGCGGTGGCGCTAATGGTAAAGCATTAACGGTAAAATATAGTGCTCCCCAGTGTCAAGACAGCAAACCCCAACAATCGTGATTTCAGGATTGAGGTTAAGCACGCTGTGCGGAATTTCGGAAATGACCTCAAAGGTTTCTTTGGCATGCGGTGTTACCCCAAAAAGGGTATGGGCTTGTTTGGCCATGATAATCACCCCAATGGCCGCCAGCATACCGTGTATCGCTGGAATCGGAAAAAAAGAACTGAGTTTTCCTGCTTTGAATAAGCCCAACAGGACCTGAAGAACACCGGCACAAAAAATAGCAGCCAATACAGCGGCGTAACCTTTTTGCGGGTCACCTTGCCCCAGGGTTTCAATCCCTGAAAGTACAATCACACATAAGTTATCACTTAAGGCTGGATAGTCAATCATAGCAAGGGTTTTGCTGTGTTAAAGGGTGCAAAAATATCTCTTCTTTTGGGGTTAGATAAGGTCATGACTTGTCTGAGATAGTCAAAGAGTTTTGTAAAAGCTTCGACTCCGTATTGACGCCATTGTCTTAAAAATTCAGGAAAAAAGCAAACGGATGAGCGAGCCGCTTTGTGTGTACTCAGACGCTGGGTCTGCTGGGCTGAAAAAACCAGAAATCTACGCAGCGTACATGTCAGCAGTGAAGCCCAGACAAGCCCTTCAATAATATTCTGATTGGCACTGAGCAAACGCCCTAATCCTGAAAAAGACTTGAGTTCTTTGAAGTAAAGCTCCACTTGCCAGCGCAAGCGATACACTTTTCCCAGTGCCTTTGCCGAAAGATAAGCCAGCGGTACATTCGTTAAAAAGCGCACATGGCAATGGGTTTGCGGATTCCACAATAGCAACAGACGGTACTCACTTGTTTTTTGCTTGACTTGCAGGTCATAATCCTTTCCAGGCTTGAGTTTTAGCTCTTTTAAAGGTTTGTTTATCTCACGGTTTCGATGGTGGTCATAAAGCAC
>JACYMC010000136.1 GCA_015272195.1 Candidatus Sericytochromatia bacterium
TGGCTGGCTCAGATGATAGGCTGTCTCAGGACTTTTCATTCTGAAGCACTGCCGGAGCCTGACTGGAGTATAAAAACACCCACAACCCGTGTTAAGATAAAAAAAATCTGTTCCAAAGCACCCTTGCTGTGAAAATTATTATTCAACGTGGCAGGACGGTCCCCTTTGAGGCCCTGCCCGATTACTCTGTGGCCCTGGACGGCTATGTTCAGGGACCCGCGATTGACGTCAAACGCCAGCGCTACAGCTTTGATCACCATGCCGGCTGCCTGCGCCTGGTGACCAAAGCGACCTGTGCTCAGGTGCTGGATGCGCTGCTGCTGGGCCTGGATCCGCGTGAGATGCAGGTGTACCTCAACGATATCGACGCCGATACCGTGCTGGCCGTCTGGCTGCTGAAGCACCCCCATATGGCCACCCATGCGCGGGTGCGCACCCTGGTCGAAGATGTGGGCAATATCGACGCCCACGGCCCCTCGTTCTTTGCCTTTGTGCGCGACAACGACCTCTGCCAGCGCTTCTTTAAGGGCGCCATGGCCCCCGAAACCCAGGCCCGCCAGGATGGCACTTACGCCAGCGCCGATCTCTACGCCCTGCTCAAGCACTGCTTAAAGCGCACGGGTAAACTGCTGTTTCACAATTACCGCTTTCCGATCCTGCCACGCGAACGCCGGACCGTAAGCTATGAGCTAACCCATACCGGCAGCGGCTGGGTGATGATCCGCAGCCCGGAGCGGGCCTTTGGCGCCCTCTACCGCGACGGCCACACCCGCGTGGTGTCTTACCATGAACTGATGACCCAGAGCGGCGGCAAAGAGCGTCTGTCTTACGCCTACACCATTGCCAAACAGTCCGATCTGGTCAGCGACTTTGATATTCCCGCCATTCTGGCCCGGCTGGATGCCATCGAGCCCGGCTGGGGCGGTGGCAGCAGCATTGGCGGCGCCCCGCGCCATGCCAACGGCAGCCGCAGCCAGCTTCCGCCCGACACGGTCTTTAAAATCATCGAAGAACATGTTCAGGCCAGCCTGAAAGCGGGTGGCTGATGGCCGGCTTTATTCTGTTTTTGCTCTGCTTTGCCATGATCCTGCTGGAAAGCACTTTGCTGCACCGCATTCAGGATGACAAGCTCAAACTGCCCTTTGCCCAGGTGCTGGTGGATGTGGTGGTGGTCAATATGGCCTCGCTGGTACTGATTGTGATTCTATTCGGCACCCAGCTGGCCCGGCTGGAAATGCAGGGCACCATGAGCCATTATTTCAGAACCATGATGATCACCTGGCCCCAGGAGATCATGAAAATCAGCCTGTTCTCGATTGGCTCAGACGCCGCACTGCTGGCCGCCTGGTACGCCTACCGCTACCCCCAGCTGAACATGCTGAGTACTGCCACGTATGGCGCACTGATGAACGTGCCGGCCCTGATTGTGGCCGGGGTTTCCTGGATTTTTGTCAGCCTGATGTTTGAGTTTCTGCGCTTTTTGCGCATTGTCTGAACTTACAGGCTGCGCCGAAACAACTCATGGTCGGCTTTGACCTGCTCAAAGTAGCGATCCGCAAAGCTGTGAATCTCGGGCGCCAGGGCTGCGGTCTGGCTCAGCAGGGCAGGTATCTGGCCACTGCGAGCGTGCAGGCGGGCCATAATCAGAGCCACACTGTCTAAAAAGGACTCATAGTCTTTGACACGGCTCAGCTTATCCAGTTTGACGGTTTCTTTGTCGAGCAGCTCGCGCACAAAGGCCGGGTAGGCATCCAGACGGGTGGCCCCCAGATAGGGGTCTGCACCCGGCAGGGCCTGACGGCAAGCCTGCACAATGCGCTGGCCCTCGTCCGGCGCCGCGGCGATACCCGCCCAGCTGGCCGCCGGCGTAATCGCTTCTTTGACCTCCAGAATCAGGTCATCCTGGGGGGCCGCACTGGCCCCTTCGACCAGCACCACATAGCGATAGCGGCCCAGACTGCCCTTGCCGGCAATGCGGCTGGCGATGTCTTTGATGGCAAAAAAACCGGCGGGCTCACGGCGCTGGGCCAGGTAGAGCTGCAGGGCCTGCTGCACCGTGCGGGCTTCATCAGCTGAAGCGGGCAGCAGCTTGTCGGAGTGCACAAAGCGGCCGTTGCGGCTGTGTTCAGCCAGCCAGGCCGGGCGGTCAAAGCGCTCGCGGGCCTGGCGCACCTGCTTGCCCGCTTCTTTGTCGAGATAACGCTCGTCAAAGGGCACCTGCAGCAGACCGGGCTCTTGCTGAATGCGCTGCAGCTGGGCGATATAGCGCTGCAGAAAGTGCTGATTGAGCGCCTGGCGGTCGCGCCGGCCCATGCCCGCTTCTTCGGCGGCCAGGTGCACACTGACGGCCAGGCGGTCCAGGTCCCAGGTGTGCGGACCGGTAACGGCCTCGTCAAAATCATTGGCGTCGTAGGCAAAGCTGCCCTGACTGGTCAGGTAGGTGCCCATGTTCTCGAGGTGAAAATCCCCCTGCAGGGGCACAGACACACCCTGACTCAGGGCGCTTTCCTGGCGCAGATCGTGATAGTACACAAAGGCCGTGGCCCGGTAAAACACAAAGGGAGAGGTGGCCATCTCGCGGTATTTGTACTGAATCAGCGTCGGGTTGCGCTGCAGCAGGGGGGCATGAAAACGCTGCATCAGTGCCATCAGATCGCGCTGGGTATTTAAGCCCTGAAAGCGCGGCGCGGCAAAGCCATTCAGGGGGCGGCCCGGATTTTGCAGGGCATAGGCCATCAAAGGCTGTGGCGGCGCCTGACAGGCACTCAACATTGCCAGAGTGCCGGCCAGGGCCAGCAGGAATCCACGCATGCTTCGCTGTAACAAAAAAATTCACCCGGTGTGTGTAATGTGGGAACAGGGCCTTTAAAACAAGGCTTTTGCCTATTTTAATCTTTTATTTGCCAGAAGGGAAGCCCTGCGTGAGAACCTGGTTCAGTGGTAGAATACTTCTGAAAACAAACAGGAATGCAAACACAAAACCATGAGTATTGAACTGGCACAACGCCTTCAGCAACGCTTCGCTGACGCCATTACAGAAGTGCAGGACGCCCGCGACATGCCCGTGCTGATCTGCAAAAAAGACCAGATCAGCGCCATTTTAACGCACCTGCGCGACGACCCCGACTACCAGTGCAACCTGCTGACCGACATCACGGCAGTCGATTACCTCAAGTACCCGGTCAAACAGCCCCAGCGCTTTGCCGTGGTCTATCACCTCTACTCGCTGGAACACGGCCACCGCTTTCGGCTCAAGGCCTACCTGAGCGTGGCCGATCTGAGCATTGACTCTGCCGTGCCGCTTTGGAAAACCGCCAACTGGCTGGAGCGCGAAATCTGGGATATGTACGGCATCCGCTTTAACAATCACCCCAACCTCAAACGCATTCTGAACCACATTGAATTTGAAGGCCATCCCCTGCGCAAAGACTACCCGGTCGACAAGCGCCAGATTCTGACCATCAACGACTCCCTGATGGACGAAATGGACAAACGCCTCAAAGAGAAAGGACTCAAATAATATGCAGCGCGTGAACCAACTGCATCCCGTGGCCGAAGACTTTGAGCCCGCCTTTTACAAGGATCTGCACACAGACCTGATGTTTCTGAACATGGGGCCCTCCCACCCGGCCAGCCACGGCACCCTGCGCACCTTTGTGGCCCTTGACGGCGAAACCATTATGGCCGCCGTGCTCGAAATCGGCTACCTGCACCGGGGCTTCGAAAAAACTGCCGAGCACCGCACCTACGATCAGGTGATCCCCTACACCGACCGCCTGAACTATGTCTCGGCCCTGATGAACAACGTGGGCTTTGCCAAGGCCGTCGAAGGCCTGCTGGGCGTGACCGTGCCCGACCGCTGTATTTTTCTGCGGGTGATCATCTCCGAGCTGATGCGCATTGTGGACCATCTGGTCTGCCAGGGCGCCAACCTGGTGGATATCGGGGCCCTGACCAACTTCTGGTACCTCTTTAACCAGCGCGAAAAACTCTACGATATTCTCGACAAGCTCACCGGTGCCCGTTTGACCAACTCCTTTACCCGCATTGGCGGTCTGGCCCGCGATGCCTACGAGGGCTTTGAAGACGACGTGCTCAACGTGCTCAAAGACTTTGAAGCCGCCGTGCTGGACGTGACCCGCCTGGTCAAAAAGAACCGTATTTTTCAGAACCGCACGGTGGGCATTGGCGTGATTTCAGCCGAAGACGCCATTTCGTATGGCTTTACCGGCCCCTGCCTGCGCGCTTCAGGCGTGCCCTACGACCTGCGGGCCGTGCACCCCTACTATTATTACGACCAGTTTGACTTTGAGATCCCCGTGGGCGAAAACGGCGATGTCTACGATCGCTTTATGGTGCGCTTTGAAGAAATCCACCAGAGCATCCGCATTATTCGCCAGGCGCTCAAAATGCTGCCCGGCGGGCCGGTCAACTCGGACGATAAGCGCGTCTCGCTGCCGCCCAAAGATCAGACCTATGTGCACATTGAAGGCCTGATCAACCACTTCAAGCACATTTACGAAGGCGTCAAGGTCCCCGCCGGGGAGTTTTACGACGCCACCGAAGCGGCCAACGGCGAGCTGGGCTTTTATATCGTCTCTGACGACAGCGGCAAACCCTACCGCGTGCGCTGCCGGCCGCCCTGCTTCACGATCTTCTCGGCCTTCCCCGATATGGTCGAAGGCGGCCTGATCGCTGACGCCATCTCCACCCTGGGCAGCATCAACATTATTGCCGGTGAGCTGGAGCGCTAAAGCAGCCCGCAAGCCTGCCAACATCCGTTCAAATGCCTCAAAGCCGGGACCTGAAGTCCCGGCTTTGGCTTATTCAACTTCGGTCAACAGGGCTCAGCGGCTGGTAAAGGCCTTCAGAAAATCGCCCCAGACACGGGTTTCGGCGTAGTTCACCTGACTGGCGTCTTCATAGCGGCGGTTAAAGCCCATGCTGGCACGGGGAAAGTACATCTGCATGCCGGTGGCCCGTGCGGGTGCACCGTAGTGGGTTTCATTGATCACGGTCTGTTTGATGGCCTGATCAACCCCCGCAATCGCAGCCTGCAGACCGGGATTCTGGGTTCTGCTGCTCAGCTGTTTGATAAAGTCACCCAGATCCGCGCTGTCGCGGTTATAAAAGCCCTGGGTAGCATTGCGGGCCGCATCAATGGCGGGCTTTTCAGCCGGCAGGGCGGCCTGCAGTTCTGCACCCAGCCGGTTAATGGAGGGCACCAGGGTGTTCATCATTTTGTTGATATCCAGTGCTGAAAGGGTGATATCGCGGCCCCGCTGTGAGCCACCGGGGCGATAGGATGCGCCATAGGTGTCCACCATCATGGCAGCAACCTGTACCGGGTTCATGTTCGGGTTTTGGGCAATCGTTCCCAGATACGCGTGATAATCCCAGCCGTCACCGGGCTCCAGTTCTTCGGAGGCCACCAGAATATTGGCCTGGCCCCGGAGCTGATAAGCGGTTTCAACATACTGCATCAGGCAGGTGTCAAAACCAAAGATATCCAGCGGGCGCCCCAGATTGCGGGTCGCCAGCGCCAGGCCGGGATTCAGATCTTTGAGATGCAGCTCGCCGCCGTTGTCATCCGAAGCAAAGGCCTGGGAGCTTAATCCCTGAACCCGCTGCTCACCGCCGGCCACCGATTGAAAAAAGGAGCTGCCGCCCTGGCTGGGGTCCTGACCGGGGTTGCCGCGAAAAATCCCGTCGCCGTGATTCCAGATGCTGAAAGAGTTGTATTGCGCTGCGTGGTTGCGGGTCAGGTAGTCCATAAAGCGGTGCAGCACCTCAGGGTTACCGGTATCCACTTCTTTGGTATCCATGGGGATCACCGCGCCGCGATCGTCGATCACTTCAGACACAATATTCTGGTCATAGCCATTGGCATCGGGTCTGATGCGATAAATTTTGGAGTCCCCCTGGGGCAGACCGTCAAACAGCACAATCACATCGATCAGCTCAGCAGCCTGGGGGTTTTTGGCCAGACCGGCTTCCATTTCGTTGATATCGTCCAGGCCGGCTGAATAGAGATTGTTATCGCCGGCCAGATAGAGCGCGATGGTCCACTTTTTGCCGGAACGGGTCTGACTTAAAGCCGTGAGGCGACCTGGCTGCAGGGTATTAAAGCCGGGCGCACCGGGCAGCAGACCCGCCTGGGGAGCACAGGCAGCCAGACTGGAGAGAGCAAAAGAAGCAGCAGCGCCCAACAGGGCCACTTGTTGAATGGTTTTTTTGAACATGATGCGTTTCCTTAATAGGGCAGAATAAAACGGGCTTTGAAACATCCCTGTGCTGATATGCGGCAGCCATCGGGTGTGACTTTGTTTTATTTTAACGCTTCATTAATACAATATTCAATATTCAAATCAAAGATTTTGAAAAAATAAATGCCATCAACAAAAAAACGCCGCTCACGCAACAGCAGGAAGGGCTGTTTAAAACAATTGTGGCCAACTTGCTGGCGTTTAAAATCCAACAACATATACAGATCGCCAGGCGCATTTAAAATAAACAACAACAAACAGTAAACGGTTTAAAAAATGCAAAGCGGCAATAAGCCGCTAAAAATACATCGCCTGTAAAAATCCAGGCCGTTTTTATGTTGCGCCTACCACAAACGGCTGCCAAACAGGGTGCGGTATTCATCGTTGACCTTATCAGAGTAGGTCGAGACATTGGGGTCACCGTAGCGCGAAACCGCGTTTTCGACACCCCGGCCCAGATGGGCACGGCCCTGCAGCTCATAGGCCATGTAGGCGGTAGAGGTCCAGACATTCTGTTTGATGGGGTAGCGGTCGCTGATGCGGTTGGTGCTGGCCACAAAGTTTTCGCTGTACTGATTGTGGGGCGCCTGGCCACGCTGGCCCCGCACCATGCCGGCCATGGTGTGCACCTGGCGGATGGCAATGCCCGTCAGCTGGCCCAGACCGCCGGCTCCCGTGTGGCTGCGGGCGCGGGGGTTAAAGCCGCCGCTTTCGTGGGCAAAGACGGCCAGCATCAGTTTGGGATCCACGTTAAAGGCCGTGGCCGCCCGCTCCAGCTCATGGGCGATTTCGATCATTTCAGACTCAGTCGTACGGGTGCGGTTGGTGTTGCCAAGGCGGTTGTGGTGGGCCTGATAGCCTTTGAGAGCGTCGTACAGCTCGCGGGCGCGGGCGTTGAGGTCATCTACCCCCACCGCGCCGGTGGTGGTCACCGCAGCGGCTTCTTCAGCCAGCTGGGCGGCCCCGGCCTCAGAGAGCGGAATGCGCAGGGTCATACCGGGACGGATCGCGCCGGGATCGCGCAACTGGTCCCGGTTGGCCTCAAAGATTTCCATATAGCGGCTGGCATCGCCCAGATAATCCAGAGCAATCGAGCTAAGCGCATCGTTGCGTTTGACGGTGTATTCCATCCATTGTTGCTCGGCGGAGGCATCTGTTTGACTGTCGGCGGCCGGGGCCGGTGTGGCGGCTTCAGCCGGCGGGGGTGCTGGCGCTGCAGCCTGGGTTTCGTCTACAGGGATTTTAAGGGTCATGCCCACGCTCAGATTATTGGGGTTCTGCAGCTGATCGCGGTTGGCCTCAAAGATTTCGCGGTAACGGTTCGACGCGCCGAGGTGCTGGCGGGCAATGGTGCTGAGAGAATCGCCGGGACGGACGGTGTGTTCTGTAAAGCGGGGTTCAGCCGCAGGGGTGTCAGCCGGTACGACCGTTTCTGCAGCAGGTGCTGCGGCCTGTGGCGGGGTCTGCCGGGCCGCCGGATCAGGGATCGGCAGCTCCAGCTGCATGCCAATGCGCAGATCGTTGGGGTTCATCAGTTTGTTCTGGTTGAGAGCGTAAATTTCGGGGTAGCGGTTAAAATCACCCAGCAAGGCTTTGGCGATTTTGCCCAGGCTATCGCCGGGCTTAACCGTATAAGTCATATTGGGAACGGGCTCACCCAGGCTCAGACTGGCTGCCGCACTGCCGCGTGCGGGCATCTGGAGCTGGTCAGCGACAGCCTCCGGGCTGGCATTCTGGGGTTCAGAAACCGCCGGAGGAAAGGCCAGCGACGGCGTGCCGGCAGGCTGAACACCTGGCAGGGGGGCCGGAACATTCTGTGAAAAGTTTAAACGTGGCATGGGCGAAGCTCCTTTTAAAATCACAAGCACACGGTATCTATTCTGTTTATCATAGCGTCCGAAACACTCTGTCTTGCCCCTTAAGACGCAGAATATGGCCTTCTGATGGACAGCAAGGCCTGCAAAACCCGGTGAAACATGGCCAATCACACCTGTCTCGTTTTATCATGTAGGCAGTAGTCTATGAAAGATCTGTAAGCATCATGAAAAAAGAATACCCTGCCGAAGTACAAGCCCGCTTTGAAGCGGCGGTCGCCAAATACCCCCACAAAAAGGCCGCCACCTTAACCTGTCTCTGGATCGCCCAGGAAACCGACGGCCATGTCACCCTCGAAGCGATGGAGTACATCGCTGATCTGCTGGAGATTCCGGTGACCCACATTTACGCCGTGGTGGGCTTTTACAGCATGTACACCACCAAGCCCCTGGGCAAATACCATATCCAGGTCTGCCACACCCTCTCGTGTGAACTGATGGGGGCCGAAGGCATTATTGACCACCTCAAGCAGCGCCTGGGCATCAATGTGGGCGAAACCACCCCCGACGGACTCTTTACCCTCAGCGGCGTGGAGTGCCTGGCCTCCTGCGGCACGGCCCCCATGTGCCAGATCAACCGCGCTTACTACGAAAACCTGACCCCCGAAATTGTCGATCAAATCCTGGACCAGCTGCGCAAGGAGGCCACCGTTCATGCCTGAACTCACAACCAAAATTCTCTCCAATTACTTTGGCGTCGACAAGGCCTGGACCTACGATTTTTACGTGGGCCACGGTGGCTACGAAACCGCCAAAAAAGTGCTCAGCAGCATGGAGCCGGACGCCGTGACCGAAGAAGTCAAAACCTCCGGTCTGCGCGGACGCGGGGGCGCCGGCTTCCCGACCGGGCTCAAGTGGAGCTTTCTGGCCAAGCCCGAGGGCAAACCCCGCTACCTCTGCATCAACGCCGATGAATCTGAGCCCGGCACCTTTAAAGACCGCCAGATCATGGAGTGGGACCCCCACATGCTGATCGAAGGCATGATCATCTCCAGCTTTGCCCTGGGCGTGCACACCGCTTTTGTTTACATCCGCGGTGAGTTTCACCTGCCCGAAGTGCACCTGAGCCAGGCCGTCGAAGAGTGTTATGCCAAAGGTGTGCTGGGCAAAGACGTGCTGGGCACAGGCTACGCGCTGGATATTGTGGTCCACCGGGGTGCCGGTGCCTATATCTGCGGCGAAGAAACCGCCCTGCTGGAGTCGCTGGAAGGCAAGCGCGGCTACCCCCGCCTGAAGCCGCCCTTTCCAGCGGTCGAGGGCCTGTTTGGCTGCCCGACGATTATCAACAACGTTGAGAGTATTGCCAATATTCCCTGGATTCTGGCCAACGGTGGCGAAGCCTACAAGGGCTTTGGCACCGAAAAAAGCCCCGGCACGCGCCTGTATTGCGTCAGCGGCCACGTCAACCGTCCCGGCGTTTATGAGGCCGAGCTGGGCATTCCCCTGATGACCCTGATCAATGAGCATGCCGGCGGCGTGCGCGGCGGCAAAAAACTCAAGGCTGTAATTCCGGGCGGTTCATCCACACCGGTACTGACCCCCGAGCAGTGCGCAGACCTGACCCTTTGCTACGAGGGTGTGGCGGCAGCTGGCTCCATGCTGGGCTCTGGTGGCGTGATCGTGATGGACGAAGACACAGATATGGTCAAGGTACTGGTCAACCTGCTGCGCTTTTACAGCCACGAATCCTGCGGCCAGTGCAGCCCCTGCCGTGAAGGCACGGGCTGGCTCTACAAGACCATGAAAAACCTGCTCTATGGCAAGGGCGAAGCCGGTGAGCTGGCCAAAATTGAAGACATTGCCAGCAATATGGAAAACCGCACGGTCTGCCCCCTGGCCGCAGCGGCCACCATGCCGACCCGCTCCTACCTCAAACACTTCCGCCTTGAGTTTGAGGCCTATCTGAAGCAAATGGAACTCGCGGGCCAGCGCTGACGTCAACAAGTCTGTTGTGCAGCCTGCACCCGATGAATGTAAAAAGGAACTCTGATTTTGTTTGAAACCAAGCCACCGGCCGAAAAGGCCATTCTGGTCGGCGTACAGACCCCCGACATGCCCGACTGGGAGCTGGAATACTCTCTCGATGAACTGGTGGCCCTGGCCGACACCGCCGGCATCAAAACCCTCGACAAGGCCTGGCAGAAGCGTGAGCACCCCCATCCGGGCACCTATATCGGCAAGGGCAAGGTCGAAGAGGTCAAGCTGCTGCGCGAAGAGCTGGGCGCTGACGTGGTCATTTTTGATGCCGAGCTGAGCCCGGCCCAGATCAAAAACCTCGAAAAAGACCTGGGCGTGCAGGTCATGGACCGGGCCGACATCATTCTGATCATCTTTTATGAGCGGGCCAAAACCCGCGAAGCCAAGCTGCAGGTTGAAGTGGCCCGCCTCAAGTACTTTTTGCCCCGCATGAAGCGACTCTGGACCCACCTGGAGCGCCAGGTCGGCGGCGTGGGCGTGCGCGGCGGCATGGGCGAAAAGCAGATCGAAATTGACCGCCGCATTGTCAAAAAGAAAATCGGCAAATACGAAGCCGACCTGCGCGAAATCGAAAAGCAGCGCCAGCGCCGCAACAGCTGGCGCCGGGAGATGTTTTCGGTGGCCCTGATTGGTTATACCAACGTGGGAAAATCCAGCCTGTTTAACCGCCTCTCGGCGGCGGAGGTCAAGGTCGAGGACAGGCTCTTTGCCACCCTTGACTCCACCGTGCGCGAAATTTACATCAAAACCCATAAGTTTCTGCTGACCGACACGGTGGGCTTTGTACGCAAGCTGCCCCACCATCTGGTGGCCTCCTTTCGCTCCACCCTCGAAGAAGCCCGCGAAGCCGACGTGCTGCTGCACGTGGTGGATGTGACCTCTCCCGTGCTGGGCGAGCAGATGGCCGCCGTCGACGAAGTCATGGAGCAGCTCGAAATCAAGGACCGCCCCACCATTTATGTGCTCAACAAAATCGACCTGCTGGGCGATCGCGAGCCAGAGGTCTGGAAGTACATTCCCGAAAAAGCACCCTATGTCATGGTTTCAGCCCACAGCGGCGAAAACATCGACATGCTCGAAGAGCTGATTCTGGAAACCTTTGCTGACGCTTTCACCGAAACCACCGTGGTGCTGCCACTGTCTGAATCACGCTGGGTCTCGCTGGCCTACGATCTGGGCCAGGTGCTCTCTGAAGAATACCTCAGCGACAACCGGGTCAAGCTGCGCTGCTACGGCCCCAAAAAAGACATTGAGCGCTTCCGCAAAAACTGGAAAGCGCACCAGCAGGGCCAGCTGGCCGATGTCAGCGGCAGCTGAACAGCCACAGCCACTGGAGACGCTGTACCAGCAGGGCCAGCGCGCGCTGCAGCGCGAGGCCCTGAGCGAAGCCATTGCCATTTTTGAACGGGCCCTGGGGCAGTATCCTGACACGCCGCTGCTCTACCAGGCCCTGGGCAACGCCTTGTTACAGGCCGAGCGCCCCACTGAGAGCATGCGCTGCTTTGCCCGGGCCGAAGCCCTGCGGACGCAGGCAGCAAACTGGCCCGCTGTCAGCCTGCAAGAAAAACACAAGCTGCCCGGCACACAGCGCCTGCACAAAAAACTGCAGCACGACTGCGACTACCTGCGCTTTTTGCTGCAGCAGCCCGCGGCGCAGCGACCGGCCAATACATTGTTAGAGACCATGCTGCACGAGGGCCTGCAGCTGGACAGGCAACTGAGCCAGATCCCGCTGCAGGCTCTGGATTTAGCACTGAGCCAGGATCTGGACGATTTTTTTGAACGCTGTGCCCTGCGCTTTCCGCTGCTGCCCTGGCGGGGTCCCCTGATTCAAATGGCAGACCCCCAGAGGTGTGAAGCTGAATTTTATGACGGCCCGGCCCAGTTTGTGGTGCTCGATGATCTGCTCAGCGCCGGTGCCCTGCAACAAATTCGGCATTTTGCCCTGTTTAACAATGGCCTCTGGCGCAATTACGCCCACGGCGAAAACTACATCTGTGCCTACCCGCAAGATGGACTGATTCAGCCCTTTATCTTCCGACTGGCCCAGGCTCTGCGCAGCGCCCTGCCAGGTATTTTTAAGCAGCACCGCCTCAAAAAGTTCTGGATGTACCGCTACAGCAGCCAGCGTCACCAGGGCGTGCAGTTACACGCCGATGCCGGAGCGGTGAATGTCAACCTCTGGCTGGCCCCCGATCAGGCCAATAAAAACGCCGCCAGTGGCGGCTTGCGTCTGTTTGACGTGGAGGCCCCGCTGTTTGAAAACGATGCCGACTTTCATGCCTTTAACCACCACCCGGCGCAGATTCAGCGTTATTTAATTGAAAACAAGGCACGAGCCATTGATATTCCGTATCGCCAGAACCGCCTGCTGATTTTTAACGCCAATCTGTTTCACGAAAGCCTGCCCTATGACTTTGAGGCTGACTTTGCCAGCCAGCGCATGAACCTGACCCTGATGTTTGGCCAGCGGGGACAGACGGGCTCAGGCGGCTGAGGCCCTTACCACTTGCGCACCACCAGCCGAATCGACTGATCGGCATCCTGTTTTTGTTCGGAGATCATAAAGCCACGCGCTTTGACTTCTTTGACGACCTTCTGATAGGCGTAGCGCTGCATGATCTGTTCGCTGAGGGCATCCTGATCGTGGCCAATGCGCTCTTTAATGGCCCACCAGTCGGCCACCATATCAAAAGTCTGCTGTTTGGGATTAAAGACAAAACCGATATCATACGCGCAGAGCTGGCCCGGAAACTGGGCCACCAGCTGGGCGGGTTTGTGCTGGTTTTGCCAGCCACGGATGCGGGCTTCATGAATCACCCGGTAGTCCAGCTCAGACAGGGCCAGCTCCAGACATTCAAGATCCATAATGCGGGTTTTGACACGCGTAAAATGAGACATAAGACTTCTCCTGAGCGCTTGATACATGAGCGGGTCGGGGCAGGGGCTGAACGTGCTCAATCTATTTCGATTATAGGCGATGCTCTGGAAGCAGGTCAATCTGACCGAATGACTGTAATTTATACGCTTTTAAAAGCATTTATCTGCTACAATGAGCCTCATGTTGCAGCGACTCTTTGAAACTCTCAGCGGTGCACGGCGGGGGGAGCAGCGCCCGGTGCTGCTGAGCTTCCTGGCCCTGTATTTTTTGCTGCTGTCTTATTATCTGGTCAAACCGCTGCGCGAAGCCCGGCTGTTTATGCATTTTTCAGCCGATATGCTGCCCTACTTTTTTCTGGCCATGCCCCTGATTGCCTTACTGGTCACCAAGTTTTTCAACTTCTGGGTTGGGCGCGTGCCCCGCTACCGGCTGATGCTCTACACCTATCTGCTGATCGTGCTGTGCAAACTGGCCTTTCTGATCTCCCTGCCGCTGACCGGCCGTATCGCCACCGTAATCTTTTTTTTCTGGGCCTCAGTTTACTTTACCCTGGCCCTCTCGATTCTGTGGGCCGTGATCAACACCATTTTTCGCTCCGATCAGGCCGAGCGCTTTTTTGGCTTTGTGGCGCTGGGTGCGACCCTGGGCAATATCAGCGGGGCACGGCTTTCGTCGTGGCTGGCGGGCTATGAGCCCCTCAAAGACTGGGCCCTGCTTTTTGCCGCGCTGGCCATGGGTGTTGCCTTGGGCCTGATCTGGCTGGCGGTTTATTTTTGTGAACACAGCGCCGAAAGCGAGCGGCAGACAAGCTCTGCCCGCAAAGCACACGTTTCACGAGGCTGGGAAGACCTGCGCGAAATTCTGCGCAACCGTTATGCGCGCGGCATTGCCGTGATGGTGTTTGGTCTGGCGCTGATGGGCACAGTGATTAATTTACAGGCCCTGCGCCAGATTGATCTGAGCCTGGCCCAGAAAACCTACCAGGAAGTGTTCAGCAGCGACAGCAATACGGCACAGTTTGAGACCATCTATGGCCTCAAAAAGCTCAGTACGGAGGCGCAGCAGACACAATTAACGGTCCTTTTTAAGCAGGCCCAGTTCACAGCAGCCGAACAAGCAAGGTTTGAAAACCAATATACCCAGTACAAAGAAAGCTTAGAGAGCAAAACCCGCAAACTCTTTGCCGATATTTATTTCTGGCAGGGCGTGCTGGGCATTGTGCTGCTGACGGTGGTGGCCCGCTTTTTGTTTCGCCGGGTGGGCCTGCGCTGGAGCGTGCTGATTTTGCCTGGCTTCTTTTTTATAGTCGGGGTGGCCCTGCTCTTTCCTGTGGAACTGATGCTGGTTCAGCTGATGCTGATTGTGGGCGGCGCTTTAAATTACTCCCTCAACAACGCCACCAAAGAGTTACTCTACACACCCACCGATGAATCCGTGCGCTTTCAGCTCAAGCCCCTGATCGAAGGTCCCGTGATGCGCATTGGTGATGTGAGTGCGTCGGTCTTTAAAATTGTGATTTCTTCGGCTCTGGCGGTCTGGATTGGCCTCAGTGAAGGTCTGCAGGGTCAGCTGCTCTTGCTCTTTGGCCTGCTTGTAGTGATCTTCTGGGCCTGGTCCATCTGGCAAACCGGTCTGAGCTACGATCAAAGCCAGCAAAACCGCCGCCGTAAGGCCCGTACCAATGCCTGAATTGCCTGAAGTTGAAGTCGTGCGCAGAGGCCTCGAAGCCCAGCTGCTCGGTGCCCGTTTCAGCCAACTCGAAATCCTGACCCCCGGCGTGGTGCAGGCCGCTCCCGATTTGCTGAAGCAATTGCCGGGCCAGGAGCTGCTGGCCGTCATGCGGCGCGCCAAATACCTGATTCTGGTGCTGAGCCAGGATCGTATCCTGATTCATCTGCGCATGACCGGACAGGTGCTGGTCACACCCGCTGAAACCAGCAAAGCGCTGCTGCCACTGCCTTTTACCTATTACCAACGCCCCCTGAACAACCTGCCCGATAAACACACCCACGGTATTTTTCATTTTGCCGATCAGCGCCGCCTGTTTTACCGCGATATCCGTAAGTTTGGTCGTGTTCAGCTGCTCTCAGCGCCTCAACTGGACCAATGGCCCGCCCTGCTGAAACTGGGGCCTGAGCCCCTCGAAAACACCTTTAACTATCAGACACTGGCCAGCACGCTGGGCCGGTCACAGCGCAATATCAAAGCCTGGCTGCTGGATCAGACCAATATCGCCGGACTGGGCAATATCTATGTAGATGAAGCCCTTTTTGTGGCGGGCATTCTGCCCCGGCGATCGGTTGAGAGCCTGAAACCCGCCGAGATCCGACGGCTGCTGAAAGCGATTCCGCAGGTACTGCAAAAGGGCATCAACGCTGGCGGCACCAGCTTAAAAGACTATCTGCACCCCGACGGCCAGCGCGGCAGCCATCAGGAACATCTTTTTGTTTATGGCCGGGGTGGCCAGCCCTGTTTTCAATGTCAGCAGACAATTGTTAAAACCACTCTGGCGCAGCGGGGCACCCATTACTGCCCGCATTGCCAGCGCTGAGATGTGCGCCCAAAGAAAACGGCAGTCTCTGAAAGCTCAGGACTGCCGGGAGTACACGCACCGTTGATGAATCGTCTGGAAACTTGTTCGTTTAAGACTAAGAGCACTTAAACTGAGATTATCATATAATATATTTTGCATATTTTCAAATTCAATGTTTTAAACTATAATATAGAAAAATAACATTAGAGGCACCCCTATGGACTGGCTCAATTACCATCATCTGCTTTACTTCTGGGTGGTGGCCAAACAGGGCAGCATTGTGAAAGCCTGCAAAAAGCTGCATCTCTCACAACCGACCATCAGCAACCAGCTCAAAACCCTGGAGCAGGCCATTGGTCAGGATCTCTTCCAGCGCAGTGGCCGCCAGATGATCTTAACCGAAATGGGGCAGATGGTGTTTCGCTATGCCGACGATATTTTCAGCATCGGCCAGGATCTGCAGCAATTTTTGCAGGGCCAGACCCCGGCCTCCCGTCGCCAGCGCCTGACCATTGGCATTACAGACTCCCTGCCCAAAATGGTTTCATACCGCATTCTGGAACCCTTGCTGGCCATGCAGGACAGCGTGCGTTTTGTCTGCATGGAGGACGATAACCTCGAAGGTCTGCTGGTGCGTCTGTCGCTCTATGAGCTGGACGTGGTGCTGGCCGATGCCCCGGTCAGCCCCGGCACCAAAATCAAGGCCTATAACCACCTGCTGGGCGAGTGTGGCGTCAGCTTTTTTGTAGCTCCCGCCAGGGCCAGCGCTTACCGCAAAAAGTTTCCCCAGAGCCTCAAAGATGCCCCCATGCTGATGCCCTCAGACAACACGGCACTGCGCCCGGAGCTGGAGGAATGGCTGACCACAAACAGTATTAAGCCCCATATTGTGGGCGAGTTTGATGACACGGCCCTGCTCAAAGTCTTTGGTCAGATGGGCCACGGGGTTTTTGCCCTGCCCAGCGTGATCGAAGACGATATCATCCAGAGCCTGGGTGTGGAATGCATTGGCCGGGCTGAAAATGTGCGCAACCGCTTTTATGCGATTTCGATTCAGCGCAAACTGGGGCAGCCTGTCATTACCCAGCTGGTGGAAAAAGCCCGCAAGGGTTTGTTTAAATCCAGCGAAGCCACCAAATCAGGCCGTTAGGGTATACAAACTGTTGACCTGAAAGCCCGGCGCAATTTCAGCGTAAGATAAAACGGGCAGATGAGGCAGTCGCCGTTCAATCAGACGATGCACCTGCCGGCGAAAACGGGGATCCACCAGCAGGGCCAGCTTAAGATAGCCTTCGGCCTGACAGTAACGCAGGCCGGCCTCCAGCGCGCTCAGAAACTGCTGTTCGAGCCCCGGATTCAGCTGCAGCTCAGCCGTGCCCTGCGCGCTGCGCCGCAAACCCTGCTGCAAACGCCCCTCCCAGACCGGGTCAAGGGTAATCACATTCAGGGTTTGCGTCACGTCAGACTAGGCCTTGAGGTTTTCAATAATGATCGCGTCACCCTGGGCAGAACCACTGCAGATACCCGCCGCACCAAAGCGCTGGCCGCGTTCCAGCAGCTCATGCACCAGCGTACCCACCAGACGGGCACCGCTGGCCCCGATCGGATGCCCGAGGGCAATGGCGCCGCCGTTGACGTTCACAATATCCGGGCTGACTTCGAGTAGTTTGGTGCTCAGCAGGGTCACAGCAGCAAAGGCCTCGTTGATTTCAATCAGGTCCAGCTGATCCACTGTCATCTGGGCCTGCTGCAGGGCTGCCCTGATCGCATTGGCCGGCGTGCGGGCCAGATAGGGATAGTCGTCAGCCACTTCACCATAACTGACAATGCGCGCCAGGGGCTCCAGACCCAGGGCCTCGGCCTGGGCACGGCTCATCAGAAGCAAAGCAGCCGCACCATCATTAATACCCGGCGCATTGCCAGCGGTCACGCTGCCTTCGGCATCAAAAACCGGCTTGAGAGCGCCCAGCTTGTCGAGAGTGGTGTCGGCCCGGATAGACTCATCCTGGGTTACCACCAGCGGCTCGCCCTTGCGCTGGGGAATACTGAGGGCTGCGATTTCTTTGGCAAAGCGGCCTGAAGCCGTGGCGGCTGCGGCGAGCTGGTGGCTGCGCAGGGCCCACTCATCCTGTTCCTGGCGGCTGATGCCGTACTCTCTGGCCACGTTGGAGCCGTGAATAATCATGTGCACATCGTGAAACGCGCACCACAGGCCGTCGTGAATCATGCTGTCGATCAGCTGGGCGTCACCCATACGAGCGCCCCAGCGGGCTTTGGGCATCAGATAGGGCGTATTGCTCATGCTCTCCATGCCGCCGGCCACCACGATCTGGCGATCTCCGGCACGAATCGCCTGGGCCGCCAGACCCACGGCCTTCATACCAGAGGCGCAGACCTTGTTAATGGTAAGGGATTTGACCTGGGCGCCCAAACCGGCTTTGGCTGCCGCCTGACGCGAGGGAATCTGGCCAGCACCGGCATTGACCACAATACCCATGATGGTTTCATCCAGGTTGTCGCTGTTAACGGGTGTATCGGCCAGCAGAGACTTGATGGCGTGGGCGCCCAGATCCACCGCGCTCAGCCCACCCAGGCTGCCGCCAAATTTACCAATGGGGGTGCGCAGGGCTTTAACAATCACCACTTCTTGAGACATTGTTTTTATCCTTTTTGAGGGGAGTACATGCCTACCAGTGTAACAAACTGTGGGTCTGCTCCCAGGGTTTTAATACGATTTTTATCTTAAATAGTTTGACATCAAACAATTATTTGCGCTATCATCCATTTAGATGTTTAAACAAACAAAAGGAGACCCGCTTATGTCCCTCAAAAAACACGTTGAAAGCCTCTACGAACAGATCATGCAAGGTCAGATTCTGCAAGCCTTTGAAACCTATTACCACGAAGAAGTGGTCATGCAGGAAAACCTCGAAGCCCCCCGCGTGGGCAAAGCCGAAAACCGCGCCTACGAAGAACAATTTGTCAACAGCGTTGAAGCGGTTCACGGCGGCGGCGTGGACCACATTGTGGTGGACGAAGCCCAGCAAGTGGCCATGATCGAATCTTGGATGGACGTGACCTTCAAAGACGGCAACCGCGTCAAAATTGCCCAGGTGGCCGTACAGAAATGGCAGGGCGACCAGATCGTCCATGAGCGCTTTTACCACGGCTAACCCGCATTTCTCACAAACAGATCAGTAGATAAAAACTGGCTCCTTTCTG
>JACYMC010000197.1 GCA_015272195.1 Candidatus Sericytochromatia bacterium
CTTTGTGGTTATTGAATCCATCGCCTCAAGGAGACCCTTTCATGTGTAAAAAAACTTCAGCCGATCCCCTCAAGTCTACTCAGGGAGTGCGAAGAACGGTTCATTCTGAATCACTGCCTTATATCCCCGACCTGAAGGACGGGGTTTTACGGTGTGCTTGATAAGATTTGCCGGCTGGCTTGACATCAGCCTGCATGCTTGTTGAGTATAATGTCAGCAGATCCTCTCATGGATAAAGGAGACGTTTATGAAAATTGCCATTCATGCCCTGCTGGGCAGCCTGCTTTTAATCAGTGCGATGGTGCCGGCCGGTCTGGCCCAGGCGCCCCTGCGGCAAGATAAACCCGCAGATGCGGGCCATGCCGGTCACGACCACTATGATATTGACCCCAAGCTCCTGATCAAAGCCCAGAACGCCTATGAGATTGTCAAACAGCGCATCCCGCTGGTGGTAGACGTGCGCAGCCGGGTTGAGTATAACGCAGAGCATATCAAGGGTGCCATTTCTTACCCGTATCAGGTGATTCGCACCAGCAATCAGTTCCCTTTTGGCAAAGATCGTCAGCTGCTGCTCTATTGCGGCTGCCCGCATCACCTGTCGGGTCTGAGTGCTGAGAGCCTTAAAGAAAAAGGCTATACCAACGTCAAAGTGATTGACGAAGGCTACTGGGGCTGGAAGCATTTTGGCTTTCCGATTGTGCTGAACCCCAATGCCCCCAAGCAGATGAGCATGGACGTGGAAGGCCAGCTGATGCAAAACGGCGTTGCTTTGGCTTATCAGGATATCTTTTTGCTGCACCCCGAAACCGGCCAGCTGGAGGCCACCCGCACCAATAGTCAGGGTGCCTTTAAAATGGGCCTGCACTTCCGGGGCCTGAATCCAGACGATCAACTGGTGTTTCACCTCAAAGACGATACCCGGCTGCAGACGGTCCGCATCAGTGAATTGACCGGCCCGATGCTGCTGGATGTGCCCCAGCGGCTGGCCCGCCGTTAATGACACAGCAGGACCTGGAGGCGCTTACTGTCGCTTATCGCCAGCAGATCAGCGCCCACCCGCTTTACGCATCACTGCATACCCTGGCGGACGTGCAGGTGTTCATGCAGCATCATGTCTTTGCCGTCTGGGACTTTATGACCCTGCTGAAAGCCCTGCAGCTGCGCTTTACAGGCTCTCAGCTGCCCTGGTTGCCAGCTGCTGACAACGATACCTGCCGCTTGATCAACGAAATTGTCTTGGCCGAAGAAAGCGATTGCCTGGCTGATGGCAGCTACTGCAGTCATTTTGAGCTGTATCATCGCGCCATGCGCGCCTGCGGGGCGGATACCCGGGCCATTGATGCTTTTTTAGCGGCTCTGCGCGCGGGTGCTGCTTTGCCCGATGTTTTGCAGGCCCAGCGTCTGCCTGCAGGTGCTGCGGCCTTTGTTGAAGAAACCTGGCGGCTGGCAACAGGCCCTTCGCATGCCGCGCTGGCGGCGGCTTTTTGCCTGGGACGTGAGGCGATTATCCCCGACCTGTTTCGTGGGCTGGTGGCCCGGCTGCATCAGGAGCACGCGGAACTGGCTATTTTTGTGGATTATCTGGAGCGTCATATCCATCTTGATGGTGAGACGCACGGCCCCATGGCCTGGCAAATGCTGAGCCAGATTTGTGCGGCAGAACCTGAGGGCTGGGCCAATGCTTATCAGGGAGCGCAGCGCGCACTGGCCGCCCGCCGCCAGCTCTGGGACCAGATTCAGGCTGGCTTGCAGGCCCCGGTGCCTGTTTTGTCAGGATGAAGCATTTGGTTCTGGGACGGTGCGTGACCCTGCTGCTGTTGCTGCTTCTTGCCTTTCAAGGCGCTGCAGCCGCGGCAGCTGAGCCCGGTCTGTTGCTGAGCCGGGCGATTGCCATGGGCAACGGCCCGGCGGTTGAAAGTTTTGTGGCGCAGTATCCGGTGGATCTGAACCTGCCCCTGCCGCTTCACAATGGCCTGAGTTTGCGGCCCCTGAGTATTGCGCTGACACGCATTCAGGCCAATACCCAGCGC
The DNA here is from genome assembly GCA_015272195.1 of Candidatus Sericytochromatia bacterium. GTDB lineage: Bacteria > Cyanobacteriota > Sericytochromatia > UBA7694 > UBA7694 > JACYMC01. The sequence continues at coordinate 2,031 of JACYMC010000197.1, forward strand.
CAGCTGCTGCCCCACGTCGAGCGTGAAGGTTATCTGCCAGAGTACGAAACCCAGATGCTGGAGCGCCTGCTGCGCCTGGATGCGGATCCGGTCTATCAGGAAGACCGCCTGCAGGCCAAAACCCCTTTGCATCTGGCGCTGGATTTGCCTGAAAAACAGCAGCTGGACGTTCTGCGTCTCTTGCTGCAGTTTAAAGCAGAGGGCAATCTCAGCCTACAGGATCAGCAGGGCCTGACCCCTGCGGCCTACGCTGCACAAAAGCAGGTCGCCGCAGCCCAGTGGCTCAGCAATTACAAGGCCAGTGGGCTGAGTGATTTTAATATTCGCCACGCCCCTTTTGTGTATGCCCGTGGCCAGAAGGCGCTGGAACGCTTTGCCCGGGAAGAAGCTCTGATTGCGGCTGCTTTTGACCAGGATCTGCCCGCTTTTCAAAGCGCCCTTGAGGCCTTAAAACAGGCCGCTGAAAGCCCGGATGTTTATCTGCTGGAGCCTGTTGGGCGACCGCTGCTGCACCAGGTGGCGCTCAACGGAAGCGCTGAAATATTAACCCAACTCCACCGTGCAGGCGTCCGGATCAGTATAACTGATTTTGACGGACGACAGGTCATGCATTTTTTGGCGGCACAAGGGCGGCCGAATCAGATTCATCATCTGACGGCCCTGGCGCCGGTGACGCTCAACGCCCGTGACCGCGAGGGCAACACACCTTTGTTTTATGCTCTGCGGGCAGGTCAGGCAGACAATGTCACTGCTCTGATCAAAGGCGGCGCCAATCCCGCCCTGCGCAATTACGCCGGCCTCTCTCCCCGTGAACTGCTGCAGCAGGAATTGCCAAACCACCCTGGCCTGGCGGGCTGTTTTTCGCTGCTTGAGTCGCAGTCCAATTAAAGCCTTGCCTGTAGGGCTTGTCTGAAACCCTGATGCTATAACAGCTTAGGCTGGCTGGCTGCCTCAATAAACCGCTCCAGCTGGCGATTGCCGCCCAGGACCAGCAGAATATCTTTTTCCTGAATATAGCGATCGGGGCTGGGGATGATGCTCAGCTCCTGTCCGGGTGATTTGATAGCCATCACGTAGACGCCATAGCGCGCGCGCAGCGCCAGATCTTTGAGACTGTGGCCATACAGGGCTTCGCCAGCCAGAACTTCGACCACGCTGTAGCACGGGTCCAGTTCAAAGCCGTCCAGAATATGGCTTTGTACCAGCGAGCGGGCCACCCGCTCGCCCATTTCCTGTTCAGGATAGACTACCCGGTGAACATTCATTTTTTGCAGGATTTTGCCGTGGGCCGGGGTGCTGGCTTTGGCCACAATCTGTTTAACCCCCAGCTCCAGCAGATTCAGTGCGGTTAAGATGCTTTCCTGCAGGTGTTCACCGATGGCAATGACAACCCCATCAAAGTGTTGCAGGCCCAGCTCTTCCAGGGCATGCAGATGCGTGGCGTCCAGACAGACCGCCTCGGTGGCGGCTTCCTGCTCCATGGCGGCCTGTACACGGGCTTCATCGTTATCAATCAGGAGCACTTCATGGCCGCTTTGTTTCAGCGTCTGGGCCACATTCAGCCCAAAATGTCCAATGCCAATCACGGCAAACTGTTTGCTTTTCATGGTGTGTTTATCAGCCTACCATTAAACTTTCTTCGGCATATTTTATCAGGGACTTATGCTGCTGCCGGGCCCAGAGGGCCATGCCGAGCGTCAGGATACCTACACGCCCCACAAACATGGTGACAATGATAGCGCTCTGCCCTGACGTACTTAAATTCGCCGTCAGGCCCATGGAGAGACCGACTGTGGCAAATGCAGAGATGACTTCAAATAAAACGCTCAGAAAGTCAGCGCCAGGCTCGGTCAGGGTCAGCCAGCACGTTATGGCATTGATCCAAAGCACTGACAGCAGCAGCGTGGCCCAGGCTTTGTCTTCTGTCAGCGGGTTAATCCGGCGCTTCATCAGACTGGGGTTGTGATGGCCGCGCAGAATGGCCCAGACTTTGTTGAGTATCACCACCAGGGTGGTGGTTTTGACCCCACCGCCCGTGCCGCCGGAGTTGGCGCCGACCAGCATCAACGAGAGCGTGATAAAAATGGCGGGCACCGACAGTGCGGCAATGTTCAGAGCATTAAAGCCCGCTGTGCGGGTGGTGGCGGACATAAAGGCTGCTGAAAGCAGTTTACCCCCCAGGCTGAAGCTGCCCAGGGTACCGGGCCGTGAAAATTCCAGCATCAGATAGCTGATAAAACCAAACAACAGCAGGCTGCCGGTGGCGCCCAGTGACACCTTGCTATGCAGACTCAGTTCTTGCCAGTGCAGTTGCAGCGGATGCTGGCGCATCTGTTTGAGCAGTTCTGAAAGCACCGGGTAACCCAGCCCCCCCAGAATCAGCAGTAAAGCAATCACGGGCAGAACCACCGGATGGGTCTGATCTGCCATCAGAGAGTCGTCAAAAAGTGCAAAACCAGCGTTATTAAAGGCAGAAATGCTGTGAAAAACCGCATAATAAACGCCTCTGGCCAGTCCATGGACCGGGACCCAGGCAAAAGCCAGCAGCACCGCACCCACAGCTTCAATGATCAGGGTCATGCGCAGAATGCGCAGGATAAAAGCCCTTACGCCGCCTGAACCGGGCAGGTCCAGCACTTTTTGCATGGCCAGGCGGTCACGCAGCGACAGCTGGCGCCCCACGGCCAGCAGCATCAGGCTGTAGAGTGTCATATAGCCCAGGCCGCCGATCTGGATTAGCAGCATCAGGATCAGCTGACCAAAAAGGCTGTAGTGGGCTTTGATATTGACCACGCTCAGCCCGGTGACACAGACTGCTGAAGTGGCTTCAAACAATGTTGTCAGCAGATGCCTGCCCAGCGACTGTGACCGTTCGCCCTGTGTTGACCAGGGTAAAGCCAGTAAAAATGTTCCCAATATAATCAGGGCAATAAAGCCCAGAGCACTGAGCTGGGCTGGGCTCAGCTGCCACTGTTTGCGCTGACGGCGGCGCCCGCTGAAAAAGCCCGTCCCCAGCCGGCGGAATCCTGCGTTTTCAGGTGACATAAAACAACCAGAACATAAACACCTTTGTCTGAACAGAATAAGCGTTTCAGTTTAGCCTTAGCGGGTCTTCTGAGGCAAGTGAAATCCATCTCACTCCGGCATCGGTAAGAGATGTCCGGTGTTAGGCTAAAGGCATAAAATTCAGAGAATCTGCGTGGAATGCCCCAAAACCTGAAATCGCGTATAATGCATCTACACAACCGTGATCAGTGAAACAGGGCAAAACTCGGGGTAAACGTGATGGAACTATTCAGTGATAAAGCCATTGAGGCATTGCTTATTCAGCATCAGATTGCAGAGGTCAGTCAGCTGGCGGCCTTGCAAAGCACACAGGAGCAGGAGCTGAAGCAGCGCCAGCAACAGGTGAGTGGCCGTGCCTACCTGATTGATCCGGTGGCCGGAGAGCTGGTGGTTCAGGAGCGCCCTGATGGTGAAGAAATCCAGCGCTTTGCGCTGCATAAAAAGCGGGTGCCTGCTTTTAATCTGGCCGATTACAGCCCCTGGGGGCAGCATGTGCTGCTGGCTGAACGCAATGACGGCAGCCGCCGGGCCCAGCGGATGGCGGCCCTTGATCAGCCTTATGGTCTGGTCACGCCTCAGGATTTTACCTATCTTTACCCGCAGGGGCATAACGAAGCCGCTTATCTGGGCCTCAGTCATCAGGCCCTTTTTGCTGGCATGGCCAATAAGTCCCTGTTTTCAGGTCCTTTTGATCTTTTTATGTCCGAAAATCAGCAATGGCTGTGTATAGGTAACCGGGGGGCAGGCACAGTCACTGTTTTTTCTACGGATCCGCTTGAAGAACTGGGTACTGTGCAAATTCGCCCCCCCGGCAGCAGCAAGTGTCTGAATATTGCGATCAACGAAACCAAAGAGCTGGCTTATATCACGGATAACCAGACTTCCGCCCTGTTTATGCTGAGTTTTGCCCGGCGTGAAGACAAATGGCCGCCCTTAAAGCTGGAGCAGAACTGGGTGGGTCTGGGCAATCTGGGCAATCTGGTGATGGCCCCTGACCATGAGCATCTTTATCTGCTCAGCCTGCAGCCCCAGATGGGGTTGCACTATCTCAGCATGGGGCAGCTGGGTCCGCGCATTGAAGTGCAGGGCTTGCTGCGTCAGGATCTGGGTTTGTCGCCCTGTGATCTGCTTTCGATTTCACCCGAAGGGGAGCATTTGCTGCTGCTGACTGCCGATCCTGAAAGCCAGAAGCCTGTGATGAATGTGATTGATGCCCGCAAAAAAAAGGTCAGTCAGCACTATCTGCTGGAAGATGAGCTCCTGCCAGCCCAGTTGACCCATGCCTTTGCCAACCCGATGGACTTTCCCCGCCGCTCGCTTGAAGAACTGGTGCTGGATGCCGGTCTGATCTCCGAAGCGGAACTGAACGACCTCAAAGCGGGGCAGATCCAGGCCAGCCCGTCGCCGCAGCCTGAAGATAAAGGGCTGCAGCTAGGGGCGGTGGTACAAAACAATCCCGAGTCTGATACCCTCAACCTGACGCCCAAAAAAGCCAGTCGGATTGAACTGTCTGCAGAAGTGACGGCAGAAATTGTGGCTTTGCTGATCAAGACCTTTCAGCAGCAGACCCAGCTGGACCCCGCCCAGGATCCTGACGCACAGACCCGCCTGCAAGAAGCGGCTGAAGCGGCCCGCGAGCAGCTGGAGATTTTTGACTCCACCATTGTGCAGATTGAAGACCTGTTTCAAAAACAGGGACTCAAGACCGTACTGGTGCGTGAGGCCGTACTGCGGGCCTTAGAGGCCCGTCAGGAGCTCAGTGCGGATCAGCCGCCGCCAGCCCGTTGCCCCAATTGTAACCATACGCTCGACAGCTGGGATTGCAGCAGCTGTGGCTTTGAGCTTGAAAGCCCGGAGCGCTTGCGCAAACGGCGCATCGCTTCAGCCGAGGCCACGGCCAATCTGCCGCCGGGGCATCTGGTGATACCTGATCCCCAGGGTATGCGTCTGCTGCAGCTGAACCCTTACAAATACATCAGCTGGCACCTTTCGCCGGATAAATTGCCCTGCGAATCGCCCTACGATACCCTTTGGCTCCCCAATAACAATATGCTGGTGGCCGACAAAGACGGGCATGCTGTGATAGAGGTGGGACTGCAGGGCACGGTCTACTGGCGTTTTGATACGGAAGCCAGTGCGGCCCACCGTCTGCGCGAGCCGGTCAAAGCCACCTATTATTTGCCTGAAGACACGGGTGAACGCCATTATCTGATTGTAGATCAGGGCCAGCACCGGGTGATTGAAACCAACAGCAGCGGTGAACTCCTGAAGGTTTTTGGGGTACAGGCCCAGTCCGGCAACGATGAGGCCCATCTCAGCAGTCCGTCTGACGTGCAGTATACCCATCAGCAAACCTATCTGATTGCTGATACGGGCAATCACCGCGTGCTGGAGTTTGCCCGCGAAGGCCATCTGCTGCAGAGCTGGGGGCCTGAAGAACTGGGCCTGAAATCACCGGCCTGTGTGCAGCGTCTGCTTAATGACCACACCCTGATTCTGGATGCGGGCAATTACCGTCTGCTTGAAATCGACAGCCTGGGTGAAGTGATCAACGAATGCGCTTATTTTTCGGCCAGCGTGGATCCGGCCTTTCAGATTGTCTTTCCCACCAAAATGATCCGCTTGCTGAACCAGGATATTCTGATTCTGGATGAAGACAAACTGGTGCAGCTCAACCCCAAAAATCGCCAGCTGGTCTGGTTCAGTAAAATTGAGGATCTGGCCTTTCAGCCCCGCGTGGATGCCCCCCAGCTGGTGGTGGACGAAAACGGTGTGGAGCAGCTGGTATACAAAGTATTGGACCACGGTGAACTGCGCCCGGCCCGATTGGCCCAGAAGGTCAACTTCAAGCGCATGCAGAAAATGATTGCCGCCCGTATTCAGCAGGAAGCGGCTGCTCAGCCGGAAGCTGAAGACAAAACGGCCAAAAAGCTGCAGGCCCTGATTGAAGACAAAATGGCTGAACAAAAGCGCAAGCTGCGCACCCAGATGACCACCAGCAGCGTGCAGCCCTCGCAGATCTTTGAAAAGCCCGAAGCAGGCCTTAAAAAACTGGAAGCCTATATTGTCGACAAACACCACAACGCCGTGCTGCGCATCAACCGCAAGGGAGAGGTGCGCTGGCACTACGGTTTTGAAATGGGGCAGAGCCTTTCGCGCCCTTTTCATGTTACCGAGACCCATCTTTCGGTTTTGATTGCCGATAACAGCAACAACCGTGTGCTGGAAGTCTCTAAAAGTGACCGTGAGGTGCTGCGCGAGATCAAAGGCCCGCCGCGCTCACCTCTGGGCGGTCCGCGTGCGGCCAGTGCCCTTGAAGATCAGCATCTGGTGGTGGCCGATCAGCGCAATAAGCGTCTGGTGGAGCTGAACGCCGCGCAGGAAATTGTCTGGACCTATCAGGAGGCAGGTAAAATCAGTTCACCTCAGTCGGTGGAAGCCCTCGGCAACGGCAATGTGCTCTTTGCTGACGCCATGCTCAATACGGTCCGCGAGATCAACCGCGCGGGCGAAAGCGTCTGGTATTATGGCAGCCGCCTCAAGGGCAAAGGCCCGGGTCAGCTCTTTGGCCCGGAGTTTGCCACCCGTCTGGCCAACGGCCATACCCTGATTGCAGATACCCGGAATAACCGCATTCTGGAAGTCAGTCCTGAAGGCCGCGAGGTCTGGTTCTATGATGGCGATCCGGTCACCCGCCGCCCGATCATGAACCCGACACGGGCTGAGCGTCTCGAAAACGGCAATACCCTGATTACCTTTAACAACCAGCGTGAAATGATTGAGGTAGACCCCGCTGGTCAGTTGCTCTGGTCCTTTAAAATGGGCAATGACGTTTTTCTGGAGCCCATCAGTGGCCATGCCAGTCAGCTCAAAATGGAAGTGGAAGTGCTGGAATCTTATTATAATCCGATTGAAAAGCGCCTGTTTCAGTCGGCCGCCCAGCGCAACACCCAGCCGCTGGAGGCCCACATTACCCTGATGGACAATGTTCAGATGAAGTCCGTGCGGGCTTCTTTGCTGATGATGCAGCTGGAACAGTGTGGCACCGTGGTCAAAACCTTTCCTTCACCGGAAGAAATTCTGGCTGATAAAATTGCACAGCAACTGATTCTGGCCTTTACCCTCGATGCGGGCAGCCAACCTGAACTTGCACAACAATTGCTCAGCAATGTCGCAGAAGTGGCCGAGGTGCAGCTGAAGCCGATTGTGGTGGAGGCCTGACGCCGGGTCACTCAGAAAGCTGCAGCGCCAGGTTGTGGTACCTCAGCGCAGGTAGTCTTTGGCCTTTTCGACCTCATGGCGGCTGCCGATATAAATCGGGGCCCGCTGGTGCAGCTTTTTAAGCGGGATATCCAGGGTCGGCTGCAGGCCATCGGTGGCGCAGCCGCCGGCCTGCTCACACAAAAAGGCCAGGGGGTAAAGCTCAAACAGCAGCCGCAGCTTGCCTTCGGGGGTGTCTTTCAGTCCCGGATACGAAAACAGGCCGCCGCCTTTCATCAGGATCTGGTTGAAGTCAGGCACCAGACCGCCACTGTAGCGCAGCTTGTAATCGGTGGCAATCAGGTCGTCAATAAACTGACGGTGCGCAGGTGTCCAGTCTGTGCGCAGGCCACCGGGACTGTAAATCTTGCCAGCCTCTTTCATCTGAATATTGGACTGGGCCAGTACAAACTCCCCTTCAGGACAGAGCACAAACTCATGCACGCCTTTGCCTGTGGTGTAAACCAGGGTGGTCAGTGGACCATAGAGAATGTACAGCGAAGCCACAATCTGGCGCCCGTTGTCGACCAGCTCTTCTGCCGGATAAATGCCCACAATGGTGCCTACAGCCAGGTTCACATCAATCAGTGAAGAGCCATCGAGGGGATCGACAGCGACCGAAAACTTGGGATTTTTATGCTGGGCGCGCACCGGCTTGGCCTGTTCTTCAGAGGCATAGTCATACACGTAATCGAGGGCCACAATCATATCGCGCAGGATAATATCGGCCTGTTTGTCGGCCTCAAGCTGATCTTCAGCTGATGCATTCTGGGTGCCAGCAGCCTTGCGATTGGCGGCCTGCAGCAGGGCGGAGATGTATTTACCGGCCACTGAGATGGTATGAATCAGGCGGCGCAGATCGGCATCAATGCCCTCGTCGTATAAAAATTTGCGTAAAAAAACAGAGTTATGATTCATGCTTTGTCCTTGATCTGAATTTGCTGGCCGTTAAAAAGCACCGTGTCGCCGTCGCGCAGTTTGCGGCCCCGGCGGGTTTCGACCTCGCCATTGAGCAGGACTTCGCCGTTCTGGATCACCAGTTTGGCGTGTCCGCCACTCTCGACGAGATTGGCCCATTTCAGGGCCTGGGCCAGTTCAATGTATTCGCTGCTGAGATAGAGCTCCATCGATTTTACTCGCTTTCAGAGGCGCGCTGCAGGCGCTCAATTTCCTGATCCATTTTGCCGCTGAGCATCAGGCCAAACATTTTAAAATCTCCCAGCAGCGATTTGCCGGGGTAGGTAAAAGTGGCCGGCCGGTTTTTTTCGACACGAAAATGGCCCAGCCAGGCAAAAAAGTAGCCAGACACGGGAGCCAGCGCCAGAAAGCGCTTGCGCCGCGTCAGGGCAAAAGCCCCCAGGCTGCAGATGGCCAGGGCAGTTCCGATAAAATGCAGGCGACGGTTCAGGGGGTGGCTGTGTTCAGCGACATAAAAAGGCCAGAAGGCCTCAAAACTTTTTAAAGGCTTGTTATCCGTGCTTTTCATGCGCAGGGCGGCCTCTCTTTCTGCAGGATGCTTTGCCCTGCTGGCCAGGACAACGTATAATATTCTCATATTACCCCAAGCAGCAAACAAAGGAAACCAAGCGCCAGACTGTGAATACCCCTGTGCAAAGCGAAGCCTCACCAAACCCTTCAGCTCAGATCAATCCGTATCTGAATCACTTTTTTCAGTTTAAAAACGTGTTCAGCCCCAAAGAGTGCATGGACATCATCTATGCGGGCGTGCCCTGCAGCCAGGCGCATGTGGTCACCCAGGATAAAAATGGCCGCAATCAGCTGCAGATGTATTCCCGCAACACCAAGGTCAAGACCTTAAAATGCACTCCGGCCTATCAGTGGGTCTATGATCGCATCAGTGAGAAGCTGCGTCAGGTCAACGACAAGTACTATCGCTTTCGCATTCAGAGTATTACCAATTTTCAGGTGTTGGAATACGAAAACACGGGCTTTTATCACACCCATACCGATATTGGTTACGGTCAGAGCAGTCTGAGAAAAATTTCGAGCGTGGCTTTTTTAACACCGCCCGAAGAGTATGAGGGCGGTAAGCTGATTCTGAAACCCAATTTTGCGCCGATTGTGCCTGAGCAGGGTTCTGCTGTCTTTTTCCCGTCGTATGTGCCGCATGAAATCACGCCCGTCACGCGGGGGGTGCGCCATACGATGGTGACCTGGATTATCGGACCCTGCTTTGAATGAGTAACGCTTTTTTTGCCCCTCTTGATGCCAGCAAGCCAGTCCCCCCGCCTCAGGCAGGTGAAGGCCAGCAGCCTGATATGGTTGAAGGCCTGCCCATCAACAATGACATTATCAAATCCTTCACCTACATGAACGCTTTTTCTCCGGCAGAATGTGAAGCCTTGCTGAAACTGCCCGTTGATTCTCAGCGCACCCAGCAGACCCAGCTGGAACAGCAAACCTATCTTAACGGCTTCAGGCAATACATGCAGGGTCAGATTGCGGTACCGGATCTGTCTGATGAAGCTGGGCAGGCCCTGATCCAGCAAATCAGCGGCCTGATGCAGATGCTCAATCAGCGCCATTACCATTTTGAACTGGGCCAGCGCCTCGAAATTCAGCTGCTGAGCCTGCAGGTGGGTCAGGCCATCGACTGGCATTTTGAGCTGGGAGACTTTGTTTATTCCACGCGCAAGCTGGCGCTGGTGATTTTTTTAACGGATCCTGAGACCTACGGCGGGGGTGCCTTTGAAATTATGTCACGCGGCGTGCGCAATACGCGCTACCCGCAGGGCAGCATCATGACCTATCCGGCCTATGCCACGGTGAGTGTTCAGCGGCTGACACATGGCAAAATGAATTTGCTGACCGCCTGGATGCACGGCAGCAAGCCCTTTTATTGAGCGCGCTCCTTCATCAGGGCGCGCTCCAGACCCACCAGACCACGGGTGCCAGCCTGTAAAAAGGCCTGCATTTGCTGGATTTCAGGAATCTGAGGCAGGGTGGCCAGGCTGTCGAGTACCTGCTCCAGGGTGCCGGTGCGGCGATAGAGCAGGTAAAAAGCCTGCTTGAGGGTTTGCCGGGTCTGCAAATTTAGTCCGGCCCGGCGCAAGCCGGTGCTGTTCAGACCGTGTACTTTGGCGGGGGCGCCATTCACGAGCAGATAGGGCGCGACGTCGTGACAGACGCGTGACATGGCGCCAATCATGCTCAGCCTGCCAAGGCGCACAAACTGATGAATGCCACTCATGGCACCGATCACCACGCCGTCTTCGACCTGGACGTGTCCGCCGAGGGTGGCCTGATTGGCCAGCACAATCTGGCTTCCCAGCACACAGTCATGCGCCACGTGAGCGTACGCCATCAGCAGATTGTCGTCGCCCAGCAGGGTGCGGGCGCCGGCTGCCGTGGCCCGGTTCAGGGTCGCAAACTCCCGGATGCGGTTGCGTGCGCCGATTTCAAGCCAGCTGACGGCCCCTTCGGTGTGTTTTAAATCCTGCGAAGGTGAGCCCACCACAGCATGGGCGGCAATCCGGCAATCCGGTCCAATCAGGGTATAATCGCCAATGACCGCATGGGCGGCAATGCTGGTGCCGGCACCAATGCGGCTCTGGGCGCCAATATGCACATAAGGCCCAATGCTGACATCCTGTTCAATCACCGCGCTGGGGTCTACAATTGCGGTGGGGTGGATCCGGGGGGGCTGCAGCTTCAGCATGTGTCGGCGCTGTCGTCGGCCAGATAAAACAAGAGTTCACCTTCAGAGACCAGCTGCTGGACGACTTTTGCCCGTGCGGCAATTTTGCCCATTTGTCCGCGTGTTTTCAGCAGTTCGGCTTCCAGCAACAGCTGATCGCCAGGCACCACCTGACGGCGGAAGCGCATGCCGTCAACGCCGGTCAGCATTGCCAGTTTCTGGGGGGCATCGGCGGGCTGCATGGCCATCAGCAGCACCCCGCCCAGCTGGGCCATGGCTTCGACAATCAGCACACCGGGCATGATGGGCCGGTGGGGAAAGTGCCCTGCAAACCAGGGATCACTGTGGCTGACATTTTTGACGCCGCTGGCCCGCACGCCAGGCTCCAGGCTCAACACCCGATCCAGCAGCAAAAACGGGTAGCGATGGGGCAGTAAGGCTTGAATGGCCTGGCTATCGAGGGGGAGTTCCAGGATGCGTTCAGTCGATTGGGGGGCAGGGTTCATCGTGCAGCCAGCCTTCCTGAAGCAATGTTTTGGCCATTATAACATGGCTCTGATGCCCGCCACAGCGGATCTCCAGCCGGGCCAGCAGCAGCCTTCCCAGCAGGCTCAGATCGCCCAGCAGATCCAGCATTTTATGGCGCACGGGCTCATCTGCAAAGCGGGCCTGCTGCAGACTGTCAGGGCTGCTGATCAGCAGGGCATTTTCCAGTGTGCCGCCCAGGGCCCGTCCACTGCTTTGCATGGCCGCCAGATCGCTGGCAAAGCCAAAGGTGCGGGCCGGCGCCAGTTCAGCCCCAAAGGTCCGGGACGACCAGTCCCAGGCATACTGCTGCTGCAGGTGCATTTCGGGTTTGTCGTAATCCACGGCATAAACCAGGCTCAGTGTGTCGGCAGGGGTGGCCCGCATGCTGACGCCGTTTTGCTCCCGGTGCCAGGGCCGGGCCAGACGCCAGATCCGCCGCTGAGAAGGCAGAGCGACTCGCAAGGGCTCCAGCATCTGAACCCATTCCCGGGCGCTGCCGTCCAGGATGGGGCATTCTGGTCCGTCCACACGGATTTTGACCGCTGACAGGCCCAGACCGTAGAGGGTCGCCAGCAGATGTTCCAGGGTCATGACCGTTCCAATCTGGGTGCAGAGCCGGGTATTGCTGACCTGCTCCGGGCTGATCTGCAGCCAGCGCCCGTCTTGCCAGAGCCAGTAGCCGGGATCTGTGCTGGGCAGCAGGCTGACGCTGGACTCTTTGCCGGTGTGTAGGCCGGTACCTGTGAATTTCAGGTGCTCAGCCAGGGTCCAGTTGTGCTGCAGACTCAGCATCGGCTGGCCTGCAGACGCTGCAGGCGCTCGGGCTCAAAGCGCAGCTGCAGGGTACGGGCTCCCGGCAAAACCTGAACCTGTCCAGGCTTTGCACCTTTGGGGCGCCGCAGCTGGTGCACGCGGGCGATCCAGATTTCGACTGTTAAGCCTTCAAAAGGCGGGCGATAAGCCGACGAATGCACCAGGGCCAGGGTGGCGGCATCCAGCAGGGTTTCGTTATCGGGTTGCTGTTTTTTAGCGCTGGGCACCAACACATGGGCGCTGCTGCCATGGCGCAGATGCAGCCAGAAATCGCTGCTTTTGGCCTGCCGCAGCAGGGTCTGGTTGTCCCGGTCCGTTTTGCCGACCCAGATGCTTTCGCCGGCCCGGCTGGTAAAATGCCAGGCCACCTGACGGTCGGACTGCGGTGTTGAACGCTGTGACGTTGTGGGTGCTGGGTTTGCTGCCTGCCAGAGAAGCTGCAACTCAGCCATGGCAGCTGCAGGCAGGGGGCCTGCTCTCAGCTGGGTCTGCCAGTCCAGCAGCTGGCTTTGTTGGTTCTGTTTTTCAGTCTGTGCGGCTTCCAGTCGTGGCAGCTGTTCCAGGGCATATGCGGCGGCCCGTTCACAGCGCCGGACCTGCTGAAAGCAGCGCTGAATATTGCCCGCCAGGTCTTTGGCCGGGTCCAGGGCAATGCGGCGCAGCGGTGCCCCCGGCTGATAATAATCCGGGACCTGTACTTCGCTCTGGCCAGGGCTAACGCGGCCAAACGCGGCGCGCAGCAGTTCACCCTGCATCTGCCAGTCTTCGGCCGCTTCGCCACGGGTCAGATCGGCCCAGGCTTGCTGCAGACGCTGTTCTAAGCGACTCAGTTCTTGCTGCAGGCCGCGCAGCAGCGCTTGCACCTGCTGCTGCTGGCGGGTCTGCTGACGCTGTTGCTGGTAATGCTGCCAGAGGGCGGCACTGCGTGCGCCGTCCGCCGTTAAATTGCTCAGCTGCAGAGGATCTCTGGCAGTCCGTGGGGGCGGTGGAGATGGTGGGCAGTAGGGTAGGCCCGTTTGCAGCCGCCGCACCGAGGCGTCGCGGTGGGCGGCTCCCAGAACCTGGCCGGCGGCATCGTTTAAAAAAAGATTGGCATGGCGGCCGCTCAGCTCCAGGATCAGGCTTGTATTCTGGCTAAAGTGCAACTGCAATAAGCGGTCGTCGGTGGCCAGTGTGATCTGCTGCAGGGTCTGATTCAGCAGATGCTTGCGCAGCAGCATGCACCAGCCCGATGGCCGGGGCTGGCCGGGTTGAGATTGCGGCTGCAGCAGCAGCCAGCTCTGCCCCTGGCTGAGGTCCAGCAAAAGACTGTGCCGCTGGACCGTGTCCTGTTGCTGTCCAGGCTGGTAAAAATCCAGCTGGTATTGCCTGGGTGCCGGCTCACGCACCTGTTGCAGCCGGGCCCCCTGCAGCAATAATACCAGTTCGGGCTGCAGGGCCTGTAATTGTGCGTAACGCAGTGTCATGCCAGCCGGGCCTGGTTCTGGGCTGCGCGCAGGCCCCGCAGCCCGCCGAGGCCTTGCAAGCGCTCCAGCACCTCCCTGAAGCTGACGCGGCGGGCGGCGCTCTGGCTGTCATGGCCAAAGAGCCGGTCATCCAGGGCGCTCACAAAAGCCAGATCGTCGATAAACAGGTTCATTTCCTGATTAAAAAACAAATGGGTCTGCCCATCGCCGGCCAGGGCCTCTTTAAAGGGAGACTGCAGCGAGCGGCTGGTCAGATTGGCCGAGCCCAGGACCGCATAGCGCTGATCCACGGAGATGGCTTTGGTGTGTGCCATCTGGCTGAACGCAAGCTTTTCAGCGCCGGCTGGCCCGGTGTACAGCCAGGCCTCGACCTGCCCCTGGCCATAACAAAACTGGGTCTGCATCAGCTCCCGGATAGCATCTGTATTGGTGGGGTTAAAAATGGCGATATTGCTGTTTTCAGGCACGATGATGCGCACGGTGACACCGCGCTGCAGGGCCTGTTTCAGGGCCAGCAGGGTCTGGGGATGATAAAAATAAGCGTGCTCCAGCCAGATCTGCCGCCGGGCCAGACCCATAATGTGGTGAATGGCCCAGGCAATTTCACGCTGGCGGGCATCGGTCAGCAAAATATCCGCAGCGGCGGGTGTCACACCCCAGTTGTGTGCGTAGCGCCGGGCCCGCCGTTTTAACACAGACAGGCTGCGGGGCAGGGGGTGGGGCTGCGTGGCACCCCGCACACGCCACCAGTTGTCCATAAAAGCTTGCTGGGCCTTGATCAGGGCCGGCCCACTGAAGGCCACCATCAGATCGTGAAAGCTGTCGGCCGCCAGAAACTTATCGCCCAGATTGATGCCGCCCACAAAGCCCAGCTCACCATCGATGATTAGCAGCTTGCGGTGGTCAGAGCGCACCACGCCTTCCACATAGGAAGCATACTGCAGGTGATTCAGCAGCCGGCGGGCGCTCTGCTGGCGCTGCCGGGGTGACAGGCTTGCTGTATGCAGGCGTGTCAGCAGGACCTGCTTGACCTCTGCAAACAGTGCCAGTACAGGCTCTGAGCCTGCCGGCGTCAGCTCCAGATTGCTGAACAGCACAAAGACCGGAACGCCCTCGGGGGTGTCGGGGTCTGTTTGCAGCGTGCCATCAGGGCTTTCGCGGAGCCCCGCTGCTTTGAGGGCCAGGGCCTGGGTCAGGCGGCGGGTGGTCTGCCCCGGAAAGTATAAAAAGCTTTCGAGATCAATCCAGCGGCGGGCCTTGCCAATGGCCGCCAGCATGGCTTCGAGGTAAGCAGGGCCGCCAATGATCAGCTTGAGGGCATGGGGCGTCAGCTGGGGCGTATAGGCGCCGGCTGGCGAGGTCAGGGCATTTAAAAAATCCAGTTCCAGGCCCCGCTGTGAGTCAAATCGCAGCATCAGATCGGCCGGGTCCACCTGGTAGCGGTGGCCCATGACCTGCAGTTCTTTGATCTGCCAGCGGTTCTGGGCCTGGACCTGCAGGTGCCGCTCAGGGCTGATGTCGGCCCGGCTGTCAATCGCCAGCTCAAGCCCCAGCTGCTGAATATGGCTGCTGAGGCTCAGGCCCTGCAGCTGAATCCGCCGGGTTTCGGCCTCCGACAGATGCAGAGACAGCTGGCCTTTTAGATCCACCCGGTAAGCGCCACTACGCCAGGCAAACATCTGCAAATGCAGATCCAGCTGGTCGGCCTGATCCCAGCTCTGCCCGCGTTGCCCCAGGGGATCAGAACTGGCGCTAAAGGTCTGCTGATCAAAAACCCAGCGCAGGTTGCGCTCAGCATCGCGGCAAAAGTGGCCTGCCAGTGGCTGCCAGTCAGACAGGCGCAGGTAATTGCCTTCGCGCAGGGGAATCAGCACCCCGGTCAGCAGTGGGCGCAGCTGCAATGTGGCCCCTGCGGGCAGGCATTCCAGCTGCAGATCCAGCCAGGTGATGGGCTGCTGGATTTTTTGCGCAAACATCTGCTGCAGCCAGCTGGCAATGCCCCGCCAGATCAGGTGCATGGGCCAGACAAAGGGCTTGAGCTGAAGCTGCAGTGCGCCGGTTTCACTCAGGCTGAAGGAACACAGAAAAGCTTGTGAAAGCTGGCCACGGGCCCAATGCATGCGCAGGTGCAGCGCCGGGAAGCCGTTGGCGTCAAAGTGGGCCTGCTCCAGGGTCAGCCAGAGGCCCAGCGGCAATTGCCAGCGCCGGCCCGCCTGCTGTTGCAGCCAGGCCAGCAGATCATGGCGGTTCAGCACCAGATAGCCATCCAGACAGCCGCTGATATCGGCCTTGCCGGGCTGCACAAAGCCGTTGCTGTCGGTCAGACTCAGGTGCAGCTGGCCCTGGGCATAAGCCTCTTGATGGAGCGCTGTGTTCTGCATGTCTGTATTTTAACGCTTTAGCATGTATGGCGGGTATATCCAAATGGAGAGAAGCCAGTCCAGGGACCAATGAAGTGGCTTTTTAAACGCGTTTGCAGAACCTTCTACTTCAGCAAGCAACTGCTCAGGTATGGCGCAGGTCCTGCCGCAACAAAACCTTTGTAGCCCGGCGGAAGAAAAAATATTTCAGACTTTTGCAAAAATCTGAAGCTCAAAGGATTTCAGATCGATGAAAAAATTTAAATAGCCACTTTAGTGTCTTTAATGACTTAAAAGTATGAATTCAAATGAATCAATGCTTTTAACAATACTCCGGACAGAACTCATGAGGCAATGGCCCCGTAAACACGTAACTCTGGGTAGGCAGGGTGGGATTTAATCGAAGTTCGGTCAAGACCGAACCTTGAAATAAAGCGATCCAGCAGATGTTCATTGAACGCGAGGCGGTTCTGGGT
>JACYMC010000255.1 GCA_015272195.1 Candidatus Sericytochromatia bacterium
CAAAATTGACTGTCAGCGGCTCTCCATTTTTGCCTTGAACTTCCCAGGTCTCAGGGTTACACTTCATACAGCTGGCTCCTTTTCTGCGATTTCTGGATATGATAACTTTAATCTACAGAAAGGAGCCAGTTTTTATCTACTGATCTGTTTGTGAGAAATGCAGGCTAGGCCTGAAGTGCTGGCGCGCAGCGGCAACAAAGCCGAATGTCACGCCCTGATGGCCCAGGCGGGCCTGCCCATTCTGCCAGGACTGCGCTGCCAGAAGAGCGATCCGGCCACCCTCGATGCCTTGCAGGCGCTGGGCTTGCCGCTGTTGCTCAAGCCGGCCCACGGCGGCGGTGGACTGGGCATACAGACCGTGACAACAGCAGCCGAACTTGCTCAGGCTTTGGCCGGGGTCCTGCAGCAGGATCAGCGCTTTATTCCTGCAGGCAGCACCCCGGAAGTCCTGGCTGAACGCTGCTTGAACCCGGTGCGCCATCTCGAAGTCCAGCTGCTGGCCGACGGGCGGCAGCACATCATCGCGCTGTCGGAGCGGGACTGCTCTCTGCAGCGCCGCCGCCAGAAAGTGCTTGAAGAGGCCCCGGCACCGGGTTTGAACCAGCAACAGCGCAAAACACTGCATGCCCTGGCCTGCCAGGCGGGCGCTGCTGTAGGCCTGGATCAGGTGGCCACGGTGGAGTTTTTATTTGATGGCCAGGACTTCTGGTTTCTGGAGCTCAATCCCCGCTTGCAGGTGGAGCATGCCGTGACCGAGGCCATCAGCGGCGAAGATCTGGTGGCCTGGCAGCTGCGGCTGGCCCTGGGTGAGGATTTGCAAAAGTTCAGCCCGGCTGTCACAGTCCATGGCCATGCGATCGAAGCCCGCCTTTATGCCGAAGATCCCTGGCTGGGTTTGCCGGCACCCGGCCAGATCGATACGCTGCAGCTGCCCGACGGTCCGGGGCTGCGGCTGGAGCTGGGGGTTTATGAGGGCATGCCGATCACTTCAGCCTATGATCCCCTGTTGCTGAAGCTGATTGCCTGGGGCAGCGACCGCACACAGGCCCACCAGCGCCTGCAGCTGGCCCTGCAGCAGCTGCAGCTCACGGGCAGCCAGGGCTTTCAGAGCAACCAGGCCGCCCTGCTGAACGTGCTGCAAAGCCCGGCGTTTGCCGGGGCACAACTGAATACCCATTCATATGAACAGCTGCTGACCCCGCACGAGATGCCCGAGCCGCTGTACAGCCTGGGTCAGACAGTGCAGAAGCTGCTGGCTGAATCGACCCCAGGCTCGGCCCGCAAGCGGGCGGTGCAGCCGCAGGCATACAACTTCTGGCGACCGGCACACGAATCATGAGTGCTGAGCGGCTATTGTCTGAGCCTCTGCTGCAGCGTCTGCTGAGACAGCTGCAGGCTGAGGGCTGGCAGGCCCCCGTGCTGCGCCCCAAAGGCCCGCAGCACTGGCAGCTGCAGGCGCTGGTCAAAGGCCAGGCCCAGTGCTTTGAACTTTACCTGAACGCCCAGAGCTGGACCCTGAGCCAGCAAGGCTACCAGCTGCAGGTGCCTTTACCGCAGCAGCCTCAGCCTGCGGGCAGCACAACCACGGCATCCTGCTGGCCTGAACGGGCGCCCATGGCCGCCCGCCTGCTGGGCTGGGGACCGGATGTCTGTGCAGGAGCCGAACTGCCTGGCGGTAGCCTGCTCTACCGCCTGGAAGCCATGAAAATGCAGCTGACCGTCACCGCGCCCGCACCCCTGCGGGTGAGAGCACTGCTGGCCTCACCCGGTCAGGATCTGCGCCCGGGCCAGGAGATTTTAGATTTGATGCCACTGGAGGAAACCCCATGAAACACGGACGCATTCCCGGCGGGCGCTGCTTTGGCGCCATCACCGGCGTACAGATACTGGCCAGCGCTGTGGGCCTGCCCACGCCCATCGCCCTGCCTGATGGCCGCCGCCCGGACTGGATTTTAAACGAAGATATCTATGCCCTGCTGCTGGGTGCCGATTACGCCGTCAAGCTCCAGGCCATGGGCCTGAAGCCTGAATACCCTGAGCAGGTCATCGGTCTGAAGCGCCGCCGCTGGACCCATCTGATTGGCAGCCCTGTCAACCATGACGAAGAGCACTGCGTGCATCTCGGCGTTAAAGCGGTACAGGCTTTGCTCACACAGACACAGCTCAGCCCCTCAGATATCGACCTGGTGCTGCTGGCCACCACCACCCCCCACAAGACCACCACCTCCTCAGCCTGTGCCCTGGGTGCGGCCTGCCAGATCCAGGCGCCCTGTATAGATATCAAAGCCGGCTGCAGCACGGGGCTCTTTGCCCTGATGCAGGCCAGCATGTACGTCAAAAGCGGCTTTGAGCGTGTGCTGCTGGTGGTGTCAGAAACCCCCTCCAAATACGCCAATCCCCGCATTCAGGAAACCGTGATGGGTGTGGGGGATGCCGCCGTAGCGGTCCTGCTGGGCCCCGGCAGTGCTGAGCAGGGCCTGCTCGGCGGCCTGATGGGCTCGGACGGCCAGCTCGGCGAGCTGGTGCAGACCCCCGGCCTGCTGCCGCCCAGCGTGGCGGCAATCGAAGCCGGTCAATACGCCTATCACGGTGAGGCTGCCGTGCTCAAAGACGCCGTGCCCCCGCGCTACCTCGACGCCCTGCAGGGGACCCTGGAAGCTGCCGGGCAGGAGGTGGCCGCAATTGACTGGTATCTGCCCCATCAGGTCAATCGCCAGCTGACCGCCGGGGTGGCGGCCAAAGCCGGTATTGCGCCCGAAAAGCAGATTCATGTGCTGCAGGATTACGGCAGTGTTACCGCTGCCGGTGTGCTGCTCGCGCTGCACAGCATTCAACAGGACCAGCGGCTGCAGCCCGGCCAGCTGCTGGCTTTGAACACCGTCGGTGGTGGCCTGAGCTGGGGGGCCCTGATCTGGCGGCATTAACACCTGCAGACCAAAGCTCAGGCCGTGACTGAGCTGCAGCACTGGCTGCAGCAATGGCCCGCAACAGGCCAGCTGGTGGTGGCCAGAGACGTGTACTCGGTGCCGGCGCTTTTGCAGACCGCCCGCCAGCTGGCTCGGGACTGGCGGCGCAGCAGCGGGGTGCAACCGGGTCAGCGCCTGCTGCTGAGCGCACAGCCTGACGCGGATTTTGTGGTGCAACTGCTGGCCTGCTGGTACGCCGGCGCTCTGCCCCTGCTGCTGGATCCCTGGACAGCGCGGCAGCTGCAGGGTCAGTCTGTTTTACCCTGGCAGGCCCGTGGCCTGCTCAGTCCGGCGGGCCTGCAGCTGTCAGCCACAGCAATCCAGCCCGGCCAGACGCCAGACGCCGCGCTGGTGCTGTTTACCTCTGGCAGCAGCGGAGAACCCAAGGGTGTGCTGCTCGGCGCACAGCGCCTGCAGGCCCATCTGCAGGCACTGGCCGCTGAAATGGCGCTGGACAGCCCTGCACCCACAGGGATTGTCTTGCCCCTGAACCATTCATTTGCCCTGATCACCCAGTTGCTGCAGGGCCTGAGCACCGGGAGCCCGATCCACTTGCTGCCGACCCTGCCCGGTGAGCGACTGGCTTATCTTGCAGCCCACGCGATCGAACGGCTGGCCGGGGTGTCGACCCATTTTCGCTGGCTGTTTCATTCTGCCGCCTCTGGGATGACAGAACTCAGAACCCTGCGTCATCTGACGGTGGCCGGGGCTGCACTGGATCCGGCCCTGCATCAGCAGATTCTGCAGCGCTGCCCTGCCGCCACCCTCTGGATCGGCTACGGCCTCACCGAAGCCGGCCCCCGCGTCAGCGTGCTCCCACACCAGGATCCGGCGGCAGCCGCCGGATCTGCGGGGCGGCCTTTGCGTGGGATTCAGGTGCGCCTGGATGCACAGGGCGTACTGGAGCTGCAGAGCCCGTACACCATGCTGGGCTATCTTGACAGCCCCCAGCAAACGGCTGCCGTGCTGCGCGAAGGCTGGCTGCAAACGGGGGATCTGGCCCGCATCGGCAGCGGCCCTGACGATATAGGCTGCCTGTATATTCTGGGCCGGGCCGACACTATTTTTGAAGTGGGCGGCGAAAAAATTGTGCCCCAGGCCATCGAGCAGCTGCTGCTGGAGCTGCCAGGTGTCAGGCAGGCTGCCGTGCTGACTGAACCCCATCCCTTGCTGGGGCAGCAGCTGGTGGCGCTGATCGTGGGTGAGGCCACCCAGAAGGCTTTGCAGCGTCTGGTTCGCAGCACCCTGCCCCCCGCCCTGCGCCCCCAGGTCTGGTACACAGCAGCAGAACTGCCCCTGACGGCCAATGGCAAATTAAGACGGGCGGCCCTGCAAAACTGGCCGCGCCGCCCTTTGGATAGCTGAGCGCAGTTCGCGTCGCCAGGAGCAGAATCCGTTACAATACCTGAAACCCTTTTTATTTGCGGAGCAAAACCATGCCAAGCGAACCCCTTTTTCTGAACGGGCACAGCCTGAGCCTGCACGACGTACAGGCCGTGATCAGCGGCCAGCCCGTGGCCCTGCACCCGAGTGCCCTGCAGGCCATTGAACGCAGCCGGGCGGTGGTTGAAGACGTGCTGGCCGCCGGCAAGGTGGTCTATGGTATCAATACGGGCTTTGGCTACCTTAAAAACCAGGTGATTCCAGTCCATGATCTCGAAGCCCTGCAGCGCAACCTGATTCTGAGCCATGCCTGCGGCGTGGGCGAAGCCTTTGCCGAGAGCACGGTCAGAGCGATTATGCTGCTGCGGGCCAACACCCTGGTGCAAGGCCACTCGGGCGTGCGGCCGGTACTGGTCGAAACCCTGCTGGCCTTTCTGAATGCCGGTTTGCATCCGGTCATTCCCTCTCAGGGTTCGGTTGGGGCCAGTGGCGATCTGGCCCCCCTGGCCCATCTGGCCCTGGCCCTGATGGGCGAAGGCGAAGTCATGCATCAGGGCCTGCGCCAGCCCACCGCACAGGCCTTGCAGCAACACCCTGAGATTCAGCCGCTGGTGCTGCAGGCCAAAGAAGGCCTGGCCCTGATCAATGGCACCCAGCCCATGACGGCCCTCGGCTGTCAGGTGGCCACCGGGCTGGCCCAGGCCCTGGATCTGGCCGATGCCATTGCCGCCCTCAGCATTCAGGTCAGCCTGGGTTCACGGCAGGCCTTTCGGCCCGAGCTGCATGCGCTAAGGCCCCATCCGGGCCAGCTGCGCTCAGCCCGGCAGCTCTGGCACTGGATGGCCGACAGTGAGCTGCTGGCTGCCCACGCCAACTGCGATGAAGTGCAGGATGCCTACGCCTTTCGCTGCGCGCCCCAGGTGCATGGCGCCAGCCGCGACAGCCTCAGCCATATTGAGGCCGTACTCGGACGCGAAATCAACGCTGTGACCGACAACCCGATTATTCTGCCCGAGAGCGGTGAGATTATCAGCTGCGGGCATTTTCATGGCCAGCCCGTGGCCCTGGTGATGGATCAGGCCAAGGTGGCCCTGGCCGAACTGGCCAATATCTCCGAGCGCCGCATTGAGCGCCTGCTGAACCCGGCCCTCAACCGGGGTCTGCCGGCCTTTTTAACGCCCCAGGGCGGGCTCAACTCAGGTTTTATGATTCCGCAGTATGTGGCTGCCGCCCTGGTCTCCGAAAACAAGGTGCTGGCCCATCCGGCCAGCGTCGATTCAATCCCGACCTCGGCCAACCAGGAAGACCACGTCAGCATGGGCACCATTGCCGCCAACCAGGCCCTCAAAATGCTGGGCCATCTGCAGCAGGTGCTGGTGATTGAACTGCTCTGTGCCTGCCAGGCCCTGGATCTGCGCCGGCCCCTCAAAGCCTCACCGGCTGGTGAAGCCCTCTATGCCGCCGTGCGAGAGCAGATTCCGACCCTGCACAGCGATCGCTGGCTGGGCCCGGAGCTGGCGACAGCGGCAGAGCTGCTGGCAGGAAATCAGCTCACGTCTTTGCTGTCCCAGCATGCAGTGGTCTGATTTCCTGCTGCTGATGGTCCTGCTGCTCAGACGCTTTGGTGTTGCGCTGTAAGGCTCACGCTGCTCGCTTCGCTCTCGGGCGCTGCAGGTACGTCGGGCACATCGCTTGCTTCAGGTGCAGCCGGCGGCTGATTGACCCAACTCAGCAGATCGCTGAGGGGCGTAAACATCACCTTGCGCAGCAGGCTTTCGCTGTTATCGGCCTGTTTGCGAATCATTTCGCTGTACTGATGGGCCAGTGGCGCACGCTGCGGCGGCTGCATGGGCGGTGAGGGCGTCAGCACGGGTCGGGCGGCAGGCCGGGCTGTCAGCTTCAGGCCTTCAGCCACACGGGCCAGCACCTGAAGCTCCGCCTCGGGCAGCGCATCAATCATCTGATGAAGTTCATGACGTGTGAGCATGGGTGGATGGCCTCAGTTCCTTAACATAACTTCATAATAACACACAGTGCTTTATATTTGACCAGTGCTTTCAGAGGTTCCCAGCACACAGATCTGCAGGCCCTGAATATGCGATATAGTAGTATCAGCGCAAGGCATCTGCCACCATCATTTAAAGGAAGCCCCCTTGGCCTACGATTTTTTAGAAGAACTTGAAGAAGAACTGCTGCAGTCCAATGCAGAACATCTGGATCTGAACGCCCAGCAACAGAGCGGCAGCTCCCAGGCCATTCACGACCATCTGCAGTTTCAGGCTGACTTTGAGTTTGACCTCAGCACCGAAGCCGGTGAAAAGCAAAAGGTTTATAACGTCGACACCTACATCTACCTGCCCAAAAATATGGGGGTTTCCCGCGACAGCTTCAGCCGCGAACAGTTTTACACGGCCATGACCAACTACCTGCGCATCCGCACACCCATTCAGCCCGAAGATGACGATCCCCTGGCCAGCGGTATTCTGGAGTCTGCTGAACGCTATTTTCATGTGCACCTGATCTCCCACCTGCGCCAACCGCTGGAAACCCTGGTCATACAGGATGTCAAACTCTTTGGCTGTTATCTCAACGCCCAGCTCAAACAGCTGCGTCTGGCCGTGCTGCAGGTTTTGCGTCAGCAGCCCGCTCTGAAACCTACCCAGCAGCGTCTGATCGAAAAGCGCCTGCTGCATACCGTGCAGTGTCTGGTCAATTACCGCACCAAATATATGGGGCGGGTGCGTCACCAGGCCTACCTGATCGATGCCGAAGTTGAAAAAGCCTTCTTACTGGTCGATGAATACCTCTCTTACCGGCTGGAAGCCGTCCTGATTTACATTCTGCAACAGCTGGATATTGCTCAGGAGCATCAGAACCGTCTGGCCGAGATGCTAACTTCGGTGCTGACCAGCGAAATGGAGTACCGCGAAAGCGAAAAACTCTTGCTGCTGGACGCTTCAGCTGACCGTGCCCAGCGTGAAACCTATTACTATCGCCTGGGTCTGCTGAAAAAGTACGTATCTGACGTGCTGTTTTTGCAGATCAAAAATGTGCGTAAAGACCGCACCTACCGTAATCTGGTGGCGGCTGCCGGTGCGGCCCTGGCGGCGTTCTGGGCCGGCGTGATTGATTTGCAGCGCTCTTATTATCTGGCGCAGGTTTCCCAGGGCAATCACAGCGGCGCCAGCGGCGACTTTGCCCTGCGCTTCTTTTTTATTGTGATTGTGGGGGTGGTAGCCTATATTTTTAAAGATCGCATCAAAGAGGTCAGCCGTGAATATTTTTATGAGCGCCTCAAAAAACACCTGCCTGACTATGAATACGAAATGAACTATGCTTTTTACGATCATGTCAGCCAGAGTGCACAAGAGCTAAAAGTCGGCAAATCCCGCCAGTTTATGCGTTTTATTCATAAGGCGGCCGTCGCGCCCGAAGTCAGCTATACGCGTGAAATTGGCCATCACCTGACCCTGGAGCCCGAGCGGCAGGACCACGTGCTGCACTATGCCCACAGCATGCGACTGGATTCCCGGCTGATTGCTGAACACAGTGAGCAGATGCAGGTACTCAAAAATATCATGCGTTTTTCGGTGGCCCCGCTGCTGGAAAAACTCGACGAATCCGATAAGAACCTGCGCTATTTTGATCGCGACAAAGGTATTGGCATGATCAAAGCCCCCAAGGTCTATCATGTCAACGTCATTTTTCGCTACGCCAGCGCTCACCAGAACGCCCAGGGCAAATGGTCCGACGAACAGGTGGAGCTGGAGCGTATTCGCCTGATCGTCAACAAAGAGGGCATTCAGCGCATTGAGACCATTATTCCCAGAGGCACACTGGGCTATACGAGTTCACGCCGATGATAATCGAGTCTTTTATTTTTCTGCTGGCGGGTATGGGCCTGTTGTTTTTATCGCAGGCCCGCATTCAGCAAAACCTTAACGAGCTGATTTTTCACCGCCTGCGCACGGGCGTGGCCCGGCTGCTGAGCCATCGCTCCACCTTCTGGCTGGTGGGCATCTACAGCAGTTTGTTGCTCCAGGCCAGCCGAATCCCCAGTCAGATTGCCACCCAGCTGGTAGGCAAACACGTTTTGCAGCTGGAGCAGGCCTTTTTGCTGATTCTGGGGGCCACCCTTGGCAGCAGCCTCAAAAGCTGGTTTTTTGCCGCTCAGGCGCATATTTCGATGGCCATGGTACTGCTTTGCAGCGGCAGTTTGCTGTATATATTGCCCAAAAATCGCCTCTCAAATCTGGGCGCGCCGCTGGTCGCCGGCGCCGGTTTCTGGGCCAGTCTGGAGATTTGCTGGCGGGGCATTGAGCCCCTGATCCCCATGGCTCAGGTTCTGTTTGCCGGTCTCGACAGCAGCCGTCTGCTGCATCAATTCTGGCTTGCCCTGCTGGCGGTTGGGACCGTCACCCTGCTGCGCACAGGCACGCTGCCGGTTTTTGTGGTGATTCACCTGGCCTGGAGCGGCTATTTAAACCTGGAAGCCGGCGTGGCCCTGATGATTGGCATCAATCTGGGCATGAGTCTGTTTACCCTGGGAGGTCATGAACGAAAGCCCGAAATGGTCCAGCTGGCCTGGTGCTACGGCATCAGCCGTCTGCTGACCGCACTGCTACTCTTGTTTTTCTTTCCGTATTTTGTACAGCTCTGCACCCTGCTGGTACCGGGGCCTGCATCCCCCGCCCTGACGGCTTACCGTCTGGCAGATTGCCATGTGCTGATCAATTTACTGGTTGCCGGCCTGGGTTATACCACCTTTGGTTTTTTAAAGCGCAGCGCCCTCTGGATCACCCAGGCCCCGGAAGAAGCCCATGCCCTGATCCTCTCCCGCCAGGTGCGCCTGATGCTGCAGCGCTCCCCGGCCTACGCCCGGCAGGAAATTGAGCACCAGCTGCAGATTGCGCTGGAACACGCCAAGGTTCTGACAGATCAAAATCTCAAACTGCTGACCGATCGCCGCCTGGCACCCGATCATTTTGAAAACCAGCAGCATCTCTTTGATGCCATTCAGCACAGCATTTACGATTTGCTGCTGCCACTCTATCTTAAAGGCGATCAGGCCCTGCGCAATCGGCTGCATTCCTCCCTGCTGGTGCTGGATCACTGCGGTCAGGTCTACTTTCATGCCCAGCAGCTTTATCAGGAGCTGCAACAGGGTCTGGCGCACGAGTTCCGCTCCTTTCCGGAGGCCCTGTACGAGCCGTTGGAGCGTTACCAGACCGAGTTTAACGAAGTCTGGCTGGCCGTGCTGCTGCGGCGCAAGCACTTCAAAAACCCTGAAAGCCTGGTAGATATGCTGGATATGCTCGAAGAAAGCTTCTTAAACGCGCCAGACGTTCAGCATTTGCCAGCGGCCCAGAAAATCTGGACCTGGCGTATTCTGAGCCTGCTGCGCCAGCAGTGCCTGATGCTGTATCAGGTTTATACAGCCCAGAACCCCGATTAAATGACAATGAGGCCCTGATGTTATACCCCCTTCCTGAATTTGTGCAAACACAGCTGGCCGCTCTGACGGACAGCAACCAGCAGCATTTAAAGCAGGCCAGCGCCGAACTGTCACGGCGCTACCGCCAGGCTGAAGCCGGTCAGCACCTGCAGCACCACGCTGCTGTATCGGCTTATCTGCAGCTGCGCCTGCCTGCCACTTACGCCGTGATGTGCCAGGTCTGGGAGCGATTACGGACCCAGGCCCCCGATCTCACCCCCCGTTCACTGGCCGATCTGGGCGCCGGCCCGGGTACAGCCAGCCTGGCCGCGGTGCAGCGCTTTGCCAGCCTGAATCAGCTGCATCTGCTCGAAACAGACGCCCGCATGCGCCAGGCCGGGCAAAGCATTTTTGCCGGCGGCCCCGCCCCTTTGCCCGCAGCCAGCTGGCAGGCCGGCCGTCTGCCGGTTGCCGACTGGCCCACAACAGATCTGGCCTGCCTGTCTTATGTACTCAATGAACTGCCGCAGCAGGACTGGCCACAGCTGTTTGACAAACTGGCCAGCCGCCATCGCCTGCTGGTGTTTGTCGAGCCCGGCACACCCCAGGGCTTTGAACATCTGCGCCAGGTTCGCAATGTGTTTTTACAGACCGGCTGGCAGGTCTGGGCACCCTGCCCCCACCAGCAGGCCTGCCCGATCACAGCCCCGGACTGGTGCCATTTTGCCCAGCGCCTGGCCCGCTCACCGCTTCACCGCCAGCTCAAAGGGGCTGTCAAAGGGCATGAGGACGAAAAATTTGCCTATTTAATTCTGGGGCAGACCCCTGTGCCCCAGGCTGCTGAGGCCCGTATTCTGCGGCATCCCTTGCACCACAAAGGCCACCTGCGATTGCAGCTGTGCACACCTGACGGCCTGCAGTCAGCTGTACGCAGCAAAAAAGACGCCAACTGGAAACAGGCCCGGCAACTGGCCTGGGGAGACAGCCTGTAGTTTCAATGAAAAAGACAGCAGCCTGTTCAGACTGCTGTCCCGATACGTGACGGTTGTGTTTACTGGGCGTCGAGCACGTGGTCCAGCATGCCTTCCCACTGCCAGGTTTGCATGGGCGTGTAATCAGCACCGGTTGTAACAGCCCAGTTTTTGGCACCCGAGTTCGGTACCTCGTTGCGACCGTTGACCTGCATCACCGAAAGCGGCTCGCCATCGGTCGAGGTGGTGCGGCGCAGGGTAAAGGTATTGGTGGCGTCACTGGTAAAGAAGTGATCCGTAGCAGTGGAGCTGGAGCCAGGATCCCGTGAAGGACGTACGGTAATCGACGTCATATCGTCATTATCAATGATGCTTTCAATTTGCACATAATCATTGCCAATCATACTACTACCCGGCAATGCGATTTGGATAAAGTCGCCAACACGCGGCGGGCGGTTGTTGATCTCATTGCCCTGGCCATCGACCAGCTGAAAATCAGCGCTCATCATGCCGGATTTACCCCAGTTATTGACATCCAGCAGAGTGGCACGCTGAGCCGCATAATTGCCCCCCACGCGGGTTTCATAATAATCGGTCTGACGGCCCACGGTTTGCTCAGGAATATGGGCTGGAATCGGATGAATCCCATCATCTGCGGTATGCGCCACACGACCGGTCACATTGCCTGTGGCACTGCTGCTGAAGCCACTGGGGAAGGAGACCAGTCCGGAAGAAACATCATAAGGACTTTCACCCTGCGCTTTTACCGTAAAACTGGTGTTGGAACGCAGCGCGTCGAGCACCTGGCGCTCGCCATTGTCAATTTCACCGTCAGCAGCGATAGCTGACTCAATGGCCTGACGCTCATCAGAATTATTGATACGGGGACTTGAAAAATAGCCGTCGGTGGTGGCGTCTTTAATGGCCTGGTAGACATTTCGGTTGACGTTAATTGGATTGGGCACAACTCTTACCTCACAATGACATGTACTTTGTATTTTATTTACCCGGAATCCGGGTTTTTATAACGACATTTTGCAAAAAGTTCAAAAATTAATTGGCTGCCTTCAGCCCTGCGCAGCATACCATTTTAAAAAGGCGGCCACAGCCTCAGGTGCCATCCCCGGCTGAAAATCAGCATCCAGCTTTTGCAAGGCGGACTCACCCTGCAGCACCGCTGCAGAAATCTGGTCTTTGCCCGGCAGCGCTGCAGAATGGACCCATTGCAGCATCACACCGATTTCAGGTTCTGTGAGCTGTTTATCCTGCAGTACAGTCTGCAAGGCCTCAGCTGAAAAATACGACTGCAAACTGGTCAGCACCTGACGATACAGCAACCAGCGTCCCTGGGGAGCAATCATCAAGTCCTTAATAAAGTCCTGGGGTTCTTCGGCATAGTGTGCAGCAATCTGGCCCAGAATCTGCCGGTAGCTGTCCAGATCACCAGAATTTGCTGCAAGACGCTCACGCTGGGATTGCAGACCAAACAGGACCTCAGCATCTGCTGCTGTCACAGAAACATCAAAGACTTCAGACAGCACGGTCTGGGTTTCAGTCGCTGAGGCAAAGTCAAAAGGCCAGAGCAAGTCTTCGGATTCAGCGGTCTCTGCTGCCTCAACGGCCAAATCTTCAGGCAGCACCAGCTTTTCTTCACGGGCATGGGTACCCAGAGCCTGAACGATGTCTATGGGGGCCACAGGTTCAAAGCCGTCGATCGCCATGGATTCGACCCCAAAGTGCCGGGTATCTATCAGGTGAAAACCACTGTCGAGCATGGAAGCCACCATCGGTTTGTCAACGGCATTCAGACCGGTCACGGTGACGGTGGTCTGCAGATCGTCATTGCGCTGATTCACAAAGAAAATCTGCATCTTTTTGGCCTTCAGCTCACTCACAGCCGATTGAATAAAAGCCTGAATATCTGTATCCAGCTGCGCTGATTCGCGGTCAAAACGGGTCTGTACACGCATAGCTGCCCATCCTCACATCTGCTTTGATAATTTCCATGTTTATTCTACCATAGCCAACGTGATTGATTTAGCGGGCTTCAGGGCCTGCAAAACGCGTCAGACTCAGGCTGATGGAGTGTACATCCGCTGC
Organism: Candidatus Sericytochromatia bacterium; assembly: GCA_015272195.1. Taxonomy (GTDB): domain Bacteria; phylum Cyanobacteriota; class Sericytochromatia; order UBA7694; family UBA7694; genus JACYMC01. The sequence goes on from JACYMC010000255.1 coordinate 12,855, forward strand.
GGGCTCTGTGTTAAAATAAGCCCATGTTACGCCATTGTCTGATTGCCTGTACATTTACCCTTCTAAGCACGCTGCTGATGCCAGCACCTGCTGCAGCCCAGCTGCTGATTGGCCCCCAGGCCGAGCTGACCTTTGTACGCGGTCCGGAATACCCCGAAAACCCTGAAGATTCAGTGGCGGGCTTACTGGGCGGTATTCATATCAACACCAGCATTATGGAGTTCTTTCCGGCCGTACTCGTCAGCCAGGGCCGAATTCACGGTGGGCTGATGGACGTCGGCCTGCGGGTCACGCCCACCTGGTTCGGCCAGCCCGAGTATTTTTTCAGGTTGGTGTCACCCTATGCCGTGCTGGGCGGCAGCGTGGGCTACCCCTGGTCAGCGGGCTGGTATGCAAAAGCCGGCCTGGGGCTTGTCGTCATGCGCCTGGGCTCTGTCAATGCCGAAATCGGCTACCGCTCTCACCACCTGACCGACAGCCTGCTGCTCGAAGGCGTGACCCTGGGCCTGCGGGCCAGCTATCCGTTTTAGCTGCCCATCATACCAGGCAAGCGATAAAGATATGGCGTCTCAGCGCCAGGTCAGAACAAATGGCTTAGCTCGAAGCGGACTCATAAGCCCGCAGGCCGCGCCGCCAGAAAAAGGCCGTGAGCAGCCAGCTGAGACCCATTAAGCCCAGCAGCCAGAGCAGGCCACTGGTGTCATGTGGGTTGAGCACAAAACGCACGGGAGCGGAACCCACCAGCAGCACGGGCACGGCCAGGCCAAAAAACTTCTGGGCAAAATAGCCGTAGATAAAGTCGGGCCAGCGCGAGAGCTGCTGCAGCTGCATACGCAGAAAGTTAATGCCCATCGACTCCACCAGCCAGAACATGCTCATGCTGATCAGGATCTCCACACTGGTCAGCAGGGCCAGACCCAGCAGTACCAGGGGCGGCAGCAGCAGCCACTGCCACCAGAGCAGGCCCAGCTGGCTGCCGTACCAGCCCAGCAGGCCCCAGGGAAAGAGGCCCAGCAGCAGGGTGGCCGGACGCATGGCCCGGAAAAAGACAATAAACAGGGCTGCAGCGGGTTTGAGCAGAATAAAGTCGAGCTTGCCCGTACGAATATCGTGAGAAAAAGCCCAGAAGTTTTCGCTCACAAAGGTCATGTGCAGATGCTCCACCGCAATCATAAAGGCCATAAAAAACAAAAAGGCCTGGCGGTTCCAGGGACCAATCTGATCCAGATGCTGAAACAGAAAGTCGACCCCGCCCAGCAGGCTGAGGTAAAAGAGCAGATCCATCACAATCAGCAGCACAAAATGCAGGCGGTAGCTGAGGGCTTCAGCCACACAGTTGTTGACGTACTCGCGGTAAATCAGGGCGTAGCGGCGCAGCAGGGGCATCTTTAAATACCCGCTCCGGTGTAATTGTGAATGCCCTGGCGCCAGACCACACGGGCCAGCCCAAAGACCAGCAAGGTCCAGAGCAGCAGCACGGCAAAGGCCTGCCACAGACTGCCGGTGTAAGTACCCATAAAGACTTTGACGGGCATATAGGTTAAATACGGAAAGGGCAGCCAGTGCAGGGCTTGGGCCAGGGCTTTGGGGAAAAGCTCCAGCGGAATCAGGGCCCCCGAAAAAAACTGGCTCAGGGTCACCAGCATCACGCGCAGTACCCAGGTTTCTTCGAGCCAGAAGGCCAGAATGCCGATCACAAAATTGGCCTGAAACCAGAATAAGCCAACACAGGCCGCCAGGCTGAAGCCCTGCAACAAAGCCAATGGCTGCAGCTGCACCCAGCCCATGGCCCAGACGGCCAGCAGGGTTACGGTGGCCACCAGCAGCTGCAGGCCCTGAAAGGCCAAAAAGCTGGCCATCTGAAAAGGCCAGAAGCCAAAGGGGTAGAGCAGATAAGACGAGATGCGCCCGAGGCGGATTTCTTCGGCCAGGTTCATGCCGTTAAAGCCCAGGGCCAGAAAGCCAACAATCATGACCCAGACCTGGTAGGCCAGCATCTGCTCAAAAGTGTAGCCTTGCAGCGTGTCAACGCCTTCAAGGCGGTAAATGCCGGCCCAGACCTGGTAGCGGATAAAAAAGAAGACCAGCACCGGGCCGATCACCAGCAGCAAAAAGTTGAGTTTATACGCCAGCAGGCGGCGCCAGTTGATCACAACGGTCGCCCACCATTTGTGCCATTCAGCCTTCAGGGTGCCGGCCATCAGAGCACCTCGGTCTCTTGCAGCAGCTGGTGCATCACGCGCTCAATCGGGAGTTTTTCCATGCTGAAGCTCTGCACCGGGAAGTCTCTGAAGATCGCCATGGCCGTCTCGCGCAGCACCGCTTCGTCGATGCGCAGCTCGACCTGCAGCCCGTCGGCCTGCCACTGGGGATCATGCGGCTGCCAGACGGCTGACTGGGTATCGACCGGCTGCTCAAAGCTGACCGAGACGTATTTCTGACGGCCCAGCAGGGATTCAAAGCTGCGAATGCCGCCGTCAAAGCGTTTCTGGCCGTTGAGCACCAGCACAATGCGCTCGCAGAGGGCGTCCACGTCGGCCATATAGTGAGAGGTCAGCAGCACGGTGGTACCGTATTCGCGCTGCCACTCCAGAATAAATTCGCGGATTTTGCGCTGGGCCACCAGATCGAGGCCAATGGTGGGCTCGTCCAGAAAAAGCAGCTCGGGCTGGTGCAGCAGACAGGCAATCAGCTCCATTTTCATGCGCTCACCCAGCGAGAGCTTGCGCACGTGCACCTGCAGCAGGGGGGCCACATCCAGCAGGCTAACCAGGGCGTTCAGGCGACGCCTGAAAGTGCTTTCTTCGATTTCGTAGTAACGCTGCAGCAGCACAAAAGAGTCCATGGCGGGAATATCCCACCAGAGCTGGGATTTCTGGCCCATTACCAGGGCGATGCGCAGGCGAAAGTCGCGGCTGCGGGCGTGGGGCTGATGGCCCAGCACGCTTAACTGACCGCTGGAGGGCACAATGATACCGGTGAACATTTTCATCAGGGTGGTTTTGCCCGCGCCATTGGGGCCCAGCAGGCCGACGCGCTCACCCTTGCCGATTTCCAGATCAAAGGCTTTAACTGCCGGTTTGTCGCTGTACTGGCGCTGCCAGAAAGAACGCACGGAACCCCAGAAACCGGGGGCTTTGTGGTAAACACGAAAATTTTTGCTGAGGGCTGTGGCGTGAATCATGGGGCACAGTATAGCAGGGGCTGCAGGCGGCGGGGGATAGGATGGCGGAGCGTCAGGCACTGTTGTTGTGAGGGTCACGTTTGTTGCGTCAGACGGATCATCGTGAGATTGCCCGACAGGTTTTAAAATCAGGGTATTCAGAGATGCCGGAGGTCAGCAGATGCAAAAGACAGAGACACCCCCTACATCCAAAAACAAAGCCATGGATATGCATGTCAAGTGCAGGCACTGCCGCAAATATGGGGCTTATTTTCTGGGGTCTTCGGCCAGTCACGGCAATATCTGGTGTGGGACCTCAGATACAGAGATCACCCATGATTATCAGTGTGGGCACTGTGCGCGCTTGTTTGAGGTCTGGGCCTGAAACAGCTGCCAGAGTCGCCTGGGGGCTGCGCCGGAACACGCGTGCCGGGCTTCGTGCCCTCTGCGCGTTCAGGATCTCCGGCGTCGCCGCATCCCTGCGGCTTGAGCCTGCGATACTGTCCGGCTCCACCCCAGGCTTGGGTTTCGGTCAGATATAAAAACAGCCCCCCGCGTTGCAGGGGGCTGAATGGCTATAAAAATTGAAGCTTAGGCGTCGGCTTTGGCGGTGCTGCGCTCTTCAACTTCTTCTTCGAGACTGATGCAGAGGCGGTTGCGCTCGCAGTGCAGCCAGAAGTGGTGAATGCCTTTGTAGTGCATTTTTTTGTTGGGCCACTCGTGGGGGAACTTGAAGTAGCGCTCCACGGATTCGCCGATGATGCTATCAAAAGCTTCGCTGGCGAAGTAATGATAGGCCTGCTCTTCAAAGTGGGCCAGCTGCTCTTTGCAGAATTTGTCGAACTCTTTGGTCTGGAAGGCCTCATCGGCGATCTCGGCGTAAGCGTCGAGCTTCTGCTTGTAGCTCCAGCCTTTTTTCTCAGCTTTTTCTTTGATTTTGAGCATGTCATCCCAGTACTGGGCAAAGAGGGGTTTTTTGCGGCCGGTGACGGCAATAAAGATCAGCCAGCGGGCCATGGCCTTGACCAGTTCGGGGAAGTAGAAGTGCAGCGAGGTGACGTTGCTGTCGGGGTAAGCGTTAGCAAAGTCAATCGGATGCGCCACGCCGTCGTGGTCAACCAGGATTTCGCAGGAATTGTGATCCCAGTTATAGAAAGCATTGATAATCTTGGTGATTTTGCAGACCTCGTCGAACTGCTCAGCCGGCAGGAAGCCGTGCTCAATGGCCGTTTCTTCACTGCGCAGGTAACGGTCGTGACTGTGTTCAGCGCCGGCGTTATAGTGCATGGGCATCATCTGGGGACCCACACCGACCACGCGCACGAACTCTTTGTAGTCCACGGCTTTTTGCAGGTTGACGGGTTTGTCCTTGATTTTGTGGTAAGCATCATGCAGCTCGTGCACGTTGTTGACCTTGACCACGTCGACCCAGCCGCCGCCGTCCTGGGGCTTCATATAAGAAGGGTAGCCCACTTCTTCACCGATGGCAGCGAGGTCAAACAGCTCGTAGTCAGGGAAGATCAGATCGGGATCCACCCGGTCAGATTCAAGCAGTTTGCTGTAGTCAGCCTGGGGGATGGCCCAGGTGGGGGGAATGTGCAAACCCAGCTCATGCATATGGCCGTAAGAAGTGTTCTTGTCAATCGACTTGAAGGAGACCATATCGTTGATCATGTAGCTATGAGGCATGACCAGGTGAAAAAAGGAGTTGTGGTGGGGATTCCAGTGAGCACCGCGGTTCAGAATCACGGAGCAGGAGGTTTTGGCACCCAGCACATTGTAAGGACGGGAGACAATCCGACGGGGCACCACCTCATAGGTCTTGCCTTTGTATTTGATTTCCCGGTCAATGTGGTGCAGCAGGCCTTCAAGCGCGGCCCGGAAAGAAAAGCTGTTCGGGTCCATGATCCCGATAACGACTTCTTGTTTGTCTGACATGCAGGAATGTCTCCTTGTGTTGTTGTGAAGATAGTGCATTCTAACATGATTCAGTGCTGCCGGACAGTGATTCAGAATGAACCGTTCTTCGCACTCCCTGAGTAGACTTGAGGGGATCGGCTGAAGTTTTTTTTACACATGAAAGGGTCTCCTTGAGGCGATGGATTCAATAACCACAAAGAAATCATCTACAAAAGGAGACCCTATAC
>JACYMC010000068.1 GCA_015272195.1 Candidatus Sericytochromatia bacterium
CACAAGCTCTACGATTGATCAAATTTGGTTCCCTGACTTTTGGATGACCCTGGGCCGAGGGTCTGCCCACGCGGGCGTTGTAAAATACCTGCATCCGGGTTAAGATCATCTCAGGTCAGCAAGCCGCTGTTATTGCTGTGTGCGACCCCTTGAAGATCTTTGCCAGCAGCAGAAAATTTGGAAGCATGTCAGAAGTCTCTCCACATCAGCCAGGGCACAGCCAGCTGGTGATCGTGGCCAACGGCCATCTGAGCTATGAAATCTTCCGTGCCCCGGCCAGCCAGCTGCCTGAGCTGCGCCGCCTGGTCGAAAAGCTGACGCCCTTTAAGGCCCGGCTGTTTCCAATCTGGGGTTTTGATGAAGTGATTCAGGAGCTGCGGCACAATAAGGTGCGTCTTGGCCTGGGCTGGGACAACTGGTCAGGCCTCTACCTGATGGCTTATTGTGAGGCCGGCGACAGGGTGCTGCGCGAATTGGCTCCGCTGCTGGATGCCGAAACCGTCCACTGGCCCCCGGAAGAAAAGACCTGAAAGGAAATGTATGAAAGACCTTGCACGCGCTTTTGCCATTGAACGTCACGGTGGGCAGCTGTATGGCGATCAGCCCTACAGCGTTCACCTGGACGCCGTGGCCCGGCTGGCCGCTCCTTATGGTGAGCAGGCGGAGGTGATTGCCTGCCTGCACGACGTGGTCGAAGACACCGACACCCCGCTGAGTGAGATTGAAGCCCGCTTTGGCCCTTTTGTGGCCGCTTGTGTCGGGATTCTGACCGATGAAGCCGGGGCCGGTCGCCCGACGCGCAAGGCCCGAACCTACACCAAAATGGCGGCTGTCAGCGGGCCTGAAAGCCTGGCGCTGGTGGTCAAAGCCGCTGACCGCCTGGCCAACGTTGAAGCCTGTGTGGCCGGCCAGCAGCAGACCCTGCTCGAAAAATACTGCCGTGAGCAGGCGGCATTTTATCAGGCGGCTTATCGCCCCGGCCTCTGTGATTCGCTCTGGGAATCCCTGGCGGGTCATTTTGCTCAGAAACGCTGATGGCTTGGCATTTTTCTTTTGAGGTCCTGGCTCCGCAGGGCTTGGCTGGCATTGACGAGCAACTGCTGCAGAACGGTCTTCCCCTGACGGCCTATCGCTCTGACTTCAATGGGCAGGTAATTCTGCGGCGTTTGCCAGAAGGCCCTATTGAGCTGGATATGGATCCCAGTACAACTGAAACGCTGTTTGGCAGTGGTTATATGGATGCCGATTCAGCTACAGCCGAAGCTTACCTGAACACCCTGCATCAAATCTTTCAGCAGATGGCGCTGCCTCACCGCATGGGGCTGGATCTGTCAGACGGCACACGCTGGCTTATCTGGCGCTGGCCTGCCGTCACCGGATATGCCGAACAGCAGCGCCCTGGCTGGCAGGATCAATAGAGCGCGCCCGCAGACCCTGCTTGACGTGACACGGATGGAGTGGGATGCTGTCTTGTAAAAAGGATATGTATAGTGCTCCCCAGTGTCAAGACAGCAAATCATGCGCACAAAATACCAACACCGCCTGGGGCTTTCTTTGGTGGCCGGCCTGATAATGACGACCCCGCTTGCAGCCTCAGCTGGAGCGCAGCACACCCATGGCCAGGCCTTTGTGGTCGCTCAGGCTCCGGTCTCGATCAGTGACGCTGAGGTCAATCAATTGGTGGCCAACATGGTGGCGGCTGCCAAAAGCAAAAATGCCAAACAGCTGGTGAGCTATTTTTTGCCTGATGCCACCATCGAGCTGACCTTGCCGCCGGAAATGGGTGGCAAACAGACCCTCAAGCCAGCCACCTATGAAAAACTGCTCAAAGAAGGCTGGGCGGCCCTTAGCAAAGCCAGCTATACCTATGAGGTCAAAAATATTCAGTTCAAGCTTTACCCCGAAAAAAAACATGGCCGCAGTTTATGGCGAAACCCACGAAAGCTTTGTGTTAAACGGCGAAAAAATCCAGGCCGTGGCCCAGCAGTATTTTCTGGTGGTTCGGCACCAGGGGCAGCTCAGAGTCAAAACCCTGCGGGCCAAAGCGAAGTAAACGGCTCAAGCCACCCGGCACACGTTGCCAGAACCTTCGTCGGTGTGCGCGTCTGCCCCAGAACCTGAGACAAAAATGGGGGCTGAGGCGGGGGCAGTCTTAACGGAGGCTGTGGCTTTGTTCCAGCCGGGCGAAGGTTTCCAGTCCGATCGCGTCGATCAGACCGGGAATGTCAATAAAGGGGTTGCGGTTGCCCTGGCGTCTGAAAATATGCTCCTGGCGCGCCTGCTCGCGGCCATCCACCGGGTCCAGCTGGTCCCAGTGGCGGAACTGGGCCAGGCGCGACACCAAAAAGTCGGCGGCCTGGTAATCGCCCTGGCGAATGGCCTGGTCGTGGTAGCGCAGATAAAAGTAGAACAGGGCCCGCGCGCTGTTGTGCCCATCATAGGGTTCAAACACCGGCCGCTGGCCGGCCCGCGACACCAGGCGTGAGCCGCTGGCCGTGGCGTAGCTGATGCGGCCTTCGCTGGCCAGACCCAGGGGCAGGCTGCCGCGCTGGCTGTTGGGGGTGCTGAGGGTCGGAAAGAGATGGTGCAGATCGCTGCGCATGGCGCCCTGTTTGCCAAAAAAGGCCTGGGGCCAGGTGTGCTCACAATTGATGGCGTCGCCTTTTTTGCCGTCGCCATTGGCGTCGCCGCGTTCCTGGTACTTGTGTCCGCTGGGGCCGTCACCCGAAACCAGCACATTGGAGTAAGCCGCCCGCACGGCGTTTTCGTGGCTCTGGGGCACACTTTCGGCCACCGTGTACAAATAAGCCATGGCCTCACCATAATCCAGCACCTCGGCCTGGCTGACCCGCTGCTGCAAAGCCTTTAGCAGCTCCAGGCCCTGTTTGCCGCGCGCCGGGGCATAATAGGCCTGCAGTTCAGGCGCCAGCCGGGTGTACCAGTCTGTAGACTGGGCTTGTTGCTGACGGTAAAGCGGGTAGGGTGTATTTGCCGGCAGGGGCTGCAGCGGGGCACAGGCGCTGAGCGCCAGCACCATCATCCATGGGCCGGTCAGGCGTCGCGAATGAAACATGGCTTCAGCATAACCCGGGGCGGGGCAGGCGCACAAGGCCGCCGCTGCCGCCGGCTGCATTCTGGTGTATAATACTCCATCATATTGTGTTTAAAAAAGGAGCATTCACACATGGCCATTCAAACCCGCAAGATTGAATACCACGACGGCGAAACCCTGCTGGAAGGTCACCTGGCCTGGGATGATGCCCAGAGCGGGCCGCAGCCCGGCGTGCTGGTGGCCCATGCCTGGGGCGGGCGTGACGCCTTTGCCTGTGAGCAGGCCGAGGCCCTGGCCAAAGCCGGCTATGTGGGCTTTGCCCTGGATATGTTTGGCAAGGGTGTGCTGGGCCACAGCGTGGCCGAAAACTCCGCCCTGATCACCCCCTTTGTACAGGACCGCAGCACAATGCAGCAGCGCATGCAGCGGGCCCTGGCGGTTCTGCGCGAACAGCCCGAAGTCAATGCCGATCAGATCGGCGCCATGGGCTTCTGCTTTGGCGGCATGTGCGTGCTGGACCTGGCCCGCACGGGTGCGGATATCAAAGGCGTGGTCAGCTTTCATGGCCTGCTGGGGGCTCCCGATAACCTGCCCACAGGCCAGATCACAGCCAGCGTGCTGGTGTTGCACGGCTACAAAGACACCATGGCCACGCCGGAGCATCTGGCGGCCATTCAGCAGGAGCTGGCCGCCAGCGGCGGCGACTGGCAGACCCACTGCTATGGTCAGGCCTTTCATGCCTTTACCAACCCCGAAGCCAATGACCATGAGCTGGGCACGATCTATAACGCTGCGGCGGCCTGCCGCTCGATGCGCCTGATGCACGACTTCTTTGGTGAATGCTTTGTCTGAGGCTGACAGCGCCCAGAACTGGGACCATCTGCAGGACTGGGAGCAGGATGACGGCCCGGTCAAGATCAAGGTCTTTGAACAGGACGTTCTGCTCTACTTTCCTTACCACCCCGAAGCGGTAGCGGCGGTCAAGGCCTTGGATGAAGCCGATTACGCGGCCCACGACAAATCCTGGACCCTGCACGTGACCGAGGCCAACCAGCGTCAGGTGGCGGGGCTGATTGCCCATCTGGAGCAGCTCTTTGCCGAGGCAGAGGTGCTGGAGGCCGAGGCCCGCCAGCGGCGGCAGGATATTGCCCCGCTGGTGCTGAGTCAGCTGCAGGCCCGCTTTGAGCACCCCCGGCTGGAGCTGGGAGCCGAAGATGAGCACATCACCGTGCGCTTCCCGTATCACGTCAAAGCCGTCAACGCCATCAAAAAGGTCGATGGCCGGATCTGGGACGGTGACGAAAAATGCTGGCGCCTGCCCTGCGATCAGGAGCGCCAGATCCGCAGTGCCCTGGCCAAAATTCTGAAGCAGCTGCAGACCGGGCGCTGAGCCTGGCCTGCAGTTGATTTAACGCTTCAGCGGGCGGCCGGTCTGGGCATCAAAGTGCCCTTCCTGGCTGCGGCCCTGTTCATCGAGCCATTTGACCTCATAACGCAGCTGCCCGTTGTGACTGTCCAGCTCAATATCCAGCAGGCGCGTGATACCGGCTTGCTTCAGGAGATCCGCCAGCGGCATCACGTTGACCTGTTTCAGTTTTGCTGCGTCATCGTCAGGATCCTGCTCTTTTTTTGTCAGCGTGCCCGTCTGTGCGTCATACATCAGCTTAAAGCGATGGCCCTGGGGGCTTAAGAGGGTGATTTCGTAATAGGTGTTGCCCTGGCGCTGCTTGTGCTCCAGGCCAATGATCTGACCGGCGTAGGCCTTCATGGCGCGCTGCAGTGCCTGGGTATGCTGGCCTGCTGGTACGTTGGTCGGGGGATTGTCGGCCCAGGCCGGGGTGCTCAGGCTGAGCAGGAGCATCAGGGAGAGTAATGGACGGTAGGGTTTCAGTTTTGATGTGAACATGGTGTTCTCCTTTGGTTTGGTGAGACTGTCTTTAAGCTAGCACAGCAAGCTGAAATGAAAATGAACGCCAGGTCCTGAAAGAAAGGGTTGCATATTTCGGCCAGCTGGCCAGCGTTCCTGGGCGCGTGTTAACGTATAAAGGCTGGCTTTTTGTGCACTTGAGCTTATCCTGCCAGCGTTGATTTAAATTAGCAAAAGGACTTTAGCGATGTTAAGCCAAGAACTGACCGACCAACTCAATCACCAGCTCAGCCTGGAATTTTTCTCTGCTAATCTTTATCTGCAGATGAGCTCCTGGTGCCACTCACACGGCCTCGACGGCTGCGGCACCTTTCTGCGCCAGCAGGCCGACGAAGAGCGCCTGCATATGGAAAAGTTTTTTGACTATATCAACGACGCTGGTGGCTATGCCGTGATCGGTGCCATTGAGCAGCCGCCCCATACCTTTGGCACCGTCAGCGATGTTTTTGAGCAGATTTATGCCCACGAGTGCAAAATCACCAAAGAGATCAACCAGCTCCTGAAAGCGGCTTTTGAAGCCGGTGACTTTTCTACCTTTGGTTTTTTGCAGTACTTTGCCCTGGAGCAAAACGAAGAAGAGCGTCTGTTTCAGAGTATTCTGGACAAAATCAAGCTGATCAAGGTGGAGCAGCAAGGCCTCTATCTCTTTGATAAAGAGATTGCCAGCATGTCCAAACAGCTTCAGAGCGCATCGAGCGCAGCCTGATCGCGTTCACATTCGTTTCAGCTTTCTGATCTATGCTCAGCATAAGGGGTCATCATTCCCCATCAGAAAGGAAACGCATATGATGAGCACAGCTCAGATCCATCTTTTACTGAATCACGTTCCCGTTTTTTGCACCCTGCTGGGTCTTCCGATCCTGCTTTATGGCTGGCTGAAAAAACAGACCCCTGTGGTCTATGTCGCCCTGGCTCTGTTTATTGTCGGCGCGATCAGCGCTGTGCCGGTTTACTTCAGCGGCGAAGGCGCTGAAGATCTGGTCGAGCGCTTGCCCGGCGTGCTCGAAAGCCTGATTGAAACCCATGAAGACCTGGCCAAAATCGCCATGCTGGCGGTCGAAGCCCTGGGGCTTACGGCCCTGGCCGGGTGGTTTGTGTTATACAAAAAACCTGAAGCCACACGCTGGCTGATGCCCGTTCTGGCGGTCCTGTCGCTGGGCACAACCGGTATCATGGCCCAGACGGCCCATGTGGGCGGACAGATTCGCCACAGCGAAATCCGCAGCCAGGCCTCAGCAGATAGCCCATCTGGAGCGTCTGTTGATGTTAATACGGGCGCCGCAGAGCCTGAAGGGGCTGCCGGTCAGTACAAGTCTGAAGATCATGACGATGATCATGATGATGATGATTAAACGTCAGACCTTATCGTGAAGGATTCAGAACAGCCACAGAGGGCGCCGGGCACCCGGCGCCCTCTGTGGCTGTTGTGTGCATCTGGCGCACAGCGCCTGTTATGATGATTGGAGGCTTATGCGCATTCTTTTAGTTGAAGACGATCACGATTTGGCCTCACGCTTACAGCAGGAGCTGTCGGCGGCTGGTTATGCCGTTGACCATGCCCACAACGGCCAGGATGCGGCTTCGCTCCTGCCTCTGTTTGAATATGAGCTGATTATTCTGGATCTGGGGCTGCCCGATGGCGATGGTCTGAGTCTGCTGCGCCGCTGGCGCCAGCAGGGTGTCAGCGTGCCGGTGCTGATTCTGACGGGTCGTGACCAATGGTATGAGCGCGTCGACGGTCTCAAGGCCGGGGCCGATGACTATATGGGCAAACCCTTTTATACCGAAGAACTGCAGGCCCGGATTCAGGCCCTCTTGCGCCAGGCCCATCAGGAAAGCAGCGCCCTGCTCAAACGGGGGGAGCTCCTGCTCGATGAAAACACCCAGAGTGTGGTCTGCGCGGGCAGAGCTGTGGCTTTGACCGGCAGCGAGTACCGTCTCTTGCACTATCTGATGCTGCACACCGGGCAGCTGGTTTCCAAAGAGCGCTTACAGGAGCAGCTGTATGATCTGGATCAGGATATCGCCAGCAATGTGGTTGAAGTGTATATTCGGCGCTTGCGTCAGAAAATAGGCCCGGCGTATATTCAGACCCGCCGGGGGCAGGGTTACCTGTTTGTCCCGCCATCGCCAGACCATGCCTGAAAGCGCAGCGATGGGCTCCTTGCAAAAGCGATTGAGTCGCTTTCTGGGTTTGAGTCTGCTGCTGGTTTTTTTTGTGCAGTGGTTTGTGGCGGTGATGGCCCTCGATAAAAGTGCCGATCTTTATGTGGTCTCGCGCTTGCGTCACGATGTCGAAAGCCTGAGCCGGGCGCTGCGTTTTTCAGGCGAGGGGCTGCCGGTGCTCGACGCCCAGAAGGTCAACCCCACATTTGAACGCCCTTTTTCGGGACATTATTACCGCCTGCATGCGCAGGGAATTGATCTGTACTCGCGCTCTCTCTGGCAAACAGATTTACCCCTGCCGGCACTGAATCCCGGCCAAAGCCAGGTGGCCAGGTGGACCGGACCTCAGCAGCAGAAGCTGCTGGTATACAGTGAAAGCCAGCAAAAGGGGCCTTATATCCTACAGATTACTGTGGCCGAGGATTTAAGCTTTTTAAAGGCCCCCATGTTTTATGTCAGTGTTTTTTATGGCGTCCTCTCTTTTGTGTTGTTTTTATTGATGCTGTGGCTGCAGTCGCGGGTGCTGCAGCGTTCACTGCAGCCTTTAAGACAGGTGCAGACAGAGCTGACCGAGCTGAGCCAGAATAAGCGTCAGCAGATTTCAGAAAGGGTCCCAGTGGAAATCCAGCCCCTGATTCAAGCCTTTAATCACCTGCTGCGTCTGCTGGATCAGCGCCTGACCCGCTCACGCAACGCTCTGGCCAATTTGTCGCATGCGCTTAAAAAACCCCTGACCCTGATGCACCAGAGCCTGCGCAGCCTCGAAAACCAGCCTGTCCTGCCCCCTGAAACCCGTGATGCGCTGAGCGCTCAGCTGCAGCGGATTCAGGAGCTGATTGAACATGAGTTGCGCAGAGGCCAGCTGGCCGGTCTGGCTCCCAACGCCCAGCAGATTCAGCTCGGCGAAGAAATCCCCTTTCTGTTGAAGCTCATGCAGCAAAGTTATGCCCACAAAAATCTGGAGGTGCTGTGCCAGATTCCGCCGGGGCATGTTTTCAAAGGGGATCGCCAGGATATGCTGGAGTTGCTGGGCAACCTGCTGGACAACGCTTTTAAATGGGCGCAGCATCGGGTCAGGGTTGAGAGCCGTGCAACGGCCGGTCTGGTGCTGGAGATTGCCGATGACGGTCCCGGCTGCCCGCCGGAGCTGCGTAGCTATTTGCTGGAACGTGGCAGCCGGCTGGATCAGAGCAAGCCGGGGCATGGCTTTGGCCTGTCGATTGCCCTGGAAATTGTCAGCTCTTACGGTGGCCAGCTTTCGCTGGATCAGGACCCCGACTGGGGCGGCCTGCTGGTGCGGGTGACGCTGCCTGCAGAAGCCCATCAGCCTGTAGTTTAAACACGGACCTTTAGAGAATCCGCTATAATGGGCACAAGATTTTCAGGCAACGAGGTACACGCTATGGATTTTCAGACGATCAGCACCCGGCTGGAGGCGCTGCAGACGCGCCATCAAAACATCAGGAGGTCACTTTGACCTTGCTGAGTTAGATCGCCAGATCGAAAGCCTGGAGCTGGATACCCAGCAACCTGAATTCTGGAACGACGCCGACCGCGCCGCCAGCATTACCCAGGAACTCAACACCCTGAGCGCTGACCGCGAGATGTTTCAGCGCTGGCAGCAGGTGCTGGGCGACAGCGGCGAGCTGCTGGAGATGGCCCGCGCTGAAGACGACGCCGATATGCTGGCCGAGCTGGCCGCAGATATTGAGGCCGTGGCCAAAGAAATGGACCAGTGGGAGGTGCAGCGCCTGCTGGGCGGCGAATACGACCGCGCCCCCGCCATTGTGACCCTCAACGCCGGTGCTGGCGGCACCGATGCCCAGGACTGGGCCGAGATGCTGCTGCGTATGTATACCCGCTGGTGTGAACACCGCAAGTTCAAACTGGAGCTGATTTCGGTTTCTGACGGCGATGAGGCGGGCATCAAAAGTGCGACCTTTATTGCCACGGGCCCCTATGCCTACGGCCTGCTGCAGGCCGAAAAAGGCGTGCACCGCCTGGTGCGTATTTCACCCTTCAACGCCAACGGCAAGCGCCAGACCTCTTTTGTGGCCCTCGACGTCACCCCGGTGCTGGATGACCGCATTTCGGTGGATATCAACCCGGTGGATCTCAAGATTGACACCTTCCGCGCCGGTGGCGCCGGCGGCCAGAACGTCAACAAGGTCGAAACCGCAGTGCGCATTACCCATTTGCCTAGCGGCATTGTGGTCTCCTGTCAGAGTGAGCGCTCCCAGCTCTCCAACAAAGAAACGGCCATGAAGATTCTCAAGGCCAAGCTGTACGAGCGCGAGCGTCTGGCCCAGCAGCAAAAAATGCAGGACATTCGCGGGGGCTATGATGACGCCAATTTTGGCAGCCAGATTCGCTCTTATGTCTTTCATCCCTACAAAATGGTCAAAGACCACCGCACCCAGCACGAAACCGCCAATGTCAGCGGCGTGATGGACGGCGAAATCGACGACTTTATTGAAGCCCAGCTGCGCCAGAGCCTGGCCGCGGTCGAAGCATGAGGGCCCTGATGCGGCAGCTGCTGGCTGTGGGTCTCAGCGCGCTGATGCTGGGGCAGGCCAGCGCTGTGGCTGCCGAAACCCCGGCTGCTGACGCTTCAGCTTCGCGCTGGACCCTGGCCCAGTCGACCCAGAGCATGCCCTTCCCTTTTACGGAGGTTCAGAATCTGAGCCCCGAAGAAACCCGCATTCAAAAGTATAAACTGCAGCGTCTGCGCATTCAGCAGGTGCGCCAGGAGTGGCAGATTATCCGGGGCATCAACGAAAAAATTGATGACCAGACCCTGCTGAAAATGATTGGTGAAAACGCGCGTCTGCGTGAGATCACCACCACCCAGCTGATCGGCAACAGTATCAGCATTGGCGGTCTTGTCCTCGCGGGGGCCGGGGGCATTGTGATGACTGACATCGTGCGCTTTGAAGGCTCTGTCTTTGTGGGGCTGGGCATGATTGTGACGGGGATTGCTGCCGTGATTGCCGGCGAGTACTTTGCCACCAATATGTTTGACTTCAGTGGCCATATTCTGGAGCGCCGCGAAGCCGAAGACCTGGTCAAAGCGTATAACGCTGAGCTGAAGCGCGAGTTAAGACTTGAACACCTGAAAGAACTGGATTAAACACACAAGCCATGAAGACCTTTTTTGACACCATGGCCGCTGCGCTGGCGCGTCTGCAACAGCCCCGCGTGCTGGTGATTGGCGATTTGATTCTGGATGAGCATATCGAAGGCGACGTGGAGCGCATCTCCCGCGAGGCCCCGGTGCCGATTGTTGAAGAGCGCTTGCGTCACCTGACCCCCGGTGGTGCGGCCAACACGATTTATAACCTGGCCAAACTCGGCGCCCAGACCACTGCCATGGGCGTGACCGGGCGTGACAGTGCTGGCAGCGATCTGGTACAGCTGCTGCAGCAGGCCGGGGTTGAAACCAGCGGCGTGCTGGCTGTGGGCGAAGTGCCCACCACCACCAAAACCCGCATCTCGGCCCAGAGCCGCCAGTCGGTCATGCAGCAGGTGCTGCGCCTTGACCGTCTGCCGCGTGGGCCGCTCAACCCTGAGACCCTGGCCACACTCAATGCGGCGATTGAAGCCCAGGTGGCCCTTGCGGACGTGGTGATTGTGTCTGACTATGGCCAGGGTGTGGTGGTGCCGGAACTGATTGAAACCGTGCGTGCTGCCGTTAAAAGTCATGACAAAATCTGGATTGTGGACTCTCAGGAAGATCTGCGCCTGTTTCATGGCGCCAGCCTGCTGACGCCCAATAAGCCCGAAGCCGAAAACAACCTGGGTTACCGCATTCACGATGAGGCCACCCTGGCCCGTGCCGGCGAAACCCTGCTGGCCGAAACCGGGGCGGAGGCCCTGCTGATCACACGCGGTGATGAGGGCATGAGCCTGTTTCAGATTCAGGGGCCCAATGCCAGCGTGCCGGCCCTGAACCGGGCGGCCGTGTTTGATGTGACCGGGGCCGGTGATACGGTGGTGGCCACCCTGGCTCTGGCGGCCGGCTCTGGCTGTGACTGGATCGAAGCCATGCAGCTGGCCAATCTGGCGGCCAGCATTGTGATCCGCCGCTACGGCTGCAGCACCACCACCCCGGCTGAAATGCAAGAAACCCTGCAACAGATGCAGCGAAAGGAAGCACCCCATGCTGAATAATTTGATCGACGATCACGGCCGCCTCTGGGGGCGCCTGAATATTATCGACCTCTCGTTTGGGATTATTCTGCTGGCCATGCTCAGCGGCTTGCTATGGGTCTTTCTGGGCCAGTCCCCGCTGGAGAAAAAAATCCAGGCCCGCGGTGAAGCCTCGGTAATTGTGGCCGTGCGCGGCGCCCGCGTGCTGGATACCAGCGTGCTCAAAGAAGGCGAACAGGTCTATCTGACCATTCGCAACCAGCGCTATAAGCCTGTCAAGGTCACCAAAATCAAGCACTGGCAGCGCAAAAGCGTCTTTCTGGGAAGCAATAACCAGCCCGTGGTGATCGATGACCCCACCAGTCCCGAAGTACGGGATGTGGATCTGACCTTTAGCCTGGGCGCACAGGTGACCGATGAAGGCATTGTGGCCGACGGCCACCACCTCAAAATTGGCAACTCGGTGGAGCTGGATGCCTTTGGCTACCGCTTCAACGGCTCGATTATGCAGGTTGATTTTGCAGCCCAGTAAGCCGATGCCACCTTATCTCGCCGACGATCAGCGTATGCAGGCTGCGCTCCAGCACAGCCGCGTGCTGGGCCTGGTGCTCAAACCCTGGCAGCGGCTGCAGCAGGCGCTGGCACCCGCCGTCCGCCACAGCCGCACGGCAGCCTGGCTGCCTTCACTGGCCCTGCTGATGACCCTGCTGCTGATTTTCAGCCTGCCCTTTGCCAGCTCCGGCCAGAACGGCATTCTGATGCTGGCCGCTGCCGGCCTGACCTTTGTGCGCCTGCTGCTGCACCCACACGAAAGCCAGCCCTTTGGCCGGCTCTTTGTCTGGGTGTTTTTATTTGTGGCCTGGGGCCTGGTGGCGACCGGCTTTTCACCCTTTGCCAGGCTCTCTTTGATGGGTTATACCAAAACCATCAGCTATTTTCTGGCTTATCTGGCCCTGCTGGTCAATCTGCGCAGTTTAAAGCAGGTGCGTCTCTCGCTGCAGGTCATGCTGCTGGCGGCGGTGATCGTCAGCCTGTATGGCTTGTACCAGTGGCATATCAAGGTGCCGCCGCTGGCTTTGTGGGACGATCCCACGGCCCAGTATACCCTGACCCGCGTGTACTCTTTTCTGGGCAACCCCAATCTGCTGGCGGGCTATTTATTGCCTACCTTTGCCCTGAGTGCCTTTTTGATGCTGACTTTGCCCCGTCTCTGGCACAAACTCTGTTTTGTGCCCCTCTTAGTCGTGCAGCTGCTCTGCATTTACTTTACCTATTCGCGGGGGGCCTGGATTGCTCTGGCGGCCGGGGCCCCGCTGGGTCTGCTGCTCTGGCTGCGCATCGATGGCGGGCATCTGCTTTCACGGCGCCAGGGCAAAGTGCTGCTGGCGCTGGGTGTGCTGCTGGCGCTGGGCGGCCTGATCGCCCTGTTTGTACTGAATCCGGCTTTGAGCGAGCGGGTCAGCTCTTTGTTCCGCGGGCGTGAGCATTCGTCCAATAATTTCCGGGTGAATGTCTGGATGAGCAGCATTGCGATTCTGCGCGACTATGGCTGGACCGGCATTGGCATGGGCAACAAGGTCTTTCAGGCTGTGTACACCTACTATATGGCCACGGGTTTTAAGGCCCTCTCAACGTATAACGTACCGCTGGAGGTCTGGGTTGAAATGGGCATTGGCGGGCTGCTGCTCTTTGTGGGTCTGCTGCTGGCCCACGCCCGCCGGGTCTGGCAGGTGCTCTGTGACAGCCAGCCACAGAGCCGCGAGGCCCGTCTGCTGCTGGCCGGGGCGCTGCTGGCCCTCTGGGTGCTGATGGTGCACGGCATGGTGGATACGGTCTTTTACCGGCCCCCGGTGCAGGTGCTTTTCTGGTATGCTTTAGCCATTATTTCGGGAGTGAGTCATCATGTCTTCTCTGGAGGCCCTGCAAGCGGGGCTGCAGCGGGCGGCGACCTTTCTGAGCAAGGCTGACCGGGTTGGTCAGAGCGAAGATCCCCGCGACATCTATTATCTGATCGACTTTATGGTCTACCTCGTCAAAGAGGTCTATCCGTATATTCCCTGCCAGTCGGGCTGCAGCAATTGCTGCGTCGACTCTGGCCTGCCGCGCACCAGCGCGCTGGAGTGGAAGCATATCTATACCTATCTGCGCGATAAGGCCCCAGACGAAGTGCGTCAGACCGTGCTGCGCCAGAACGAGGCCATGCACCGCCAGCAGCTGGATCTGTTTTTGCAGGAGCAGGCCCGGATTGAACGCCCTGAAAGCGATTTGCCCCTGCCGGCCTTTGGCTGCAAGCGCTGCCCCTTTTTAATTGACGACCGCTGCAGCGTCTACCCGGTGCGCCCGGCCATTTGCCGGGGCTTTGGCTATTTTACCTGGCGGCCCAGACCCCAGGCCGAGAGCCAGGTCTTTGCCTGCCAGATGGCCGCTGATACCCTGCTGGAGGGCCTGCAGCTGCGCCAGCAGCCTCAGGCCATGCTGCCGGTCTGGAACGCCATTTCAGACAAGCTCTACGCCCTCAACGCCGTGCAGGGCCAGGGCGTGATTGCCACCTTGCCCCTCTGGCTGCTGGCCCACACCGGTCCTGAAGGGGAGCTGCTGCCTGAGCTGAACCTGCAGCCGGATTTTCAGGCTTTGCTGAACGCCCCGCGCTGATTTGGTGCCTGGCCTGCGCTGTGCTATGTTAAACGCAGGCCAGAGTCAAAACGGCTCAAAAGACAGCTCTGAAACACCATTGAAAGCACGGGGATCACGCTTTATGCCGCGTTTTAGCGCTTGTCTTGCCGGTCTGCTCTGTCTGGCGCTGGCCACAGGACCGCTGCAGGCCCAGCCGGGTCAGACACCTGCGCCAACTCAGACACCCACGCCTGCGCCCGCTCAGACGGCAGCCGAGGAGCGGGCGGCCTGGTTTGAGCGGCTGAAATGGCCGGCAGCCTATGAAGAACAGTTTCAGGCAAGCGGCCTGCCAGAGAAGAGATTCAGCGGCCTGCAGTTTTTTGCCCTGAGTGCGGGCTGGCATCTGGTCGAAGTGCAGGTAGATGCCGGGGCCTATCAGCCCGTGCTGATCTACATGCTCTACCACAAAGACAAAGGCCTGAGCCGCCTGCTTCAGCTGCCGATGGTTCACCAGGGCAAGCACTATGTTCAGCAGGAAGTGGTGGGACTGGCTGAGTTTGACGGGCAGCATCAGGAACTCAGTGTCTACAGCAAAGACCGGGGGGCCGGTGGCTGTGGCAGCTATGCCGTCTGGGGGTTTAATGGCACTGAGGCCCGGCTGATCAGCCTGCGCGAGCAGAGCTGCCCCGAGGCTGATCAGGCCGCTGAAATGATTGTCGACCCACGCCGGTTTCCCCTGATCTGGCCCCGGCCGTGTGATTAGAGGGGGGCGGATTAGCGATTTTGATACACCGGTGCAAAAAAAAAATTGCTTTTTTGCGCAAAATCAGACAAGTTTCCGCGGCTGAGGCCAGATAAACAGACAGGACTTTACCTGAATTTAACCTGAGGAGTGCACCCATGCCCGACGGCGATATCAAAATAGGCTCACACGACACCGGATTCTGGGATGCCAGCAATCCCATCCAGGCCAGCAAAAAGCCCCTGGCCAGCGATCTCAGCGTTGAAGCGGCGCTGACAAAAGCCCAGCAGACAGAAGGGGCCGAGCTGGTGGTGGTCAATGCCGACGGCAAGGCCAGCGTGCACGCCCTGAGCGTGGAAGACAGCTTTTTAAGCGAAAACAAAAAAGTGCTGGTGTCAGAACTGGACCGTGACCCCAAAGCCAGACAGGATCTGGGCAAAACCCCCCTGGCCATTGACGACAAGGTGGCCCAGGCCCTCTCGGGCAAAGGGGCCTTTTTAGTGGATGCCACCAACAAAGTGACCTATCTCGGCGATGACGTGGATCAGACCACTGCCGCGGTCAAACTGCGTGACGCCGAGAGCTATCTGGCCCAGCCCACGGCCGCCAGAGTGGAGGCCGCTTACGCTATTGCACGGGATGCAGGCCAGGAGCGCCATGTCGACACGGCCCTGGCCGGGCGGGTACTCGATCAGCTGCACCAGGACTATCGCCGCACCGAACCGGCCCAGGCCCAGGTGGATCTGCTCAAGCCCGGCAGCGTCAAGACCCGTATGACCGGTCTGATTGGCGATCTGAGCACCCTCTCAGGCCAGGAGTCCAGCCGGGTCAGCGATTTACGCGGCCAGTTATCGGAGCGCACCAGCCAGTGGCAGAACGATCTTAAAGCGCCCACCCAGCAGCGCGATGCGGCCCTCTCGGCCTGGCAGACGGCTGACCGGCGCGAAGCCCAGGCCGTCAGCACGGCGGCTTACCAGCTGCGTGAAGCCCGCATGCCGGGTGTGCATCAGCTGGAAGGCCAGCTGGATGAAGCCCGTGGTCAGCGTGACCAGTTGCGCACCCAGCTCAGCCGGGCGACCGAAAACCGGGTGCAGGCCCAGAGCCGGGTCAATGAACTGGAGCGACTGCCCACCAGTGCCGAAAACCGTCTGGCCCAGGCCCGTCAGCTGGAGTCTGAGAACCAGAGCATGTACATTCAGATTCAGAGTTACACCACCTTAACCCTCTCGCAGGTCAGCAGCCAGCGCCGGGAGCTGGAGCGCGATTACCGGCAGACCGAAACCGAACTGGATATCGAGCGCAGCAAACCCCGGCGGCCCAGCAGCGGCGGCGGCAGCAGCAATGACCCTTATGGTAAGGACCCTTTCAGCAGCAGCAACAGCATCGGCTCTGATCCTTACGGCAAGGATCCTTTTGCTGACAGCAGACAATACCGCAACGAAGGCCGCATCAGCGATCTGGAGCGCCAGCTTTCGCGTCTGGGCCGCGAACGCAACGATCTGCGCGATCGCGAAGACAGTCTCGAAACCGTGAACACGCGGCTGGCCTTTACGCGGGATATTGATCAGCTGAGCCTGCTGTTTTACAATCTGGATCCAATTGATCGCCTGGCGTTGAACCAGTACAAAGAGCGCAAGGATCGCAATGTGCGCAGCATCAACGAGCACCGGCGCAGTGCCGAAAGCGATCAGAGCCGTTACCGGCGTGAAATTGGCGGCGCCCAGCGCAGTCTGGCAGAGGCCAGCAGCAGCGAAGAAGCGGCCCGCAGCCGCTTTGGTCAGGCCGAAGGCCGCGTGGCCGGTCTGGAGCAGGATTTGCAGCAGACCCTGGCGAGCCCCCGCCCCGACAGCCATCCTGAGGTCAAACCCAAAGCCACGGCCTACGAGCGGGCCCTGGCCCATCAAACAGCCACCGTTGGGCCCGAAGCGCCGCTGACCCAGCGGCGCGACAGCACCCAGGCTGCGCTCAACAGCCTGAATCAGAGCTACAGCCGCGACAAAGCAGCCCTGGAAGATCAGATTGCCAACGTGCAGCGCAGCCTGCGTCAGGAAGCCCAGGGCAAGGTCGCCCAGACCCGTCAGCAATTGCCCTGACGGTTTCAGCGCACCTTTTCAGTGATCTGTGCCTCTGGCGCCGCCGTACCGGCCAGCTCGGTCTGGGCCTGCTTTAAAGGCACAAAACGGTGAAAGAGCTGGCGGTGCTCTGCCCAGTCGGCCAGAATGGCGCGGGCGCGGGCACTGCCCGTGGCCTGCAGATAGTCGTCCAGCAAGGCTTTGAGCTCGGATTCATTGGCCCGGTTGAGGGGGACTTCCTGCAAAAAGGCCGGGTTGACCTGCGCGGCCTGATCGCCATACAAAAACAGCACGCCGCCGGTCATGCCGGCCCCGGCGTTATCTGACACCGGGCCCAGCACCAGCACCAGGCCCTGGGTCATGTATTCACAGCAGTGCAGACCGGCCCCTTCGACCACCGCAGTGGCCCCGCTGTTGCGCACGGCAAAGCGATCGCCGGCCCGGCCCTGGGCGTACAGCCTGCCGCCGGTGGCACCATACAGGGCACAATTGCCCAGAATGCTCTGCTCAGCGGCCGCAAAGCGGGCTTCCGGGTGTGGTGAAATCACAATCTGGCCGCCCGACATGGATTTGCCCACCGAATCATTGGCCTCGCCAAAGAGGTGCAGGCTGACGCCGTGGGTCAAAAAGACGCCAAAGCCCTGGCCGGCACTGCCGCGAAAGGTCAGGCGCAACTGACCGCGCCAGGCCTGTTCCGGGTCCTGCCGGGCAGAGCGGGCCTGCTCACCCAGGGCGCCGGCCAGCCGGGCGGGAATGGCCCGGTCACGGGTGCTGATGGGGTAAAACAACTCCTGACTCAGGCCTTGCTGGCGGGCCGCAGCCGTTTCTTTCAGAATCTGCTGATTGAGAGGATTTAACCCGCATTTCTCACAAGGGTGCGCTCACATAGGGCGTAGGGTATATTTCGGGAGTTTTTACTGAACTCGGTAGCCTCTGAACAGGCCGTTTCACGCTTGATTCATTGTCTTTGTTCGTTCGCTGGGTGAAAGACGACAGGCCAAAGATAACCTGGTTTCAGGCGATTGAGATCTTGGTGAAGGGGCTCAGGCTCACGGTATTCGCAATCGCTTCAGAACCTGTCCCCACAGAGAACGAAAGGGGCACGCGCTCGCCAATTGACAGATCAGGTGCCCACCGACATGCAGGACGCGCGCCGCTACCTTCAACAGCTTGAGCCGAATTGTTCCGGCCTGTGCTTTGGCGAGCTTTGTGCCCGTCAATCCGAGCCGGCGAATCGCTTGCATCAGAACATACGCCAGCCCTGAAAACCAGAGCCGAAGCTGGTTGGCCCGAAACAGATGCGCTGACGTTCGTCCCGCAGCGAGGTCGTGCTTCTGCTCTTTGATCCGGTTTTCCATGTCCCCGCGGGCACAGTAGACTTGCTCGTAAAGATCTCTGGGTGTTGTCTGCTCCAGTGTCAAAGAGGTTACTACAA
>JACYMC010000196.1 GCA_015272195.1 Candidatus Sericytochromatia bacterium
CTTTGTGGTTATTGAATCCATCGCCTCAAGGAGACCCTTTCATGTGTAAAAAAACTTCAGCCGATCCCCTCAAGTCTACTCAGGGAGTGCGAAGAACGGTTCATTCTGAATCACTGAAAGATTCAGATGCCTGCTGACCGCGTCAAACTACCAGTCTTTGGTCTGGCTGTCCTTGAGCCAGTCGTCCATCTCAAAGGGGTCATGGCCGTTCTGGCCGGGCCGGCGCTGAAAGCCGCGCCCGCGGTCCTGCTGCTCCTGCTGTTTGAGCTGCTCCAGATACTGTTGAATCTCCTGATCGGAGAACATGCCGTCGAGGGGACTGTTTTCGGCCTTCTCTGGCAGCTGAGAACTCTGATCGCCCCCGTCACCCGGCTGGGGTGAAGGCTGTTGGTCAGGGTTCTGCTCACCCCCATTGTTATCTTGCTGGTTGGGGGGCTGAGAAGGCTGATCTTCTGGCTGATTGCCCCCTTCCGGCGGGGGCAGCTGCTGCAGTTGCTCCTGCACGTGGTTGAGGTTTTCGAGGGCCTGGGTGTCCTGACGGTTTTTTTCGAGGGCTTTTTGATATGCCTCAATGGCCTGTTGCCAGGCCTCGCGGGCCTGGGCCGGGTTCTTCTGCCCCCGGCGGTAATGGCTGTTGCCCAGATTATACAGGGCCTGGGCCTGCTGCTCGGGCGTGGCCTGGGGCGATTCAGCGCTGCGACGGTAGGCTTCAATGGCGGCGTCATAATCTCCCGCGCGGTACTGGCTGTTGCCCTGGTTGTATTGTAGCACCGGGTCTTCGGGATTGATTTCGAGCCCTTTATGATACTCTTCACGGGCGGCATCCAAATCATCCTGGCGGTAGGCCTGCTCGCCCCGCCAGCCGTGCCAGAGATCCTGCCAGGGCCAGTTCCAGGCCCCCAGAAACAGGGGCAGTAGCAGCACGGCGGCCCGCTGGCGCAGCAGCTGCTGCAGTAAGCGCGGAAACAGACGCTGCCGGCGGCGGGCCAGCCAGCGTTGCAGACCCGGCTGCCACAGCGGCCAGCTGCGCTCCAGCGCCAGCAATAACAAGGCCACCAGAAGCCAGGCCTGGTAGCGCTCCTCAAACTGGCGCAGCTCGGTTTCGCCACTGGCTGTGGTGGCCAGGGTGCCACGCAGGCGATCGATTTGCTGGGGCAAACCGCCAACATCGTCGATGGTCAGATAGGCTCCCTGGGGACTGTAGCCGGCAATTTTTTTGAGAATGCGGCTGTCGAGTTGGGAGATGACCTCCTGGCCCTGCCAGGTTTTATAAGCCATACCGCCCCAGATGGTGCGCTCCGGAATCCTTGCCCCCTGGGGCGTGCCCGTGCCCACGGTAAAGATCACCACGCCGTCAGCAGCCAGGGCTTTGGCAGCAGTATCATAATCGCCCAGCTGGTTTTCGCCATCACTGAAGATCACCAGAATCTGACCGCTCTGCTCACCTGATCGGCGTTGCGCAAAGCGCTGGCGCGCCAGCTTCAGGGCTTCTTCGAGATTGGTGCTGTGTGAATCCAGCAAATCGGGCTGCACTTCTTCGAGCAGCATGCTGAGGGCGTCGGTGTCATGGGTAAAGGGCGCCAGCGGAAAGGCCTTACCGGCAAAGACCATCAAACCGATGCGGTCTCCGCTGATCTGTGTCAGCCAGTGGCGCAGGGCCTGGCGGGAGGCCTCCAGCCGGCTGGGCGGGGTATCGGCTGCCTGCATGCTACTGGAGATATCAAAGGCCACCAGAATATCCAGGCCCTGGCTGGCCGTACGGCTCAGCACCGGGCCGCCCTGGGGCCGGGCCAGCGCCACGCAGAAAAGCGCCAGCACCAGCAGGCTCAGGCCCCAGCGACCGGCTCCCGCGGTGCGGGCGCTCTGCAGACCCAGGCGCGGCAGAATATCCGCGTCAAACAGGGCCTGCAGGCGGGTGCGGCCCTGTTTTTGCAGGCGCCAGGCCAGACCGGCCAGGGGCAGGGCTGTCAGCAGCCCCAGCAGGTAGACAGGGGCCCCCAGACGCTCAAAGATTAAAAAATACCAGCCCAGGCCCGCCACCACAGCGGCCAGGCCCAGCCAAATCCATATCTGTTTAGACATACGACGCGGTACAATACTGCTCAATGTTGATTACAAGTCGATCCAATACTAAGATAAAGCATTTAAGGGCTCTGGGGCAAAGAAAAGCCCGTCTGGCCAGCGGTGAATTTGTGCTGGCCGGTCTGGGTCTGTTGCAGGAAGCCCAGGCTGCTGGCTATCGCCTGCACCAGCTTTTTTGTCTGCCAGACATCGCAGACACCCCAGCAGCCCGTAGCCTGCAGGCCGCCGAATACTATACTCTGCCCGAAGAACTGATGAGCTACGCCGCCCAGCAGCCCTCGGCTCCCAAAGCCCTGGGGGTGCTGGCTCTTAAACAGCCTGCCGAAGACAAAAACCGGCGAAGGGGCTGGTTGCTGACCGAAAGCCTGCAGGATCCGGGCAATTTTGGGGCCCTGCTGCGCCTGGCTGATGCCATGGGTTGGCGCGGTATTTTGACTCTGGGCGATGCGCCGGACCCCTTTCAGCCCAAGGTGCTGCGGGGCTCTATGGGCTCAGCCCTGCGCCTGCCGGTTCAGTCCCTTACCCTGGATGCGCTGGCCCGGTGGCAGGCCGATGGCTGGCAGCTGGTGGGTACCTGTCTGGATGCAAGCGTCAGCAGCCTGCGCTGGCAAGCCCCTGAAAAAATGATTCTGGCCCTGGGGCATGAAGGCCAGGGTCTCAGCCCGGAGCTGCTGGCCCTGTGCCAGCAGCGGATCCGTATTCCCATGAGCGGTGCGGTGGACTCACTCAATGTAGCCACCGCTGCGGCCATGCTGGTGCATGAAGCCCTGCGGCAATGGGAGAACCCATGACAGAGCCGGCACACAGCAGCTCCGAAAAAGAAATGAGTTTTGTCGAGCATCTCTCTGAGCTGCGTCGGGCGCTGGTGTTTTCAGTGCTGGGTCTGCTGATCGGTGCCGGCGTGGGCTTCTGGTATCACCAGCCCATGCTCGACCTGTTGATGGCCAAAGCGGGCAATGTGAACTTTGTGATTGTCTCGCCTGCTGAGGGCTTTATCGCCGTGATGCGGCTCTCGATTCTGCTGGGGCTCTTTCTGGGCGTGCCGGTGGCTTTGCGTGAGCTGCTCTGGTTTGTGGGGCCGGCCCTGAGCCGTCGGCAGCGCTGGGCCCTTGTGCCGATGATTCTGATCAGCTACGCGCTGTTTATTGCCGGCGCGGCCCTGGCCTATTATGTCTTTTTGCCAATCGGCATCAAGTTTCTGGTGGGCTTTACGCCAGCGGGTATTCAGCCCATGCTTTCGATTGACCGCTATATTGGCTTTGCCTCTCTGATGATTTTCAGTACCGGCCTGATTTTTCAGGTGCCCGTGGTGATGCTGCTGATGGCTTTTGTGGGTATTCTGCACAGCCAGCCCCTGCGCCAGCAGCGCCGTTATGTGGTCATTATCAGTTTTATTATCGCTGCTGTGCTGACACCCGCTGATGTGATGAGTCAGATTCTGCTGGGCACCACATTATTGATCCTCTTTGAAGCGGGTCTGGCATTGATGTGGCTGGTAGAGCGCCTGCGCCCGCGCCCCAATTATGATATCACCCCAGTTGAATCAGAAATTGAATAATCAGCTGAAAAAGCGTATTTAACGCAGATCTGTCAGATCATACAATATTAGACAGCATAAAAAACCGATAATTTTGTCTGATTTATTGGTTTTTTTCTTGAAAGCTGATAGCGCAATTGAAGAAAAACAAAAACCGGTATAATAAGCTATTTTTATTTAAAAAAACAAATTAATAACTTCCAGTAAAAACATATTGATTTTTTAATCTGATTAAAGGCTGATTTCTTTGAATATTAAAAAGCATAAAATTCATCTCTTTTAGCGATTGATGGCAGATGTGTTTTGGGTTACAATGAACTCCACCCCGAAAGCAGGGTGTAAAGCGATTTTACACACCCAAAAAATCGGTTAAAACGACACAATAGCCGTTTTTTTATCTTGATATATTCTAATTGAGGAGTTTTAGATGGCCAGCATCGATCTCAAAAAATCCGCAGATCCTTTACAGGCGCAGGATATTCCCTTTCATTTTTCTGAGCAGGGCATGGTGTTTTCACCGTATTATTCGACCCCCGGCATGCACCCTTTTGATGAGCTGAAATGGGAGCTGCGCAACGCCACCATTGGCAACGAAAAAGGCGAGGTCATCTTTGAACAGAAAGATGTAGAGGTCCCCACCAGCTGGTCCCAGCAGGCTACCAATGTGGTGGTTTCCAAGTACTTTCACGGCCAGCTGGGCAGCCCGGAGCGTGAATCCAGCGTGCGTCAGCTGATTGGTCGCGTGGCCGATACCATTTCCCGCTGGGGTATGGAGCAGGGATACTTTGCCAGCTTTGAAGACGGCAAAACCTTTCATGCTGAACTGGTCTCGATTCTGGTGAATCAGCGGGCCGCCTTTAACAGCCCGGTCTGGTTCAACGTGGGCTGTGAGCCCAAGCCCCAGTGCTCGGCCTGTTTTATCAACTCTGTCGAAGACAATATGGAATCGATTCTGACCCTGGCCAAAACTGAAGGCATGCTCTTTAAATGGGGCTCCGGTACCGGCACCAACCTCTCCAGCCTGCGCTCCTCCAAAGAGCCCCTTTCTGGTGGCGGCAGTGCCTCCGGCCCGGTCTCCTTTATGCGCGGCTATGACTCTTTCGCCGGTGTGATCAAGTCCGGCGGCAAAACCCGCCGGGCCGCCAAAATGGTCATTCTGAACATTGATCACCCTGACGTGGTGGAGTTTATTGACTGCAAAGCCAGCGAAGAAAAGAAAGCCTGGGCCCTGATTGAAGCCGGCTATGACGGCGGTTTCAATGTTCCCGGTGGCGCCTATGACTCCATTTATTTCCAGAACGCCAATCACTCTGTGCGTGTGACCGATGAGTTTATGCAGGCTGCTGTCGAAGATCGTGAATGGCACACCCGCGCTGTGACCGATGGCAGCATTGTTGAAACCTACAGCGCCCGCGAAATGCTGATGCGCATCTCTGAAGGCACCTGGATCTGCGGTGACCCCGGCATGCAGTACGATACCACCATCAACCGCTGGCACACTTCCAAAGCCTCTGGCCGCATCAATGCCTCCAACCCCTGCTCCGAGTACATGTACCTGGACGATACGGCCTGCAACCTGGCTTCTATCAACCTGATGAAGTACTACGATAACGGCACTTTTGATGTTGAAGCTTTTCGCCACACTGTGCGTGTGCTGATCACCGCCCAGGAAATTGTGGTCGACAAGGCCTCTTACCCCACGCCAGCCATTGAAGCCAACAGCCACCGCTACCGCACCCTGGGTCTGGGTTACGGTAACCTCGGTGCGCTGCTGATGGCCCAGGGTTTGCCCTATGACGGTGACACCGGCCGCCACTACGCTGCCGCCATCACCGCCCTGATGACCGGCGAAGCCTATGCCGTTTCTTCAGAAATCGCGGCTGTGGTTGGCCCCTTTGCCGGCTATGAGCCCAACCGGGAGCATATGCTGGAAGTGATCCGCATGCACCGCGAGAGCATGAAGGACGTGCAGGTTCAGCCCCAGCACCAGGCCGTCAGCGTGGCCGCTCAGAAGAGCTGGGACAAAGCCCTGGCCAGTGGCGAATCCCATGGCTACCGCAATGCCCAGGTCACCGTACTGGCGCCCACTGGCACTATCGCCTTTTTGATGGACTGCGATACCACCGGTGTGGAACCGGATATTGCCCTGATCAAATACAAGCGCCTGGTTGGCGGCGGCAGCATGAAAATTGTCAACCAGACCGTGCCCCTGGCCCTCGAAAATCTCGGCTACAGCGAAGAGGAAATCAGCGCCATTCTGGAATACCTCAATGAAAACGAAACCATTGAAGGGGCTCCCGAACTGCGCGAAGAGCATCTGCCGGTCTTTGACTGCGCCTTTAAACCGCTCAAAGGCAGCCGCTCGATTCACTATATGGGTCATATCCGCATGATGGGGGCTGTACAGCCCTTTATCACCGGGGCGATCTCCAAAACCGTCAACATGCCGGCAGAGGTCAGCGTGGAGGACATCTTCAACGCCTATGTTGAAGCATGGAAGCTGGGTGTTAAGGCCGTGGCCATTTACCGCGACGGCAGCAAACGCACCCAGCCCCTGAGTACTTCCAAAGGTGGCGAAGAGAAAAAAGAAGCTGCTGTCAGCGGTGGCCCCCAGCGCCGTCGCCTGCCCAGCGAGCGCCATGCCCTGACCCATAAGTTCAGCATCGCCGGACACGAAGGCTATGTCACCGTCGGCACCTATGAAGACGGCAGCCCTGGTGAGATCTTCATCACCATGGCCAAAGAAGGCAGCGTGATTTCAGGTCTGATGGACTCTTTTGCCACCACTGTTTCGCTGGCGCTGCAGTACGGCGTGCCCGTAAAAGTTCTGGTCGACAAGTTCTCGCACACCCGTTTTGAGCCCTCTGGTTTTACGGGCAATAAAGAGATTCCCTTTGCCAAATCGATCATGGACTACATCTTCCGCTGGCTGGCGCTGCGCTTTTTGCCCGCTGAAGAAGCCCAGTCCGTGCACACCAGCACGGACGCAGCGGTCGAAACAAAAAAAAAAATTGAAGTGAAATCCGGACCGGTGCAGAGCCCCGGCGGCAACGGCAGCAGCATGCTGAACGGCAAGCAGGTGATTCTGGACTCGCAGCAAAAGAGCTTTTCGTTTCAGAACAGCTCTGATGCCCCGCCCTGTATGACCTGCGGTTCGGCCGCCATGGTGCGCAACGGCGCCTGCTATAAGTGCCTCAACTGCGGCGCCACCAGCGGCTGTTCGTAAAACTTCCCCTGAATACCTTTGAACCGGTTCGGGCAGAACCGGTTCTTTTTTATGGCTGCACAGAATGCGGTACACTGAATGCCAAAAGTCTGCGGAGGGGTAAACCATGAAAGTCGCTTTTGAGAACCAACGGATTTTATTGACGGGGGCCTCAGCCGGCATTGGCCGGGCCATGGCCGGTATGCTGGCCGAAGCGGGTGCTAAAAGCCTGATTCTGGTGGCCCGCCGCGAAAACGAACTCGAAAACCTGAAGCGGGAGCTGCTGCAGCGCTACCCCCAGGTGGCCGTGTACATTTACCCCTGTGATCTTTCAGACCAGACCGCCATTGATCATCTGCTGCACTATATTTCACGCGAGGTTGGGGCGGTGGATATTCTGATCAACAATGCGGGCATGGGCGATTATGGCCTGTTTGAAACCGCCAGCTGGGACAAAACCGAGCGCATGCTGAAGCTCAATATTCAGGGTCTGACCTACCTGACCCATAAACTGGCGGCCCCGATGATCGCCCTCGGGCGCGGGGGCATTCTCAACGTCAGCTCCGGGCTGGGTTTCTTTTTTATGCCCGGCATGAGTGTATACGCCGCCACCAAACACTATGTGACCGCCTTCAGCGAGGCCTTGCGCCTGGAGCTCAAGGGCACCGGCGTGGTCGTCAGCCAGGTCTGCCCAGGCCCCGTGGCCACTGAGTTTTCAGAGGTGGCCGGCAATACCCATCTCAGCGAAGGGCTGCCTCCCTGGCTGCTGCTGAGCGCTGAGCAATGCGCCCGCGAAGCCCTGGCGGGCTTTGCGCAGGGCAAAGCTCTGACCATTCCCGGCCAGGCCATGCACTGGCTGACCCTGACCGGCCGCCTGCTGCCCCGTCCCCTGATGCGCCTGGCTCTGAGCGGTACGCGTAAACGTCTGCTCAAAACCCAGCAGACTGAGAGTCCGCGGATTGCCCCGGTTCACTGAATATGCCCAGAATCATTGAGCGCCACCGGGTGCCGCTGGGCCCCCAGTACACCCTGCTCTATCAGCGCAGTGCCGAGCGTCAGCCCCTGGAGGTAACCTGCAGCTTTCGGTTGGGTTATGCCGATGGTCAGCCCGGCGAAGTCTATGCTCTGTTTAAAGCCTTTCAAAACCAGTACAGCAGCACCTGGCGGCCCCGTCTGACCCTCACACCTGACTGGGCCCGGCTGCATTTTATTGCCAGCCCGGAATACCGACGTGAACTTGACGAACACTGGTTACAACTCCTCGACCTGAGTGCTGCTCTGACACCCCTGGAGCCTTTGCGTCAGGGTCTGCTGCAGGAACAGCGCTGGCATCAGGACGCCCTGCCCCAGTTGCTGCAACAGCGTTTGCAGCAGCGGGCTTTTGCCGGCAGTGCTTATGACCGGCCGCCACTCGGACATCCTGAGATTCTGCAGCATTGGAATCAGGAAGATCTGATGAGTACCTATGAGCAGTCTTTTGCAGCGGCACCGCTCTATCTGCGCATTCAGGACCACCAGCCCTTGCATCAGGTGCTCGAACGCCTGCGCCCGCTGCTGCAGCGGAAGCAGCACAGCCTTACCCTGCCTGAAGCCCTGCCGCTGCAACAGCCCCAGCTGCGCGAAGAACATCTGGTCCTGCCGACTGAAGGGGTCTGGGTCTATGCCGGCCTGGCCCTGCCGGGGCGGGATCACCCGCACTGGATTCTGGGGCCTGTTTTGCGGGCCTGGCTGGCACAGGCCTGGTCAGATCGGCCGGCCGGTATGCATTTGCATTGTCTTGAAAGCCAGTGGCTGCCCTGGCAGCGTGCCAGTCTGCTGCAGCTGTGTCTGCACAGCCACCAGGCCGCTGAACTGGCCAGCCATAAACAGGCCCTGATCGAGTGGCTGGCCAGTCTGCGTCAGCATTATCTGACGCCTCGCAGGCTCAAAGCCGCCATTGAAAGTGTGCTGCAGGAGAGTGCCGCTGACAACACGCCCCTGTTTGTGGCTGTTGATGAAATGCTCTCTGGCTGGGGGCACGGCCGCCAGCGACTTCAGCAGCTCAGTTTGGAATCTTTTCAGCATTTGCTGGATCTTTATCTGAATGCCGAGCATCTGGTTTTGCTGAGTGCCTGTTCACCGCATGTGCCTTTGCGTCAGCTGCCTGATTACCGCAAAAGCCTTTCCAAACTGGGTTTTGCACCCACACCCAAAACGTCAGCGCCTGCGACTGCTTATTATAAAGATCTGCAGCGCCTTCATCTGGGTCCTGAGCAGAGTGCCTGGCTGATACCGCAGGCCCCGGTTGATCGTCTGCAGATCGGTCTTTGGTTTGCCAGTGGTGCGGCCCATGATCGTGTACCTGGAACCACCTGGGCTGTGCTGCAGCATCTGCGACACAAGCTCTTGCAACACCATGCAGCAGGAGGCAAGGGGGCCTGGAAACCGGAGCTGAGCTGGCACAGCGAAGTGCAGCCAGAAGCCTGTTTTTTTCAGTGGCAGGTTCGTCCCCAGGAGTGGCCGCAGGCACTGCAATTGCTTCAGGTACTTCTGCAGGACCTGCACTGGCCCCAGCGTGAGTTTGAAAGTTTTCGCCAGCATGCGCAGACCGCTTTGCTGGCACAGGATTTACACCCTGAGTATCAGGCGCAGGAGCAATTTATGGCCTCGGGTTTTCCCAACCACCCGTATGCTGTGTCTGCGGCGGGTACGGTTATCAGCCAGCGCCAGTGGCAGCCTGCCCTGTTGGAACAGCGCTGGCGTGAGTTGCGGCAACACAGCGCCGTGCAGCCGCTGCTGCTGGGCAAAGTGCCTGTGGCGCTGCGGGCAGAAGACTTGCAGAGTGCCCTCAGCGCCTGTGCACTGAATGCCCCTGTCTTATTGCCTGAGCTGCCGGGTGTGCGTACCCGTCGGGGCGAAATCACCTGTAAAAGCTTTCAGCTGCACGGCTTTCGTCTGGAAGGTCAGGTGTTCCCGACGCCATTGCCCCTTGAACAGATGCTGGCCCAGCAGCTGGCGGCCCAGTGGCTGGAAGACCGAACCCGCACCCGTCAGGGGCTGCCCCTGAGCCATGCTCTGCGGTTTTTCCGGCAGGCCTGGTGTTTTTACTTCTGGGGTTTATATGACAAACAAACCCGGGAAGCCTGGCTGGCTGCCAGTTATCAGCCAGACACCAGTTTGAGCGGTCTCAAACCTCGCTTTCTGGCTGAGCGTAAAATCAGGCTCCAGCAGGCTGGCCGGCTCTGGTCCGAGCTGGTGCGCTGGCTCAGTCTGGGCGGCACGCCCGGTGCTTTTTTTGACCAGGAGCGCCATTTGCTGGGTTTGCCCCAGGACGAGCTGGCCCAGAGCCTGAACGTGTTTCAGAAGCCGCAGGACTGGCTGCAAATCGTCTTTCAGACAGAAAACAACTAAGCGGGAACAGAATATGCTCAAAATCTATCTTTCAGCAAGCATCAGCAACGCCCCCAATAACGCCTTTCTGGCCGAACATTTTCCGGTAGCGGATTTTCAAGTCTATCTGCCCCAGGAGATTGTGCCCGATCAACTCAACCACATCAGCTTTCCGCTGCATGTTTATCAGCAGTGCGTGGACATGATGCAGGCTTCAGATATGGGACTGGTGCTCTTTGATGCCTTTGGGCGCGACTGTGCCTGGGAGTGTGGCTGGTACGCGGCCCGCAGCGATAAGGCCTTGTTTGCCTTTGTGGAGTCGGGCAGTATTTTTCTGCGTGACTGGATGGTCAAAGGCGGCCTCGATGGCCTGGTTACCACCAATCCCCGTCTGCATGCCCTGTGTGCTGACAACCCCATTCTGCAGCACAAGCCCGTTCACCTGATTTCTGATCTGGCCGCCTTACCCCAGGCGCTGGCGGATGCCTTCAGCCAGTGGCAGGCGCAAACCCTCGCCCCTTGACACCAGGGTTTGGCAATCCCTATACCTGAAGCAAAAAAGAAGGTTTTGTATGCTGGGATTAGAAAGCAAAGCCGTGCAATGTCCTTACTGCTGGGAATGGATCGATATTCTGGTGGATTGTTCTCTGCGCAGCCAGCAATATGTGGAGGATTGCCAGGTGTGCTGCCAGCCTATTCTGCTGACGCTGCAGATTGCGGCTGACGGTTGGATTGACGCTGATGCACGGCCTGAAAACGAATAGGCGAAATTCTGGGCTTCAGGCAGACCGCCTGAGGTTAAAAAACAGATAAATGATCAGTTTTTAATCAAAAAAAACGTTTTTGTTATCTGTTTGTTATAGAAATCCGGTAGCATGAAACACCGTGTCAAAGAACGCAACACCAAACTACAAGAGGCAATAAACGCATGATTTTAGCCCGTTAGATGTGCTAACGTCTGGTTTTCTGGCCCCGGTCCCCTGACCGGGGCACGCTGCTTTTTTGAGTTGCCTCATCATATCCTTTAAAGGTAGTGCAGTGGAAGTCATGATGGGTTGTGATGGGAAAAACCTGGAGGTGTCCCATGTTCCTGTGTCCGAGTTGCCAATCCACCAATACCGTCAAAAACGGCCACATCCACAACGGGAAACAGAGCCGACTCTGCAAGGATTGCCGGCGTCAGTTCGTCGAGGACCCGGACAAGATCTTCATTTCGGCCGAAAAACGGGAAATCGTTGATCGCTTGCTGCTCGAAAAGCTCTCGCTGGCCGGCATCTGCCGCGCCCTGCAAATTTCCGAAAGCTGGCTGCAGGACTACGTCAAACGCAAATATGCCGAGGTCCCACAGCAGGTGGACGTCACCCCCAAAAAAAAGGGCGCTTGAGGGTGCAGATGGATGAAATGTGGTCATTTGTGGGCTCCAAGAAGCAAAAGGTCTGGATTTGGCTGGCGCAGGATGAAGACACCCGCGAGATCGTGGGCTGCGCGATGGGAGATCGGTCGGCGGAAACCGCTCAGGAGCTGTGGGACTCCTTGCCACCGGTCTATCGGCAATGTGCCTTCATTCATTCGGATTTCTGGGATGCTTACGCTAAAGTCTTGCCCTCTAAACGTTACAAAGCGGTCGGAAAAGAAACGGGCAAAACGTGTTATATTGAGCGTCTCAACAATACTTTTCGTCAGAGAATTTCCCGATTGGTTCGCAAGACGCTGTCTTTCTCGAAAAAAATCGAACACCACAAAGCGGCCATCTGGAATTTCATTCACCACTACAACGCGACCCTCCGGCCTCGGTTATCATGACTTCCACTGCACTACCCCTTTAAAATCTTATTTTAACTTTTTCCTGCTTTTAACCTTAGCATAATCTTTTTGATTCAGATCTGATTAAGCCTGCGCGATATAAAAATTAAGAACCGCTTAAAGAATGATTTAAAGGATTCTGCGTATGCCAATTTCAATGCCTACCAGCTTTAATCCCTACGGCTTTACCTCGCCCGGGATGTATCTGGCCAACGTGCCGACTGCGACCCAGTCGCCACAGCACGCCAAAGATATCACCCTGGATACGGTTGAAATTGGCGTGAAATCCCTGCTGATCGGGCGTATGGTGGCCAAGACAGCCACCACCCAGATGCAGATGAGCATGCTTAAAGACAAACCCGCCTCTGCGCTGGGGCTGACCGGCTCCACCATGCTGCGCACAGCAGCCAAGGGCGGTCTGGTAGCGGGCGGTATCTCACTGATTCGTAACGGCATTCACCTCTCACAGGGTGATATCAATCTGGCCCGTGCCGGCGGCAATGTCGGCGCTGATCTTCTCGGCGGTACTGTTGGTACCATGGTGGCCGCTGGCGGTGCCAGCCTGGGCGTCAAGCTGCTTGCCGGCTCCAATGCCTTTGGCATGGGTACAGCGGGCCTGATCTTTGGTGCTGCGGCTTTTGCTCTGGCCGATACGGCTTACCGCGCCACGGGCGCACGGGATTTTGTTTCTGACAAACTGACCGGCATCGCTGAACGCTGGTTTGATGGTCAGGATCCCAGCGGCGGCGTCTGATTCAAGCGCCAAATCTCAAAATACTTCCTAAAAAGACTAAAGAATTTCTGAAACCGGCGCTATAATAAAGCAGCATCCTGCAGCAAGTGAGCGCATCAAAATGGTTCAGGTTTCTGGCTCTTCATTTCCGTCCCCGCTTCAGCCTCTGCGGCCGTCTGTCGGTGATCCCGTTGCACCGGTCCCTTTGGGCACGGTGGATCAGTCCCTGCCCCAAACGCCGGCAGTCCTTGATGCTGCTGCTGCCACACAGCCCCTGCCCGGCGGTTCCGCCAGCCAAAGCCTGGCTCTGTTTGACAACCCACCCGACCTGAGCAGCCTGCAACAAAGCATTCAGACCCAGCTCGGCCTGCGCAGCCTGCCCGTGGCCCAGCGCGGCCAGCTGAATCAGCAATTGCAGGCCCTGGAGCAGGCCCTCAGCAGCGGCCCCCTCGTTCAGCAGCGCGAAGCGCTTGCTCAACTTCAGCGTGGCCTGCAGCAGCATGATTTGCTGCACGGACAAATCCGCCAGGATCTCGATACCCTGAGTGTGTCCCTGGTCCAGCAGCACAGTGATGTGCCGCTCGCACCCCTGCATCTGGACACTGAGCTGATTGGCTTTGACGGTGAGCCTGGTCTGGCGCGCGATGAGGCCGATGCCTTTGTGATGCGTCTGCGCCAGCAAGAACGTCTGCCCGACAGCCTGAGCAAAGAAACCTTACTTTTGATGAGCCTGCGCGATGAGCTGTTGCGCCGCCAGCTGGAAATGGCCCGCGGGCTTCAGAACCTGCACCCCCAGCATCAGGACCCCAATGCTGGATACATCGAAACGGAGCTGCCCCTGATTGGCGATGCCCTCAAAATGGTGGATGCTGCGCTCGCCAGCACGCGGGATCTGCCGCCGCAGCTGCTGGGCGATCTGCAAAATACCGTGGCCAGCCTGAGCCAGGCCCGTCCCGGCGAGGCACTGAGCAATCTGCGCGCGCCTGATCTGAACCTGCCGAGCCTGCCCGATACGCCTGATCTGCCCGCGCGCCCGCAACTGCCGGCCGAAGCCAACCGCGTGGCGGCCTGGCTGTCGGCGCAGGCCGCCACCCCTGCCCCGGATCTGACCCAGGGTTTCAGCGAGGTCATGGCGGGCTACAGCAGCGTCATGGACAAGGTCGACAACACCCTGCCGCCGTTCTGGTTTCCGATCACTTTACCGATTCCGCTGGCTTACAGTGACGGCAACACCAGCTTTGTGATCCCGGCGGGTACGCAGCTCTCGCAGAACCGCCGCACCGGCGACTACACGGCCCAGATGCCCGGCTTTGTGGTGCTGACCGACGGCACCACCGTGATGTCAAAGAATCTCAGCCTGTACCTGGGCCCCAATCTGGACGGCCTGCAGATGGACGCGCTCTTTGTGAATGATGGCAGCACCCAGACCCATTTGCAGGGGGTGAATGCGACCCTCAATCGCAGCCAGCAGAGCGCGACGATTGCCGCTGACAGCGTACAGATCGACAGTCAGAACGGCACATTTTTGCTCCAGAACGCCCAGATTATCGCAGACCCCAATGGCTTCAACGGCAGCTTTGACAGTCTTGACCTGCCCAACGGCAGCCGCTTTGGCCAGACCCAGATCAGCCAGACCACGGCGGATGGCACCAGCACCCTCAATGCCAGCACCCAAAACATGCAGCTGCTGCAGGGCAGCCAGCAGATTCTGGCTGAGCAGCTGCAGCTTGTGCAGTCCGAGGCAGGTCAGCAGCTTCTGCTGCAGGGCAATGGATTACAGATTCACGACGCCGGCAGTCAGATTCTGGCCGATCAGGCCCAGCTCCAGGTGCTCAACAACGCCGATGGCAGCGGCCTGATTCAGCTCAGCGGTGACAATATCGCCTGGCAGCAGAGCAGCCAGCAGATCAGTGCCCCCGGCCAGAGCAGCCTCAAGCTGACCCGTCACGCCGACGGCTATATCGAAGCCCTCAATGTGCAAAGCGATCAGCTCAGCTACAGCGACGGCGAGCGCCTCGGCAGCGTCAGCCAGGGCGCGCTCAATCTGGCCTTTGACCCGGCAGGTCAGCTGCAGAGCGCCGGCTTCAGCGCCGATCAGGTGCAGTGGCAAGACGGCAGCCAGGTGCTCAAGGCCAGCCAGAGCCAGCTGAATCTGAATTATGACCCCGAAGGCAACCTGCAGTTCAATGGCCAGGTCGAGCAGCTGGACTTCAGCAACAGCGATCTCAGCCTGCAGGCCCAGAACACCAGCGTGCAGCTGCAGGCCAACGCCGCCGGTCAGCTGGAACAGATTCAGGCCAGCAACGGCGGTCTTAATCTGAGCGGCGACTGGGGCCAGCTGCAGACCGAAGGGCTCAGCACCCTCAAGCTCAACTATCACGAAGGCCAGCTGCAGCAGGCGCAGGCTACTTCAGAACAACTGAACTTTGCCCAGGGTGCTGAGCAGCTGCAGCTCAACGGCGTGGACCTGAACCTCAATTACCATGAAGGCCAGCTGCAGAACGCCAGCGGCAGCCTCAGCAGCGGTGATTTTACGGGCGCTTTTGGTCAGGCCAGTCTGAGCGGCGGCGCGCTGGAGCTGGGCTTTGCCAATCAGCAGCTCAGCAGCATTCAGGCCGGCGCAGACTATCTGCAGCTTAGCAACCACGAAGGCCAGCTGGATCTGGCCGGCAGTCAGCTTAACGCAGCCTTTGGCGAAGATGGCGCCCTCAGCCAGCTGCACT
The DNA here is from genome assembly GCA_015272195.1 of Candidatus Sericytochromatia bacterium. Lineage (GTDB taxonomy): Bacteria > Cyanobacteriota > Sericytochromatia > UBA7694 > UBA7694 > JACYMC01. Next base: position 15,453 of record JACYMC010000196.1, read on the forward strand.
TCAGCGGCGAATCGGTACAGTATCAGGGCCAGCAGGCCGCGCTCAACTTTGGTCTGCAAAACTTTGCCCTCGACGTCAATGCCCTGGCCGACGGCGGCCACCAGCTGCAGTTTAACGGCCAGAACCTGAACCTCGACAGCCAGGGCCAGCAACTGCAGCTGGAGAGCATCCGCCAGCTGCAGCTGCAGACCCGGCCCGACGGCAGCATCGATACGGCCCAGATCCGTCTGGATGGCAACAACACCTTCAGCAACGAGAACCTGAATCTGGCCGTACAGAACTTCCAGGGTCATTACCAGCAGGAGGGCAATCTGCTCGACCTGCGCTTTGAGCAGGGGCAGCTGCAGACCCAGAACCTGAATCTGAACGTGCACGGCGGCCAGCTGCTGCACAACGACCAGCAGCTCAGCCTGCACATTGAATCAGCAGAGGTGATTGCCCAGCTGGAGCAGGAGCTGAACGCCAAAGTTGAAAACCTTGACCTGATCCTCAACAAACACAGCGACGGGCAGATCAGCAGCGCCGACCTGCTGGTGGGCGGTCTGGACGCCCAGGTGCAGGGTCTGAACGCCATGATCCGCACCCAGAAAGGCGATCAGGTGCGCCTGCATCTGGGACTCTCTGAAGACGGGACCTTCTTGCGTGAAGCCTTTTTACAGATTCCCAGCGGCGGTGAAATCCAGCTCCAGCAGGACGACCTTAACCTGCGTCTTGGCGGCGGCCAGAAACTCAGCTTCAGCCAGGATGGCCAGGGCTATTACACCTTCCGGGGCGAAGGCCTGGACGTGAATCTGGCCAACAAAGACGCGCGCGTCAGCATTCAGGGCGGCACGGCCCAGGTCAGTCTGGATACCCAGCGCGGCGATCTGATCATTGATGAGATCACGGGTGTGGGCATCAATGCCGAGGTGGGTGGCCAGAATATTGAAGTAGACATTGAGCAGATGGAGGGCTTTCTGGTCAAAGCCACCGGCATTTCAGGCCTGGCCCAGGGGGCGGCTCTGCATCTGGTGCCCACTTCTGACGCTTCCCGCATGACCGCTGAGATTCGCACCAGCTATAACGGTCTGCCTATTTCGGTCAAGATAGACGATGTGCACGAACTCAAGGCTCTGGCTACGGTCCAGCCCAACCGGGCCCATGTCTACTTCGGCGACCCCAGCGGCACGGGAACGGTGGAGGTCAATGCCGGGCCCATCAAAGCGTCTGGCTCAGCGCTGGAGTACGTTGTACAGTACAATCAGTATGATCCCATGCGCATGATGACCACCCTCAGCCGGGCCCTCAGCTCGGATGGCTACGAAATTGTTAAAGGCGTACAGGTCGAAGCCGACGGCGTGCTGCGCCTGCAGACTCCCTTTGAGAACGGTCCCCACGCCGGACTGACCCTGCTCTTTCCACGGCCGGGCATGTCGCAGGCCAACCCCCACAGCTTTTACCAGCCCCATGAAGCCCAGAGCCCTGGGGGTGACGGGGCCATGGGCGGCATTGTGGAGCTGGGCTGGAAAGGCACCAATGCCGAGGGCACCCAGACCACCGGCGCGCTGCATGCCGGTCTGGTTCCTGGCTCTTATCTGGGCATTCACCAGCTGCAGGGCAAAACGTCCGTGGCTGGCATTACGCTGCCGAGCAATATTGAGCTGCCCACCACGGCCATGGCCGGGGTGACCTTCCGTCGTCACGGCGACAACGATTTGGTGGCCCGGGGTCAGGAATCCCGCACTGACTTTATGCTCGGTGGCTATGTTAATCCCGCCGGACTGGTCAACAGCCCTTTGATTGATGAACCCAATGCTTATGGCGCTTATGCCGGTATGGAGTGGCGTAAAAACAATATGTCCATTGGCTTCAGCTCTACCGTAGACCTGAGCCAGCCCAAACCCAGTGTAGGAGGCATGGTCCGTTTTGGCATCAGCTTTTAAATATGGAAAACTTTGAAACAGACGTTCGGCGGGTTGAGGAAGAACACCCGGTTTATCTGCTCTTGATCAAAAGCGCGGTGCTTTTGTTCTGGCCGGTGTTGCTGCTGGCGATGGGCTGGCCAGCCTGGCAGCTCTGGAAAGCCGGCCAGGGCTTCTGGCTGATGCTCTTGCTGCCCGCTGGTCTGCTGGCCAGTGATTTTACTTCGGGCCTGTTTCACTGGTTTTTTGACAATTATGGCTCACCGCAGACCCCTGTCTTTGGACCCACCATTGAGCTGTTTCGTGTGCATCATGTTTTGCCCCAGGACATCTGCAACAGCAACTTTACCTTTACTGTTGGTCATGTCTGCGTCTGGATCGTTCCGCTGGTCAGTCTGCTGCTGCCCCTGTTCTGGGGTGCGCCGCTGCTGTACAGTGCCTGGCTTGTTTTTGTGGCCAGCAGCAGCTTTTTTCTGGTGATGACCAATCAGTTTCACAAATGGGCCCATCAAAGCACCCCTGCAAATTGGGTGCAGTGGCTGCAGGCCCGGCATCTGGTGCTGAATCACAGCCATCATCAGGTGCATCACACGGCCCCCTTTGAAAGCTCAATACTCCGGACAGAACTCATGAGGCAATGGCCCCGTAAACACGTAACTCTGGGTAGGCAGGGTGGGATTTAATCGAAGTTCGGTCAAGACCGAACCTTGAAATAAAGCGATCCAGCAGATGTTCATTGAACGCGAGGCGGTTCTGGGT
>JACYMC010000190.1 GCA_015272195.1 Candidatus Sericytochromatia bacterium
TTCGTCTAGAGGCCTAGGACACCGCCCTTTCACGGCGGCGACAGGGGTTCGACTCCCCTACGGGGTACTTATAAAAAAACAGGCGCATCAAGCGCCTGTTTTTTTATGTCTATTTTGAAGTCCTGCGTTTGCCTGCTGCGTTCAGGCACACAGTCTGCTATCATAAAGCAAATGAACCCTGCTGTCTGTTATGGTCTGCCTTGCTGACGACAGAAATCCGGTCAGCGGTTGGTGCAAAGGAGTGCGACTGTGGCTTACGATATTAAAAAACCTGAATCCCGAACCCTGGGGCAAAACCGCATCCGCTGGGCGGAGCAGCAAATGCCCGTGCTGCGTCAGATTCGGGAGCACTTTGCTGAAACCCAGCCTTTAAAAGGCTTGCGCGTGGCGGGTTGCCTGCACATCACCTCTGAAACCGCTTGTCTGGCCCGCACCCTGATGGCCGGCGGAGCCGAACTGGCACTGTGTGCCGCCAACCCCCTCAGCACGCAGGATGAAGTGGCTGCCGCCATGGCCCTGGATGATGGTGTATCGGTTTATGCTTATCGTGATGAAGACAACAAGACCTATTACCGCCATATTGATCAGGTGCTCGAAACCCAGCCGCAGCTGATCATGGACAGCGGCGCAGATTTGATCTCTGAGCTGCACAAGCAGCACCCTGGGCGGGTGGCTGACGTGCTGGGGGCCACCGAAGAAACCACCACCGGCACAGCCCGGCTGAGCAGCATGGCCCGTAAACAGATCCTGAAGTTTCCCGTGCTGGCGATTAACCACGCCCGCAGCAAATATCTTTTTGACAACCGCTACGGCACGGGGCAGAGTACCCTCGATGGCCTGATGCGGGCCACCAATATGCTGCTGGCGGGCAAAAAGCTGGTGATCTGCGGTTATGGCTGGTGTGGCAAGGGCATTGCCATGCGAGCCAGAGGGCTGGGTGCGATTGTGATTGTGGTTGAAATCAATCCGATTCACGCGCTTGAAGCGGCCATGGACGGCTTTCTGGTACAGACCATTGAGCAGGCTGCGGCCCAGGGCGATATTTTTATCACAGCCACCGGCGCTCTGAACGTAATTCGCCGCTCCCATTTTGAGCAGATGAAGTCGGGGGCTATGCTTTGCAACGCCGGACACTTCAACTCTGAAATCGAAGTGCAGGCCCTGGAACAAATGGCTGAACACAAACAGGAGTTACGCCCCTATCTCTGGTCTTATCAGCTGGGCGCTAAAAACCTGCTGCTGCTGGCCGAAGGCCGGCTGGTCAATCTGGCCTGTGGTGAGGGTCACCCGGCCTCCGTGATGGACATGAGCTTTGCCAACCAGGCGCTGGCGCTGGCCCATCTGGCCCTCAATCACCGCAGTTTTGTGCCCCGCGTGTACCCCATACCCGATGAAATTGACGAACAGGTGGCACACCTCAAGCTGCAGGCCATGGGCATTGAAATTGACCAGCGCACCCAGGAGCAGCTGGACTATCAGGGCAGCTGGGAGCTGGGTACCCGCTGAAACCGCTGACGTTGTCAGCGTCCTGCGCTCTCAGGTATGCTGATACAAATGCCGCAAAGGAGAATCCCATGCGTTTAAAAGACAAGGTCGCCATTATTACCGGCAGCAGCCGGGGCATTGGTCGCGATATCGCGCTCAGACTGGCTGACGAGGGCTGTCAGATTGTGGTGGTGGGCAAAACCACTGAGCCCCATCCCAAGCTGCCCGGCACCATTCATACGGTGGCCGAAGAAATCGAGGCCAAAGGCGTCAAAGCACTGCCGATCGCCTGTGACGTGCGTTCGATTGAGGCGATTGAGGCCATGGTGGCCCAGACCCGCGAGACCTTTGGCCGCATTGATATCCTGATCAATAACGCTGGTGCGCTCTGGTGGGAGCCCCTGATGAACACGCCCGTCAAACGCTTTGACCTGATGATGGATATCAACGCCCGCGCCCCTTTTTACGCGGCCCAGGCCGTGCTGCCGACCATGATGGCCCAGAAGTCCGGGCATATTATCAACATGTCGCCGCCGATTGAGCTGGCCCATGTGCCCTACCATATTGCCTATACCATCAGCAAATACGGCATGACCCTGCTGACCCACGGTCTGGCCGAAGAAATGCGCGAACATGGCATCGGTGTGTATTCGCTCTGGCCTAAAACCATGATCGAAAGCCTGGCCACTATCAACTGGGGTCTGGGCACGCCCGACATGTGGCGCAAGGCCAGCATTCTTTCGGATGCCACCCTGGAGCTGGTGGCCGGAGACCCGGCGCGCTACAGTGGCAAAGCCCTGATCGATGAGGATGTGCTGCGCGATGCCGGTGTGAGCGATTTTGACGTTTACAACTGCGTGCCCGGCTCTCAGCCACCTGATCTCGATACCCTCTGGGAGATGACCCGCCGTGGCAAATAGTTTTCATCTGGATCATATTGGCGTGGCTGTTGAGAACCTGCAAGCCAGCCTGAAGCTGTATCAGCTGCTGGGCTTAAACGTGCTCAAAACCGAGACCGTACCCACAGAGCAGGTCAATGTAGCCTTTCTGGATACGGGTGAGTGCCATCTGGAGCTGTTGGAGCCCAGTTCAGACGAAAGCCCGATCGCCAAATTTCTGGTCAAGCGCGGGCCGGGCATTCACCATATCTGCCTCAAGGTCGAAAACCTGCCTGAACTGCTGCAGGAACTTGACGCCGCCGGCGTGCAGCTAATCGACAAAGCGCCCCGGCCGGGGGCCAATAACAAGCGGGTGGCCTTTATTCACCCTAAAGCGACGGGTGGGGTCTTACTGGAACTCAGTGAAGATCAGCCGGTAAACGACTGAAGCACGGTTCAGAGCGTAAACAAAAAGTTGTACAGATAATCCTGGGTAAAGGCTTCTCCGAAGATCTGGGACAGGGCGCTGTGTTCTTTTTTATTCTGGCGCATGGCCTGCTTCCAGTTTTGAATGCTTGCCGTACCATCAGTAGGGACCTCTCCGAGTGCTTCACGATAAAGCTGCGGATAAGTGCTCAGAAGACTTTCGGCAAGGCTTTGGGCCAGATCAAACTGCTCGCTGCGGGCGGCAGCAAAGACAGCATTTGGCGAAAAGCTTCCGTGTGTAAAGTCTGGGATTTTGCGCTGAATCAGGTGTGTCCGGGCTGATTTTTGCAGTGCTTGCTGGTGATGTGCCGCATGGTGATGCCAGAAATCTCTGTCAACAGGGCAAAGATCCAGTGCCACCAGTGAAAGGATGCCTCGAAAACCGACATAGTCCAGTCCCAGAATGGGCAGTGGTATTTGGGCTTTTGGAATGACTGATAAGGTGACAGAGAGGAGTTCGTCGCTTGCATTGTACAACAGAGCCAGAGTTAAATGGTCGACGAAATCGTTCTGCCAGCGCTGTGAGTGCATCTGAACCAACTGTCCCTGTATTTGCCCTTCGGCCTGGGCAAAGCGGCGTGGAATATCGACGGGTTCCATTGCCAGCTGTACAGGCAGCTTACGCGCAGCTACTGCAATGGTTGAAAGCGTATGGTGAAGCGATTTGTTTGTTGGCATTGCACATTATTATACTCCAGATTTTAAGCCGGGTGGCATGCTACAATAAGCCCTGAACTCAATGCTCCGACGCATAAAAACCAAAGAGAATTGAAGGACAAGATGGCGCGAAAAGCCACTGTTTTATGGATTGACGAGGATGTAAGTCTCCTGGAGCAGGCGCTTCCCCTCTTGCGTCAGGCCGGTTTTGATGTCATGACCTTTACCGATGAGGCAATGGCCTGGAAATGCCTGCGCGCCCAACATATTGATATCCTGGTTTGTGAGCTTTCTTTAAAAGGGCTTAGCGGCCTGGAGTTGATTTTGCTCGCCAAAAAATATGCGCCCCGTACCCAGGCCGTTCTGGTGACGGGCATGGGCTTGCGAGCAGTTCAACCCATGCTTGATGCCACCGGGATTCAGGCAGTTTTTCAGAAACCATTGAATCTGATGACTTTTTCCAGGGCCTTGCAGGCGCATCTTCAGCTGGGTCTGTCAGGTAAGTTTAAAGGCCTCAGCTTGTCTGACCTGTTACAAATGCTTTTGCTCGACAAAGTGCCCCGATGTGTCACTATCAAAGACAAACGCCAGCAGCATGAAGTCACTCTTGTGTTGCAGGGTGGTGAAGTGCGGCACGCGGTGCTGAATGATCTGCGGACACAACAGACGCTCTTGACGGGTGTAAATGCTTTTGAAGCTGCGCTTCAAATTAAAAATGGTCTGTTTTCGGAGAATCCTTTTCCAGAACATTTTGAACATACGATCAAGCAGCCATTTCAAAGCTTGTTGCTGAGCGCTGCTCAGCATCAGGATGAGGCCCAGGCTTTGCTTTCAAATTCTGTTCATCAACCTGACGCACCTGTCAAGCGCGTAATGGTCATCGATGATGATATTCTGATCCGGGTATTGATGAAAACCCATCTGCGTTTTCAGGGCTTTGATGTGGTAGAGATGGACTCCGCCGAAGCCGCACAGGCTTTTTTAGAACAGGATCGGGTGGATTTAATCATTACAGATGTCAGCATGCCTCAAATGAGTGGATTGGACTTTATTCGCTGGCTGGAGCAGCAGCCTTTCCATTGCCCCGTTATGCTGATGACGGCTTTTCCTTCTGAAGAAATTCAGCGATTTTCACACGCCCATCAGGTTTGGCGCTATTTAAAAAAACCCATTCAGCTGGAACAGTTGAGTGGGTTTTTGCTTGAACTTGCTGCCCCTGGTTGTGAGGGCTATCTGACCCAGTTGAACACCTTTGATTTTGTACAACTGTGCCTGAGCAGCGGAGAACGCCGTCTGATGCAGATCAACGATGAGGTTCACCAACAAACGGCTTTGCTTTGGGTTCAGAATGGTCGCTTTTTGCATGCCACTTATAATCAGATGCAGGGAGCTGAAGCTTTTGACGCTATCGTTGCTATTGGCAGGGGGCGGTTCTTTGAAAAAGAATGGCAAGCTCCGCCTGAACAGAGTCTGGCGTCTGATTCGCCCCACCGTCTTTTACTTCGTGCCACATGCTACCTGGATCAGCAAAATCACTTTGTCGATACCGTCGATAATATGGGGGCGCTGGAGGAAAAACTGGAGCGCTTGATGGGAATTAAACCCGAATCAAGGCCGACTTAGTGCCTCGAAACCGATTTTCATACCCGCTACCGTATCGCTTTGCAGGTGCTGAGCAGCCAGCTCAGGGAGCTGGCGGTAAGTGTCAAAAATGCTCTGCATATCAAAGCGCTGAGTTTTAAAAAAATTGTATAACCAGGCTTTGCGCTCCTCAACAGGTGTCAAGCTTTGGCTGATCAGGCTTTCGCCAACTGCTTGAAAGAGACTCAACATATCTTTGCGCAGATTGTCTTCGGGACTGTTTAATGCACTGACGCCAGGCCACGTTTTTAAAACATGGGCTGTGACAGTTTCAATAATGGCGTGCTGGTGGTTTTGCAGATCCTGCCACTGTTTTAAACGGAGAACAGATAAAGTCTTAAAGTAAGGCTCTGCCAGTTGCCATGTTTCTGGGCTTACCCGTTCAGCACAGACCTGGCGCAGTATTTCGTAAGCGTTTTCTATGGCTTGCTCTGGAAAACCAAGCTGCTCAAAAATAGCAAAAATGAAGCCTGCTTTTTCGGCCAGCCGGCTGAGATCCTGCTGAACCATGCTCATGGTGGCTGTGCGGTACAAGTAGGTCATATCACGGATTGTTTTTTCTTTGGCGCCAGCAAAACTGAGCATCTCAGGATGCTGTACAAAAAATTGCTGTTGGGCTTGCTGGATTGTATCGGCTTCTTGCTGCTCCAGGTTTTGCATGGCTTTTAAGCGCTGGGGTATGCCAGTGTAATAGCGCACGAACAAATCTGCATCGCTTGGGTTAAGTTGTCGGCCTTCGTTGACTTTCAGCAGTTGCAGGAGATTATTGTTCATTGCTTTGCCCTTTCTGTGTACGTGATTGACGTACTCTCTCAGACGGATTATAAACTGAGATAGTCTTTTTCAACAAGCTGCCCGATTTTATTCGGCTCAGGCAAGCTCATAACGGTATAGCATTGTTTCCAGAGTGAGCTGTCGACATATTTCAGATAAAAACTGCTCTCTTCGGCGTCCCAGGTCAGAATAGGTCCTGTAGGTGCTTTGGATTGTACAGAGGCCTCAGGCGTTTGGGGTCTCTGCGGTAAATCTTTCTGCAATATCGTGTGAATATTTTCCAGCAGAGCTTTGGCGTTCGGAGGACGCTGGTTCGCGTCTTTGGCCAGTAAAGACTGTATCATTGTCTGGGTGTGTTCTGAAATATGTTCAAGTGGATGCCAGTCCGGTGTATTTTGAATATGGGCCCGCATCAGGGTCAAATAAACCCCTTCAAAAGGGGGGCTGCCGCAGAGCAATTCGTATAAAATCACGCCCAGGGCATAAAGATCAGCTCGATAATCATAATTATCATAAAACTGTTCCGGCGCCATATAAAGCGGTGAGCCCTGATTTGTGGCCCGTAAATTGCCGTTGGCAGCAAAACGAGAGATATTAAAGTCGCAAATTTTATAGCGTATCTCTTGACTGTTGCGGTGAATCAAAATGTTTTCGGGTTTGAGATCCCGGTGAATAATGCCTTTATTGTGGATATAGTCCAGTCCGGACGCAATCTGGGAGGCAATCATTAGCACATGGCTTTCTTCCAGGGGCCCATGCTGCATCAACTGACGCAGATCGCCCTCGTTCATAAACTCAAAGACAATGGCATAGCAGCCTGAAGCAAAGAAAAAGTCAAGAGCTGTGACGATGTGATCATGTTTCAGGCGAAAAAGCAGTTTGATTTCGTTTAGACAGTTGTCAGAAAGTTTCTGACCCGTCAAAAATACTTTGATAGCAACCGCTCTACCGCTTTGACGTTGTTTTCCGCTAAAAACAGTTCCGTAGCTGCCACTGCCTATAATATCCTCAATAATATACTGAGGACTGATTTTTTCGTGAAGTTTTTTGCTTAGCATTTCTTGATGTTTTTCTTAACATTTTAGGTGTTTCTTGAGTTGCCCCCGTTGACTCAGACTCATGCCTTACCCGTATAATAATTCTATGCTTATCCCTGATGTAATTCTACCTCTTATTCTGAGTATTTTTCTCCTGGCTCTTGCGGGCCTGGGTTTTATACTTTATCGCCAGCACCAGCGAATCCAACAACTTCTCACTCAACAACAGCCAGTCAGTAAAAATACGTTGTCACCCGAAGAAGCCCGGGTAAAAAATATCAGATCAGAAGCAGAGCTTCCTTCAGTTCACGCCAAAAGACCCAAATCCCTCGCCATAACCAGTGTGTCTGGCGGTTCAGCGAAATCCACACTTTCTTTTGAACTGTCGCAGCACTTACAGAGCATGGGAGAGCGCGTTTTATTGGTTGACCTTTCGGAACATCAAAGCCTTTGTTTGCTGCTCGGTCTTGTAAATCCAGCCCCGGGCCAATTGCATCATTGTGCTGACGATAATCTGGCCTATGTTACTTCGCCCCGGTCAGACCCAGACACCCTTTTGGGCATCATACAGCAATGTCAGAAAAACTTTAATCCAGACTGGGTGTTGCTGAATCTTCCTGCCCTCAGATACCCTAGCGCACGGAACTGCTTGCCGCTTGCCGACGCCATGCTTCTGAATCTTCGCCTTGATCCTGCCTGTCTTGACGACCTGGCCCGGAGCGTGCACTTCATATCCAGTATGCCGAAGCGCCCGAGCCTGCTGGGTGTTCTGGCCGTACGCTTTGAATCTCAAAGCGCCCTCCAGCAAAGTCTGTTGAAAACCCTGCAGCGTGACTATCCAGCGCTTCTGCTCCCAGAAATATTTCATGAAAACGCGGCTCTGCAGCTGGCGCAAATGCATGGGCAGACATGTAACGAGCCTGATTACCGCCGAACCTGTCAGCGTATTATTCAGGCCGTACAAGAGCGTGTAAAACAAGGCGTTCTTATATGAAACCTATCTGGCTGCTGAGCAGCCACAAAGGGGGGGCTGGCCTGAGCTTTTGTGCGCGTAATCTTGCCTGGCTACAATCTCGCAAAACCCCCACACGTCTGCTTGAACCCATTTTAAGGCGTCAGCAAGATTACGTTTCGCACGACACACCACGTGCTTCTGATTTGCCTGACGATTGGGTGGCGCAAGTTCAGGCCGACAAGGACAAAACCTGGCTTCTGGAAGCATCCCTTGGATGGATTCTGCAAGACATGCCGGTATCTTTTCGGACCCGTTCCGTTTTGCTGTTGGTATTACCTGCTGAGCCCCTTGCTTATCGCAGTCTTTCCACAGCTCTTGATGCACTTCGCCTGGCCTGGCCTGAGCCCCCGTTGAAGGGCATCGTCCTTAATCAGCCCACGGTTCCGCGTTCAGAGCTGGACGTTTTTTCTGCTTACGTGCAATCTGAGCTGAAGCCTTATCTTTTGCCTCGCTATATTCCTTACTCAGATCAAGCCCAGCGCGCGTCTCTTGAGCAAAAAGATCTGCTGGCGATGGCATCCTCTGACTCAGCTTTGTACGACGCCTTTCAGGCCATTCAACAGTGCTTGCTTCAGGACACTCCGGCGAACCTTAGCCACATTTAAAACCAGAAGGAGACAACACGCATGAAACAGGTAACCTTACAGCCCCTTAACGATCATGTCAGTATTAAAACAGAGGCCAATTTGCTGGAAGCCTTACTGGCCAATAAGCTAGATGTGATCATGGCCTGTAAAGGCCGGGGACTTTGTGCGACCTGTCTTGTTCACGTGACCGCAGGCCAGGAGCAGTTAACCCCCATGACCGATGTTGAAAAACGCCGCCTGGGCCGGATTACCACAACTAAAAATAACTCCCGTCTTGCCTGCCAGGCCCGCGTCATGGGAGATGGCGTTGTGGTGGAAGTCCCTGAGGGTATGTACATGGAGTCTGTACAGGACCTGATGGCCCTGGTCGGTCGACGGGCTGAGCAGGATATTTTGAACCCTATCAGCGGTGAAGTGCTGATTGCCGCCGGTAAACTGATTACCCGCAGTAAGGTGCAAACCCTGGAATCTCTGGAAGCAGACATTCTTGAGTTGCGCAATAAGTCCAGCGACCGTCTTTAAATCAGGCTAAGAGAATAAAGGAGAAAATCAATGGTCAGTACCCTCAATCTTGGACCCACCAGTTCCAACCACAACTATTACACCCTTGCAGACTATGTTCAGTCCCGTGCCCACGGTGAAATCCTGGACCGCTATCGCAAGCGCTTGGTATATGTCAATGAGGACTTTATCACCGGCCTGCAAAAAGGCCTTGAGCAAGAAGTTGATGATGTTGCTCAGGTGATTATGTATAAATGCGGTTATGCCTGGGCCATGCAGGATATGAAGCATTTTGAGGCCCGGTTTGAGCAGGAGTTTGAATGGACCAGTGTGCGTAAAATGAATCTCAATATGGTGCTGGAAACCTGGTGGTGGCCGTTGCAAATCAATGGCTGGGGTGACTGGGACTTTGATTTTAGCCATAAGAAACAGGGTTTGATTTTTGTCGATCTCTATGATTCTGCGGTGGCAAAATCTACCGGCTATGTGGGCAAAGTGGTTTGCCACTTTTATGCGGGTCTATTTGCGGGTGCCTTTTCATACCTCTCCAAAAAAGATTTAAATGGCATTGAAATTCAGTGCTATTCAATGGGTGAAGAATACTGTAAATTTCTGATCGGCCCTGAAAAAAAGGTCGATGCCGCTGATTTCTGGGTGCAGGAAGGGGCCAGTGCTTCAGAAATTCTCAAAAAGGTGAAGGAAACCGTGCTTTGATGTCAGACAGCCAATCGCTGTTTATTGCTGAAACCTCACGCATTCTGGGCCTACTGGCCGAACTGATGCCGGCGGCGCTAAAGTCTCCACCGGTGTCGGGCGTGCAGTCGTCTGACGCTGAATCCGTAGCGAGGCCTGAGACACCGCCAGCTCAGACTGAAGTTCAGCCTGAAAGCGGACATGTTTCAGTGCCTGTAACTTCTTCGGCGGGGTTACAGCATACAATCGCTGGTTTTTTTGGCCGGACTGCCTGGGAGACGCCTGCTGTTATTGAGGCGCATCATGCCAGTACGCAGACTGCACCCCGGGAAGCAGCTCCTCCGCCTGTGCTGAATGCCCCGGTTACATCTTCTTCTAGCGCTGCTCCTGCTCCGGTAGTGCCCCCCCCTGTTTCTGTCATGCCTCCAATTGAAGAAGCTGTAACGTACGCGGCAGTGGCGCAACAACCAGAACAAACTAGCCTGGGACATTCTTTTCAGAATTTTTTTCGGGCCGCCAGCTGGCAGGGGCAGAAGCCTGAGCTTGCAGGGCTCGCTCCCCAGGTGCAAGAAGCGGTTTTGGTGTCGCTTGCGCCACAGGCTTTATCTCATAATACTCAGGCCTTTTTTAAGGCTACCCGTTGGCAGGGTACAGTTGATGACCGCTCTGAATCCACTTCAGCCTCTACGGCTGTGCTGAACGTGCCAGAGCAGCTGACTGAAACCGAAGATTCTGCCGATGCTTTTTTTGATGATATTGATTGGTAGAGAGAGTAGAACCATGACAAAAGCTTTAAGTGAACTGTTCAAAGAAGTTGACGACCGTTACCTGCAAAGCAGTGAAATACAACACCTGACATCTTTGGTCGAAGCCGTGCCTAAGCGTCTGGATGCCCTTATGCGCTTGCAGCAACAGGAGCAGGTTATTGCTGATGAGACCGCTGAACGGGTATTGGCAACCTATCCCAAAACAAGCGCCCGTTTAAATGGCGCTGAAAAAGTATCCCGCGATTTGGTGCTGACTTTGCGCTATTGCGGTCAGGCCATGTTGCGTGGAGAGCCTCAATTTTTAAAAGATCAGCTGCTTTACTGGCTGGCAACCGTTTTGCAGGCCTTTAAATTCGGTGAAGATGTTTTGCGCAATAGCTATATCTGGCTCAAAGAAAGTTGTCAGCAGCATCTGAGTGCAGATGACTTTGCTCTGCTGAGCCCTTATCTGGAGCTGGTGATTGAGATTGTACCCGAAGGAGAAAGAGCCCAATGAAACTCAAAGGCAATTATTTTGATACAGACTATTTGCAGGCCGATGTTAAAGGCGGGGTTTTAAAAAATCGCAGCGGCACCCGTCTGGTTGCGCTTAACGAAGATTTTCTGCTGGGTTTTCGGCGTGCGCTGCTCGAAGAAACCGGCCAGGCCCACCATGCCGTATTTGAAACCTGTGGCCAGACCTGGGGTGAAAACATGGCCCAGCGCTTTGAAAAAGAGCTGGCGCTGTACTACGAAGCCCAGTTTCACGAAATGCCCATGTCGATGTTCAGTCTGCTGTTCAAAGAATTCTGGTCGCGTCATGGCTGGGGTGAGCTGACGATCAACTGGGAAGAAGGTTTTGCCAAAGGCATTTTTGAGGTCAAAATCCTCAATCCGGCCTTTTCGTCCATTTTTGCCAAGGATGACGCGCCCGATGATACTGATGGCAGCGGCGGCCGCTTTCATGACGATGTTTTTACCGGTGTTTTAAAAGCTTTCTTTTCACGCTTTGCCCAGCGCGAGCTGCACTGTTACCAGACGGCTGCCGGTGAAGAAGATGGTCTGCTCGTTTCCTGGTTTGTGGTGGGGATTCCAGAGCGCTTAAAAAAGGTGCCTGATATGGTTCTGTCACAAAAATCACATGCCGAGATCCTGGCGCACGCCCAGGCCATGCAGGTCTGATGCAGACGCCCATGGCGGCTTTAAAAGCCGCAACCGCCCACAAGCATGACGCCCTGGAGGCCATTGCCCATTCAAAGCAGATTATGGACAAAACCCTGACCCTGCCGAGTTTTCAGCAGTTGATGGTCAATCAGTACCGGTTGCATTACCTGTTGGAACCCGCTTTGCGTTTGACGCTGGATCAGCACGCTCCCGAGCTGGCCTATGGCCAGCTGCGTTGCAAACTGGACGTGCTGGAGCAGGACCTGCGCGATCTGGGCTTGCCTGCGGCAGTTTTGCTGGATGATTTGCCGCTGGTGCATGAGATCTCTGATTTGCCTTCAGCCCTGGGTACAGCCTATGTGCTTGAAGGCTCCTCGCTGGGCGGCAACGTGATTCGTCGCGCCCTGCTCCAGCAGCCCGACATTGCTGCGCAATGCCGGTTTTATTACTATGGTTTTTATGGCGAGGATCTGCGTCAGCGCTGGCTGGATTTTACGGCTTTTGTCAACCAGGCGCTCGTCACGCCAGATTCAGAAGCCGCGGCCTGTCAGGCGGCCTGTGATACCTTTGATCTGGCTGCGCGGGTGTTTCGGATGCCGCTGGCGGTGCCCACCCTGAATTAAACATTTTTTTAATACGGACCTGAGGGGTTTTAGCGCGATTTTTATGCCGTTTGGGCTATGATCCTGGCTATAAACACACGCAGGCGTCAGGAGACCTCATGTCCCAGACACATGTTACCGATACGCCACTGGCTGAAAAATACCTTGTGGAGCGACCCCTGGGTTCAGGGGCCTGCGCCACCGTTTACTTTGCACAAGACACGCGTCTGCAGCGGCCTGTAGCGCTCAAAAAGCTGAACCTGCCCCAGGGCCTGTCTTCTCAGGAGTATCAGCTGATGGTTGGCCGTTTTTACCAGGAGGCCCGCACCGCAGCGCAATTGCAGCATCCGGCCATTGTTCAGGTGCTGGATATTTTTGAGGCGGCACAAAACCACTATATCGCCATGGAGTATATTGACGGCCAGACCCTTGCAGACTGGTTTCAACAGCCTGCTCACCGGCTGGACGATGCCCTGAGGGTGATGGCCCAGATTGCCGCTGGTCTGGCGCATGCGCACCAGCAGCAGGTCGTACACCGCGATATCAAGCCTGAAAATATTCTGGTCAACACCTTCAATCAACCCAAAGTGACCGACTTTGGGGTGGCCAAAATTATGGCCCATGAGCAGCAGCAGACCCTGCAGGGCTCCCTGCTGGGCACGCTGGGCTATATGTCTCCCGAACAGCTCTATGACAGCAAACAGGCCGACGCGCGCAGCGACATCTACTCTTTTGGGGCCATGATGTACCATCTTTTTACCGGCAGTTTGCCCTTTGAGGCAGACAGCATTGGCAAAGCGATTGCCCAGGTTTTTGGGGGCCAGCTGATTTTACCGCATCAGCACAATCCCAAACTGCCGCCGGCCCTGAGTGCCGTGATCGCTCAGGCCCTTTGCCGTGAGCCTGCCGATCGCTACCCCAGCATGCAGGCCCTGCAAGCTGATCTGGACAAATTGCACGATCTGCTGACACAGCCCATGCTGCAACAGTCCTTACCTGATCTGTGCGACCCGGCCCGTGTGCTGCCGAGTTTGCCCCGCGAACAGCGTTTTGCAGATTATGGTTTACTGACGCTGCTGCAGGAGCGGATTGACCAAAATGCCTCATGCTGTCTGGCTGTACACGGTACCCAGACCCAGCAAGGTTTGATTGCCATTGCGTCGGGCAAGGTACAGGCGGCAGTGCTCAAGCATAAACCCGATCTCTCGCCGATTGATGCACTGTCTGAAATGGTTTGTTGGGCCAGCGGATATTGTTTGATATCATCAGAAATACTGACACAACAGCCAGATTTTGAGTACATGCCAACAGATTTACTGATCATGGAATTATACGACGCTCGTCAGGCCTACCAGCAGATTGTACCGGATTATTTACCGCTTTTGCAGCACAAAGTCAGTCTCAAAACATCTCTGCTGTCACGTTCACTGGAGCATCAGCCGCATGTTCGGCCACTGCTGCAACAGGCCGACGGCGATAAAACCCTGGCCCAGTTGTTGTCTCTTTTGCCGCTGGATCGTTTGTCGATTCTGCGAGCCCTGGTACAATTAGAAGCACAGCAGGCTGTTGAATATTTACCAGCCTGAAGTATGTGCGCTCAAACGGAAGCCTTAAGATGATGCCAAACTTGCTCTTAAAACTGCTGGATCAATGGATTGACAGCATTGCGCTGCCTCCGGAATCCCGCGGGCGTTTCAGTGTCCAGACAAATCGCTCTGAAGCGGTTTCAAGGCATTCTGCTGTGCCAGTTCAGGCCGATTCTCAGGCTTTTGGAGCTGAAACGCTTTTTACTTCGACTGACCCTGAGTCTGCTCTTGTGGCCGAAGTCTTCGCCGCTTCGTCTCTGTCTGCAGTATCTCAGACCGCGTCTGAGGAAAACAGCGATATGCCTCAGCCTGCACCCGACGAGCTGTGCGACAATAACTGGCCTGTGGATGAAGCTGACAGCACTGACGACATTCTGAGCGAATTTAACTGGGATTAAACGCCCAGAAACTCTCGCATCAGGGCAACGACACTGCGGCCGTGGGGTTTGCTGTAACGGGCGGTAATCAGTCCCAGCGTGTCCAGCACTTCCACACAGCTCTGTGGCCGTTCAGCCGGGTTCTTGGCCAGCATGTTCAGAATCAGTTCACTGAAATGCTCTGGAATATCCTGGCGCTGCTCGTGGGGTGGTGGGGGCGTGCTGTGCAGATGCTGGTGCAACACCTCCTGAAGATTGTCACCGTTAAAAGGCAGCTTGCCTGTGGCCAGCGTGTAAAGCACAGCACCGAGGGAGTAAATATCTGAGCGAATGTCCGTGCGGTTGTTGAGGTGTTCGGGTGAAATAAAATAAGGCGAGCCCTGAATCAGGGTGTTCTCCTGCTGGTATTTGCTGGCGCTGATCTCAAGGGCGATGCCCAGGTCCAGCAGCTTGATACGGCTCTGGGGGGTCATCACGATGTTTTCGGGCTTGATATCCCGGTGAATAAAACCATGATCATGCAGATGCTCCAGCGCCTGCGTCAGCTGGCCGCTTATGACCAGAATATTATAGAGCGGCATATAAGGGTGGCTGACCAGAATGTCTTCGAGATTGCTGCCGGGTACATATTCCATCACCAGGTAGTGATAGCTTTCCACTTCCTCGGCATCATAGATCTGGGCAAAAGCCGGATGAGACAGCTGGGCGTAGATCCGGCCTTCACGAAAAAACTGCTCCACGGCTGCCGGCGAGCGGTTGGCCAGAAAAGGGGAGAGAACCTTTACCGCCACTTTGCGTTTGAGTTTGGGGTGCTCTGCCAGATAGACCCGTGAGCTGCCCCCGGTTCCCAGTTCTTTGAGCAGACGGTAGCGCTGAATCTGATAGTTTACTGGCGGGTAGCCCAGATACTCCAGCTGGCTGGACTCCATGGTTTCACGCAGGGCTTTGAGGTCAAATAAGCCGTACATATCCACCGCGTTTATCGGGAGCATGCCCTGCAGCATCAGCTTGATTTTCAGAAAGGCTTGCTCCGGCAGAATGCCGGTTTTCGCCAAAAAAGCCTGCAAGCTGAGGGATTGCTCTTCGGCCAGCATCTGGAGCAGGCTGAGATCATAGGCGGTAATACAGGGGTGCTGTTTTACAATATCTTCCAGTGATTGCGGTTGTTTGACGTTGTCTTCAGACGCATCCTCTTCAAGATCTTCGATAAAATCATCTAACAGCATGAAGTATGCCGGTAAAACACATCCAAAGCTGTGAATTAATCATAGCTATATCGTATGATCTGTGATAAGTTAGGGGCAATAACTGCTTTATAATTCTTTATAATTTGTGAAATTACGTACGAATTGTTCCTGGGCTACGGTCTCAACTGCTCGTGGGGATCGCACAGCGCGCACTTCAGCCAGCGCCTGGTGGACAGGCAGGCCGCGCAGGCGCAAAAAGCTGGCGGCCAGCATGCCGGAGCGGCCCAGACCACCGACACAGTGCACCACAACCTGGCCTTGCTGATCCAGAGCATCCTGAACCCAGTTCAGAGCAGCTTGCATATCTTCTGCTGAAGCGGTGCCCTGATCGACAATCGGCAGGTGATAGGCCGCAAAGCCTGCCGATGCAATGGCTTCGCGCAGATTTGGCACACCATAGGCTTCCATTTCGGTGGCCGTGATCAGGCTGACAATATGGCTGACGCCCTGATCTTTGAGGTTTTGCAGATCCTGCGCCAGCACCCGCCGGCGGTCTGTACGCCCCGGCAAAATGGTCAGTCCCAGACGGCCTGGCGCTGTGCGCAGCCTGGGCAGCCACGAGATCCACAGTTCGCCTTTTTGTTCCAGAATACGCCATTCGATTTCACGGGCGCACAGGCAGGCGGTGTACAGGGCCCATTTTTTCTGGTTGCTGCTGGCTTCAGCAAAGCCGAGGGTGTGTACGGCATAGCGCAGCTGGCCAATCAAAAGCTGCAGGGGATTGCGATCGCTGTGAATCAGCTCCGGGTAGAAGCCCCGCAGCGTGCGTAATGCCGCATAGGCTTTGCGCAGATGGGGGTTTTCAAGGGGCATGTCTTCGAGGGCCGGAAGCGGTCGCCGCAGGTCCTCCACTTTCATTAGAAACTGAGACAGCTCAAAAGCCTCAGCGAGGGCTGCGTCATCTTCCAGGGGGGTCATCAGATAGAGAATATCGTTTTCAAGCTTGATCAAATCCCGCAGTACGTGTCCCCGGTGGGTGTGGTAAAAATCGATCAGCCACACATTGCTGTGTTCATCCTGCAGAATATTGGCGCCATTGAGATCGCCGTGCACATAAGACATATAGCAGCCGCTGCCGGCCTGCTGACTTTGCAGGCGGGGCAGACTCTGCTCATAAAAGGTGCACAGATTGGGCATACGCGTGCCGTCATCCAGGGTCAGGGTATCGCCTGTGGCGGGCTGGCCCAGGATTTTTTCGACATTGCGGCGTACTTCGGGGGCCAGCTGGCTGCTGTATTCGTAATAAGCCAGCAGATCGTTTTTTTCGTAGCGGGCGGCGGCATAAAGACGGCCCAGTTGCTCCACAAAAACCGTGTAAAGCAGCCGTTCCAGTGCTTCCTGTGACATGTCGGCGTAGAGTGACTGGAAGGTCTGTGAAAACTGGTTGGTCATTGAAGCATAGCGGTATTTCAGGGCAGCCCGCTCGCCATGCTCCACAAAATCCACAATGCGCGGGGCGTTATTGCCTAGCACCGACTCAATCGACTCAAACGCCATGCGCTCCTGGCCAATCAGGTGGTGCCAGCCGATTTTGATGACATGAGAGACCTGCTGGTGGCCATAGAGATCCGAGCTGCGACTGCCCAGCACCTCGTTGCCGGAGTAACCGCCGCTGAGACGCTGCAGGCGCACCACCCGGGCATCTCTGAACAGGTAACGCACCAGCTGGCCGTCGGTTTCACTGAGCATGGGCAGGCTGTCGAGTACCAGCAAGGGCTTGTTGGACTTTTGCCAGCCTGTCAGCGGCAAATCTTCGACGTTTCCGCCCAGAAAGTTGACAAAGCCTGCAATTGAGTTGAACACTTTGACGCCCAGCAGCCGGTTCAGGTGTTCCAGGGCAATAAAGTGCTGACTGCGGGAGGCGCCAGCGGTCAGGGCCGAACAGACTCCCAGTTCAAACTTTGGGTAGCGGCTGCTGAGCTCATAGGCCAGATAGGTGATTTTGGCTTCGGTCCAGACGCCCATCAGACCCACCCGGCATTTCTGACCCTGATACGGTGCCAGCTCGGCTTCCAGATTGGTGTTTAAAAAGTCGTTCAGGGTCAGGGTATTGACCAGGCCGATGTTTTTGCCGTGGTTTTCGGGCACGGGAAAGGCAAAGGCCGCGCCTTCACTCTCGGCTTCACAGTGTTGCCCAAAGTGGCTCAGATGCTCTAATTGAAGGGGGTCACTGCTATTGTGCCAGTCGCGGATGTGAATGAGTTTGAGGGTCTGATCGGATTGCTGGTAGGCCCATTCAAGCACCCGGGCCACCGGGCCTTCCGTCGGATTTTCACCCATTAAACGGCGGGCTTCGGCATGGCCGATATGCAGCAGGTTGGGGTGCTGTTCGTGGGGGCCAATCGGTTTGACAAAGTCGTTCTGGAGGCATTGGGTCAATAGCAGGGCCTGGGACATGGGCATTACACTCTCTGGTTTTTCAAAACGTTCTGGCTCATTGTACTGCGAAACAGTCTGCAGGCAAAACAAAAGCCCCTGCAGCAGAGCTGCAACAGGGGCGAAAGCGTAGAGAGAGATTTAAAGGAA
>JACYMC010000231.1 GCA_015272195.1 Candidatus Sericytochromatia bacterium
GGTATTGTTTTGCCCGAGGCCAGAATTGCTGTTGTTCTGTCCGTTACCGGTATTGGTATTGTTTTGCCCGAGGCCAGCGTTGCTGTTGTTCTGTCCATTACCGGTATTGGTATTGTTTTGCCCGTTAACAGAGTTGTTGTTTTGTTTGTTAACGGTGTTCGTGCTATTTTCTTTGAGGCCAGAGCTGGCCTGGTTTTTCGCAGCCTCTTTTAGGATTGAATTTGTCTGGTAGGCCGGATGATCCGTCATTTCTTTCCATGAACGATTCAGATGGGACTTGAGGTGCAGCATAAACAGTGGAAGCTGAGACTTAAGGCTTGCCCTGGCCTCATCTGATGTTGGCTGATAGGTGTCGATCTGCCAGGCCCGCAGCAAGAGATCGGTGGCTGTGCTTTCCAGGTGAATATCCTGTGTCAGCTCCGTATGATGTGCAAAGGCGTCGCTGTTGACCCGTGCCCGCAATTCAATATTCGTTTCAGGCTGAACGGCAATCAGCAGCAATTGGGGATCGTTTGGAACCCCATCAAAGGTGAAAAATTGTTCAGGCCCCAGCTCCACACTGGCAAGCACTTTCTGGGTGCCGGTGTGATAAAGGTGAACATAAAAAGGTGAGCGGTCTTCAGTGTTAAGCAGTCTGAACCCTTCTGTTTGAGGAGCCGTGATAACATGGCCCTGTAAACGGTTAAGTGTACCCCCCCTTTGAAGTTGGAAGCAGGCCTTGATTGAGCGTTCCGCCCTTGGGCACGGGTACGAGCGTCTTGGGAAAGGAGGGATCTTTGGAGAGTGGGATTTGCAGCACTTTCAGGGTGCCTCCCTTGGAACTGGGGAGGAAATGGGTGCTGCTGGTGTACAGTGCGCCACTGCGTAGCACCCGTGAAGATAAAATCAGTGATTCCTGGTTGCTTGACTGAATCGATGTATTCTGAATCAAATTATTTGCAGGTGTTTGTGTAGCGCCCGGCAGTGATGTGTACTGGCAGGCACTCAGCAGTAACAGGGAAAAAAAAGCAGCAAGCAGATTGTCATTGGTTTTAGGCATGGGTGTCACCTGTCATGTCTGTAAAAGCGTCTTCGTCATATAAAAGGACCAGGTCAGGATCTATTTCAGCCTGGCTTTGGGCATCAGGGTGCAACTCTACGGCGCGCTTGAGCGCGGCTTTGCCTTGTAGAATAAACTGGGGTTTGTATTCCTCCTTTAAACTGAGATTATAACTGCAGGCCAGCGTATACCAGGCCAGCCAGTAAGTCGGTTGGTAGCTTAAAATCAGCTGGAGTTGTTCCTGGGCCTGTGAGAACTGTTTGAGTTTGCTGTAGGCGTGAGCAATAAAGCAGCCAGCCTCCCAGAGGTGGGTCTGTGGCATTTGAAAGCGTTCCGGGTGCTGTAGCACCTGGCGGTAATGAGAAATAGATTGCTGCCAGTAAGTCAGACTTTGCTTGCCACTGTGCAAATCGGCCAGGTTAAAGAGCAGTCGGGCGTACTCATCCAGCGCGTAGAGGTGAGCAGGCTGTTCAGCAAGCACTTGCAGCAGATATTTTTCGGATGACTCAAAGTATTCAATGGCTTGTGATTTGGCTGTTTTGGCCTGAGCGTTATTACCGTCCAGTTGGGCTGAAAAACGAATGCTGAGCTGTTCAGAGCCCATGGTGAAATAGATTGTGCCAATATTGGCCAGAATTTCAATCGGTGCAAATTCAGAGCTGATATCGGCTTCCAGTTGCAGACTGCTGATTTGCCAGGCCGCTTGCATGGCGACCAGCGCTTGCTGGTAATGCCCCCGTGTCAGCTCCAGATAGCCAGAAAGCATGTTGATTTCAAGGGGCTTTTGAAAGTGCTGCAAGCCTTTTTGAATCTCCTGATAGGCTTGTTCGTAGTGGTGCTCGCGAATCAGAGAGAGAACAAAAGCTGTAAAGCGTTTGAAACGATAATTTCCTGTGCGTAGCGGATCTGTTTGCAGGCTGTTGAGATCCAGCTCAAAACCCGTCAGATTAAGTAAATGTACAGCAAAGCCCTCTGGCATGTCGTGCTGACAGGTACTGAGCAGTCGTTTGACAAATTTGCGCGAAGGCTGGCGTTTGCCAGACTCAAGTAAGGAAATATAGGCTTCTGAAATATCCAGTTTGCGCGCCAGTGCGGCCATGCTGAGCTCCTGTTGCTGACGGAAATAGGTCAGGGCAGCCCGAAACTCAACTGGATAGGTGCTCTTGGTCTTGGACAAAATACAATAACCTCAAGGCATGTCTTTACATATATCATAACAGAATCAATAACAAATTTCTATTCTGTTAAAGGTCGCTCAGTGCTTCAGAATGAAAAGTCCTGAGACAGCCTATCATCTGAGCCAGCCAGCCT
>JACYMC010000076.1 GCA_015272195.1 Candidatus Sericytochromatia bacterium
AGGCTGGCTGGCTCAGATGATAGGCTGTCTCAGGACTTTTCATTCTGAAGCACTGGGTCAAGTGACTTCTCAGGTGACGTGAACCCAAAGATTCTGGTATGATGAAGCACAGTGATTAAAAAGGCCAGATAACAGGTAAAGCATGTCGGAGCAAACAGAGAACCCCAATCATCACCAGCAACTCTATGCCGAAGACGCCCGCAGCATCAAAGCCGCACTGGATTACTTCAGCCATCACCTTGAAGAAGCTGCTGAGCATCTGCAGCGTATCTCTGAGCTGCGCCAATTCAGCGAAACCCGCAGCGGCATGGGGGCTGTGCAGGTTGAAGTGGCGGCCATTATTCTCTACAATCAGATGACCTTTGTCCCTGGCAAAAAGTAGCGCATGCCCACGGAAAACCCCACCTCCGAAGGGGTGATGTCGGCTGAACTGAACCCGTCGGATTTTACGCCCATGATGCAACAGTTTCTGGAGATCAAGCGCGAGCACCCCCAGAGCCTGTTGCTTTATCGCATGGGCGATTTTTACGAAACCTTTTTTGAAGATGCCCGCACCGCCGCACGGGAACTCGAAATCACCCTCACCAGCCGCGATGGCGGCAAAGGCCAGCGTGTGGATATGGCGGGGGTGCCCTTTCACGCCCTCGAAGCCTACCTGCCCAAACTGATTCAGCGCGGCTATAAAGTGGCCATCTGTGAGCAGATGGAGCCCCCCAAACCGGGCAAGCTGGTGCGGCGCGAAGTGGTCCGGGTGATCACCGCCGGTACCCTGCTGGAAGGTGCCTTACTGCACGAAAAAAAGAATAATTACCTCGGGGCACTCTGCCGCCAGGGCAAAACCTATGGTCTGGCCTACGTGGATATTTCCACCGGGGCTTTTCGCCTGACCGAGGTCAGCGGCCCGGACGCCGACGACGTGCTCAGCCGCGAGCTGGCCGGCCTGGAGCTGGCTGAACTGCTGCTGCCCAGCGCTGAGCCCTGGCGCGATCAGGCCGTGCAGCAGACCGACTGGGGCGCCTTGCTGCCCGACCCGGCCATTGTGAGCTGGGAGGCTGAGCAGGCCTTTGGCTTTAAAGCGGCCTATGAGCGGCTCAAACGCCACTTTGGCGTGGTGTCGCTGGAGAGTTTTGGCTGCCAGCAGCACCAGGCCGGCGTCGCCGCCGCCGGGGCTGTGCTGCACTATCTGGCCCGCACACAGATGTCGGCCCTGCGCCAGATCAACGCGCTGCAGGTCTACCAGCTCAACGGCCTGATGCTGCTTGACCGAAGCACGCGCCGCAACCTGGAGCTGACGGCCACCTACCGCGAAAACAGCTTTGCCGGCTCTTTGCTCTGGGTGCTGGACCACTGCCGCACGGCCATGGGCGGCCGCATGCTGCGCGACTGGCTCAGTCACCCGCTGCTGCAGCGCCAGCCGATTGAAGCCCGACTGGACGCGGTTGAAGAACTGGTGCAGCAGCGCAGCCTGCGCAGCCAGCTGCGCGAAGCCCTCGACGGCGTGCGCGATCTGGAGCGTCTGGCGGCCCGCGTGGCCACCCAGCACGCCAATCCCCGCGAACTCAAGGCCCTGGCCGAAAGCCTGCTGCGCCTGCCCAAAATCACGGCCCTGCTGGAGGGCAGCCAGTCTGAACGTCTGGCTCCGCTGCGCGTACTCAATATGGAGCTGCAGGACCTGGCCCACCACGTGCTCGACAGCCTGGTTGAGACCCCGCCGATCAAAATTCAGGACGGCGATATTTTTCGCGACGGCATTTACCCCGAGCTCGACCAGCTGCGCAGCCTGGTGCGCGGCGGCAAAGAGTGGATTCACGAGCTGGAGCGCAGCGAGCGCGAACGCACGGGTATTAAATCCCTCAAAGTCTCATACAACAAGGCCTTCGGCTATTATATCGAAATCAGCCACGCCAACCAGGAGCGCGTGCCCGACGACTATATTCGCAAACAGACCCTGACCAACGCCGAGCGCTACATCACCCCGGCCCTCAAAGACAAAGAAGCCGCCGTGCTCAACGCTGCCGGCCAGATTGAACAGGTCGAGTACCAGTGTTACCTCGACCTGCGCCAGAGCGTGATGCAATACGTGCCGCGTCTGCAGACCCTGGCGCGGCAGGTCGCCGAAGCCGACGTGCTGGCCAGTCTGGCGGAGGTGGCGGTCAATCAGGCTTATGTGCGCCCGCGCCTGCACGATGAACCCATGCTTGAGATTGTCGGCGGCCGGCACCCGGTGATCGAGCAGACTTTACCGGCGGGTCAGTTTGTGCCCAACGACACCCGGCTGGACCCGGAACACGAGCGTCTGGTGATTCTGACCGGCCCCAATATGTCGGGCAAATCCAGCTACATGCGCCAGATTGGCCTGATTGTACTACTGGCACAGATGGGCAGCTTTGTGCCGGCTGAGCGCGCTGAAATCGGCGTCTGTGACCGCATTTTTACCCGCGTGGGGGCCGTCGACGACATCGCCACGGGCCAGAGCACCTTTATGGTCGAAATGATGGAAACCGCCAGTATTCTGCACCACGCCACACCCCAGAGTCTGGTGCTACTCGATGAAATTGGCCGGGGCACCAGCACCTTTGACGGCGTCAGCATTGCCTGGGCCGTGTCAGAGTATCTGGCCACCCAGATCCGTGCTCGCACCCTGTTTGCCACCCACTACCACGAACTCAACCGCCTGGCCAGTGAGCAATCAGGGGTCTGCAATTACCAGGTGTCGGTGCAGGAAAATGCTGACGGTATTGTCTTTCTGCATAAAGTCGTGCCTGGCGGAGCTGACCGCTCTTATGGCATTGAAGTAGCCCGTCTGGCCGGGCTGCCGGGCCAGGTGCTGAGCCGCTCGCGTGAGCTGCTGCAGGATATTGAACGCCGCAGCCGGATCCAGTCCGGCCTGCTCAAAAAAACCAGAGGCCTGGCCGAAGCCGAAACCGCCGTACAGCTGAGCTTTTTTGAAGAATCCCTGCGTCAGCAGGGCAGTTGACGAAAGTTCTGGTTTAAAAGTCCCGACAATCAGGTATAAGAAGATCAACACCGTTCCAACCGTCCCAAGGAGGCGCTTCCCGTGAATATTCCCAACGGCACCCAGACTGTCCGCTTTAACCCCTCTGCCAACCCCTGGAAGTCTGAACAAATCAACCATGCCACCGATCAGCCCTTTACCCGCAATCGCATTGATCTGAGCATCGGCGGAAACTATCTGCGCCCGGACCAGGGCAATCTGGAGCAGCAGATCGACAATCTGATACGTGAATATAACCGCAACCAGCCCAACAGTGCTGAACTGGACGCAGGCGAGGTCAAAACCTTTGTGCGCCGACTGGCCGAAAACGCTGACCAGCTGCAGGGTACAACCATTAACCTGGCCGACCCGGAGCTGGGTCTGGGTCGCAAAGACGAAATCAAAAGCAGCCACCTGCGTGATGGCTTTGCCCTGAGCCTCAAAACCACCAGTACCGGCACCGACGCCAACCAGCAGGAAGTCCGTTTTGTAGACGTTGACAGCGTGCGCTTTGATCTGCGCGATCGCGAAAACCTGCAGGAAGAAATGGGCGAAGTCAATAAAAACCTCAGCCGCGAAGAGCGCCAGCAGAGCAGCATGGCCAGCCGCATTGGCAATAACGCCCAGGATCGTCTCGAAATGGCCCTGGCGCGTCAGGGTGAACTGGAACAGAAACTGGCCCGCAACGAAGCCGACCTGAGCCGTTACCAGACCGAGCTGGGTGAAACCGAAGCCGGCACGCCGCGCCATCTGGAGCTGGAGCGCATTGTGCGCGGGACCGTGGCTGAGCAGGCTGAGCTGAAGCGAGAGCAGAGCACGCTGAATCAGACCCTCTCCAGAGGCAACCCCTCTCTGAACCAGCTGCACGCCCAGAACCAGAAAGTGGAGCACCTGCGGGCCCAGAAAACCGAGCTGCAGGCCCAGCTGGATGCCATGGGCCAGCCCGCTTCGGCTGAAAGCCCGGCCACGGCAGCTGAGCCCACTGACGCAGCAGCCAGCGAAACACCTGCAGATCCCGCCAGCACCGACATTCAGGTGGGCCGTCAGAGCACCAGTCTGGCTGAGCTGCGCGAGCTGCCACCCGAGCGCCAGGCGGCCAAGCTGGCCGATATGAGTCCCGAAGCCCAGCGCAGTCTGCTGGCTGAGATGAGCGAAACCGAGCGCGGGACCGTCAAAACGGCTGTGGATAAGTTTCTGGCGAATCACGCTGACCCAACCCAGTTGAACACTCGCCAGCAGCAACAGGTGGAGAAATACACCGTATTGCAGCAGCACCTGGACGCCCCGCTGTATGGTTCCGGCGAAGGCACGCCAGAAGCTCCCCCCGCAGCTGAACAGGAAATCCCCGTTACAGGCGATCAGCCCGCAGCGGCAGCTGCCGATGATGATGCTGCAGCCCCGGCAGCTGAGCAGGAAATCCCCGTGACGGGCAGCCAGCCGGCTCAGCCAGCCGCGCCAGCAGCCGAAACCGATACGCCCTCAGCCAGGTCGGCTGAGCCAGCCGGAGCGACCGCTGCGACACCCGCTCAGCCAGCGGCCCGGCCAGCAGCCCGCCCCAGCGGCAGCAGTGCCGTAAGCAGCGTTGAGGTCAGTGGCGATACACCCGCCAACGCGCTGCTGGATTTCCGGGGCAAAGCCCTGCAGCACAATGGACAGGTTGTGACCCTCGACAGCTTCCAGCAGATCGCTGACGTGCAGGCCAAGTTTGATATCCTGATGAAGGTTCAGGACAGCCAGCTGCGGCCCCTGCTGGCCAGCCTGCCGCCTGAGCAGCGCGCCCAGGTCCGTGGCATGGCCACCAGCGTGGTACAGAATCGCCCTGCAGCCCACAACCCCAATATTCAGGTCATCCACACCGGCGGCAGTACCGTCGTCACCACCGCCAGCGGCAAAGTACTGACCTTTAACAACGCCCCTTACAGCAGTCCGCGCGACATCCAGCGGGCCAACCAGATCATTCAGATTCTGGACGAGCTCGAAAAACCCTATCAGGTCAAACCCGGCGATACGGCGCGCAGTATCGCTGAGCAGATGTTTGGCAGCCCCTTCCATGCCAACGCCATCTTTGAGAATAACCCGGGCCTGCAGCAGGCCATGGTCAGAAACGGCCAAAGCACCGACAGCCTTTATGATGCAGATCTTTCCGTTTATAACGACTTCCGGCGGCTGAATCTGGTGCGGGGCACGGCCCCTCAGGTCATGGTGCAGCAGGCCCAGCGCCGGGATGAGCGTGAGCGACCTGAAGTCGAAGAAGAAACACCCACTGCAGCCGCTCAATAAGTCAAGCCGCATAAGCTTTAAGCGGTGCGCTTTTCGGTTATTATCCCGGCTTATCGCTCGCCGGCTTACCTTGAACTTTGCCTGCGTTCGGCCCTGACGGGCCAGCGCGGGCAAAATGAGCTGATCGTTGTCTTTGACGGTCATTTTGAGCTCTACCAAGACGTTTACGCGCGCTACCGCAGCCAGATTCAGGCCCTGGTCTTTGAGCAAAACCGGGGGCTGTGCCAGGCCCTCAACCAGGCGGTCTGGCGCGCCAGCCAGCCGCAGCTGCTGCTGGTCAACGAAGACAATGTTTTTCCGCGCGACTGGGATCATCGCCTGCAGCCGCTCTGCGCTGAAGATCTGGTGCTGAGTATCAATCAGGTCGAGCCGCGCCCCAGTGTCTACCCCTTTCTGATTCAGGATCTGGGCCAGACCGCTGCCGCATTTGACCTGGACCGCTTTCAAAGCTGGGAGCCGGCCCAGGCTCGCTCCACGCTGGTACCGGACGGCAAGCTCTTTCCTTTTGTGATCAGCAAGCGGCTGTATATGCAGGTCGGCGGCTTTGACCTGGCCTATGCTTCGCCCCATTACTGTGACTTTGACTTTTTTTTAAAGCTGGAGCTTTGTCAGGGTGTGCGCTTTGGCCGCAGCTGTGCGCTGCATTTTTATCACTTTGGCCAGAAGTCCACCACCCGCCCGGACGGCAGTGCCGCTGAGGTGGCCGCCGCTGAAGCCCATTTTAAAACCCTGGGCGCGCAGGCCCGTCAGCTCTTTGAGCACAAATGGGGCATTGCCGCGCTGCGCGGACCTCACAACAGCCTGCTGCCACAGGTACGCTTTCAGCAGGGCATTCGCTACCAGGAGCGCCACGAACACTTGAAGCTGGCGGTAATTGTCAATTTCTGCACCCTCGATCAGCGCTTTCTGGCGGCCTGTCTGACGCAGTTGCAAGCCTTTGCCAGCCAGATTCTGGTGCCCGTCTGCGATCATTTTTTTGACGGTCAGCCCGAAGATCTGCCCTTGCTCGAACAGCTGATGCCGCAGCACCCTGAAGCCCAGTTTGTGGGCTTTGCCTGGGAAGCCTCACCCCGCCCGCCCTGGTACTGGCCCTCCCTGGCGCGGGTGGTTGGTCTGCGCCATCTCGACCCGGATATTGAACATGTGCTCTTTCTGGACGTGGATGAAATTGTGGACGGGCCGCGTTTTGCCAGCTGGCTGCAGGCCGGTCTGCACCACCAGTACAGTGCCCTGCGTCTGGCCAATTACTGGTACTTCAGAGAGGCCTGCTATCAGGCTGAGAGCCTGGAGGATTCCGCCGTGCTGATCCAGCGCTCAGCGATTGCCGAAGCCCATATTATGGACCCCATGGAACGCATTGGCCTGTTTGGCCTGACGCCGGGCCCCAAAGCCCGCCACGTGATGGGCCTTGATGGTCTGCCACTGGTGCATCATTACAGCTGGGTGCGCGGCGAAGCCCAGATGCTGCGCAAGGTGCAAACCTGGTCCCACCGCGAGGACCGGGACTGGGAAAGCCTGGTGCGCGCAGAGTTCAGCGGCCCGTTTCAGGGCACAGACTTTGTGCACGGCTACCGCTTCAAAACCGTTAGCCCCTTTGCTGACGTCTAAAAAGGGCGCTGTGCTTTTGCCCCGCAACCCCCTTGGCGGCCTCCGCTTTCGTGCTATAATGGGCCTCACGTGCCGGAGTGGCGAAATGGCAGACGCAGCTGACTCAAAATCAGCCGGGGTATCCCCCCGTGTCGGTTCGAGTCCGACCTCCGGCACTTTTTACTGCCCACCCGCAACCCTCTCTCTGATATGCCCGCCAAACCACAATCCCCCCTGATTTTTATCTCTGCCGGAGAAGTCTCAGGCGATGTCTATGCTGCTGCGCTACTGCGCCACTTGCTGCAGGCAGCCCCTGAACTGGGCTGTTATGGTTTTGGTGGCCCCCTGTCTGCGGCAGCCGGCCTGCGCCTGCTGGGTGATTTGCGCCCGCAAAGTGCCGTCGGCCTCAGCGAAAACCTGGGTCATCTGCCTTTTTTTCGGGTGCAGTTGCAACGGGCCTGCGCCTGGCTGCGGGCCGTACGCCCGGCAGCGGTCGTGTTGATCGATTTTCAGGGTTTTAATCTGGCCCTGGCCGCTGAAGCCCGTCGCCTGCACCTGCCGGTCTACTATCTGATGGCGCCACAGGACTGGCTCTGGTCAGTGCCCTGGCAAAAGCAGCCCCGGCCTGAATTGAGCAGCCTGCGGGCGCTTTTCAGCGTGTTTCCGCCGGAGGCTGCCTTTTACCAGGCCCAGGGCCTGCCCGTTGTCACACTGGGCCACCCCTTGCTGGATCTCCTGCCGCAGGGCCTCTCACGCCAGGCCGTCCGGCAGCAGCTGGGCCTGCCACAGCACCAGCACCTGATCTGCCTGATGCCCGGCAGCCGCAAAACAGAGGTGCAGCGCCTGGCGCCGGTGCTGATGGCCCTGCAGCAAAAACTGCCCGCCAGCTGGCAGTATCTGCTGCCTGAGGCTGATGCCTTTTTAAGCCCCTGGCTGCAGCCGCTGCAAGGGCAGCGTATCCCCATGCAGCAGCGTTATCTGGCCATGCTGGCGGCTGATCTGCTCGTGGGCGCTTCAGGCAATATGGTGCTGGAAGCTGCTCTGCTGGGCCGGCCCGTGATCGCGCTCTACAAAGTCTCAGCCCTGAGTGCAGCACTGGCCCGCCGCCTGCTGCGCAGCCCCTGGATCAGCCTGCCTAATATTTTACTTGGCGACGCCCTGGTGCGTGAGTTTGTGCAGTCCTTCCCCCTTGACAGCCTGGAAGAGAGTGTTCATGCTGAACTGCAGATGCCACAGAAATGGCTGCAGATTCAGGACTGTCTACAGGATACGCTGGGCCCGCCGGGCGCATTGCAGCGTGCGGCAGCCTATCTGCTGGAGGATATCAAATCATGTTAGACTGTTTACCACAGGCCGATGACTGGTCTGCCGAAAGCCAGTATGCCCTGTTTTGCAGCGAGCTGGCGGCTGCTGAAAGCCATTTGCAGGCGCTGCAACAGGCCCACCAACAAGGGGTTCAGGCTCTGTTGCAGTCCCGCGAACACCTGCTGGCCCTCAACCAGTGCTGCCTGGATGCTGACGCCCTGCTGCCGGCCCTGGGACAACAGCCCCCTGAGCGCCTGCAGGCCCTGACACCATAAGGAGTTTTTACATGTTACGTTTGCTTGCCCTGGGAGATTCTTACACCATTGGAGAGGGCCTTGAGCCTGCCGATGCCTGGCCCCGGCAACTGATCACCGCCCTGCGCCACAAAGATCAGCTCTGTGAAGACCCCCGGATCATCGCCCGCACCGGCTGGACCAGCCATGATCTGCTGCAGGCCATCGATACAGCGGCGCCCGAACTGACCGCGCCTTATGATCTTGTCAGCCTGCTGATTGGCGTCAACAATCAGTATCAGGGCCTGCCCATGGCAAGCTATGAGCAGGAGCTGGAACAGCTGATTGAACGCGCGCTGGAACTGAACGGCCAGCGCCCTGGCCGGCTGCTGATGCTTTCGATTCCCAACTGGGGGTTAACCCCTTTTGCTGCCGGACGTGACAGAGAAGCCATTGCAGCTGAAATCAAAGCCTTTAACCAGATCAATGCCCGCGCCGCCTACCAGCGGGGGCTGCTCTACCTCAACCTGGACAGCTTCTGCAACGAAGCCCGGCGTGATCCGCGCCTGCTGAGTGAAGATCAATTACACTACGCCCCGCTGATGTACACCCGCTGGGTCAAAAATCTGATTTTACCGCGCGTCTGGCGACTGCTGCAGCCGGCCAAAAATCTGCATGTGCCCCTGCTGCCGCAGATCCCGCTGCAGACCGAGGCACCCTAGATGCCGCGTGTTTTATTGCAACGCAGTCTGGCGGTCCTGGGTATTGCGCTGAGCCTCAGCTGGGCCACAGCGGCCCAGGCCGAACGCTTGAGTGCCGGCCCCATGCTGGGCGATACCACCGAAACCAGCACCCAGATCTGGCTGCAGACCGAACAAGCCACACGCGCCCATATTGAATACTGGCCCGAAAAACAGCCCCAGCAGCGGCAAAAAAGCGCCGTGGTCGTCACCAGCGCGGAGCGTTTTTTAACGGGTCTGATTCCCGTGACGGGCCTGAAAGCCGGCCTGCGCTATAACTACACCCTGTTTCTGAATGACAAGGCCGTCGAGCGGCCCTACCCCCTTAGCTTCAGCACAACCCCGGTGTACCAGGCCGGCATGCGTCAGCCACCTGATATCAAAATGCTGCTGGGATCCTGCTATTATCTCAATGATCCGCTGATGGATGTGCTGAATATCCCCTATGGCGATGGCCTGGAAATCTTTGAAAGCATGGCGCGCCATGATGACCAGATGATGCTCTGGCTGGGCGATAACGTGTACTTTGCGCCTTTTGACCTCTCCAATCTCTACAATATGAACCGGCGCTATGCCCGCCACCGCCAACTGCCACAGCTCCAGGCCCTGCTGGCCAAAATGCCGCATTACGCCACTTGGGATGATCACGACTTTGGCCCCAATAACTCCGACCGCCATTTTTTACGGGCCAAAGAGTCTCTGGCCCTTTTTAAGGCCTACTGGACCAATCCCCGCTACGGTCTGCTCTTAACACCCGGGATCTTTTTTCAGAAGCGCTGGGGCGATGTCGAAATCCTGATGACCGATAACCGCTCTCACCGGGACGGCAATAGCTTTTCAGATCCACTCAAACGCCAGTATCTGGGCCCGGATCAGATGGCCTGGCTCAAAAACGCCCTCAAGGCCAGCACCGCTACTTTTAAGCTGGTGGTGGTGGGCACACCGGTGCTGAACCAGAACTATATCGAGAGCTTTGCGCTGGCCACAGGTGAATACCAGAACCTGATGGACTTTCTGGCCCAGGAAAAAATCGAAGGGGTGGTATTCATTTCAGGCGATCGCCACCATTCCGATCTGATGAAGCTGGAGCGTCCCGGTGCTTACCCCCTGTACAATTACACCAGCTCCCCCCTGACCAGCGAGCCCACCCGCTTGCTGTCAGAGGCGGAGGCCAAAGACAGCCGTCGTGTGCCCGGCAGCCTGCTGCGCCAGCGCAACTATGGCCGGCTGCATGTGCACGGCCCACAAAACCAGCGGGTGCTGGAGCTGGAAGCTTACAATACAGCGGGCAAAAAGATCTGGCGCTACAGCATTCCCGCCAGCCGCCTGCGCTACCCAGGCAGCGCAAACTAGACCCGCTTACATGCCTTCGAGTGGCACCTGCATCAGATAGCGTCCCGTGTTGGGGCCACGCACCAGGGTCACCTGTTGCTGGCCCAGCGGCTGACGACTGGAGCGTGAATTAGTCTGGCTGTAAAGACTCAGGTTGACGTCCAGGCGCTCTGGGCTGCCGCCCGTGAAGGACGCGGCCTCCACTGCGATGGTTTTAATCTGCCGGTGACTGTACCGATTGATCATGCGCAGCAGCTGCCGCGAGGCATAGGCCTGGTAGCCCGCCACCACAGCAGCATGGGCACTGGCCGCATCGGGAGCGTTGACCCGCAAAAAGTAGCTGAAGGGGAACTCACGCCCGTGCACCAGCAGTTGCCAGTACTGTCCGCCCATGCTGGCTTTGATCTCGGCATCTATTTCTGCCGGGGTTTTGTAGGGCTCATCGGCCAGCATGCGGGCCGGAATCCATGCCATGCGGCGATCTGCCAGACGAATCCGCAGCCAGTTTGCTGCGGGGGTTTTGCCAATCAGCAAGACCTGCTGGTTGCGTGGCAGCTTCTCCAGCACGCTGCCACCGGGGGTTTCGCTGATCGGGGCCTGATCTTCAATGACATACTTGCTGGGGTAAGGCTCCAGAATCTCAGCCGGCACGCTGAGGCGCATACGCGAATCAGCCTCTTTGACGTACTGCCGGTCCGCAGGATCCAGATTGCCTTTGAGCTCTGTCAGCGGCGCGCTGTTGTCGCCACGGGCATAGGTATCGGCCAGATCTTCTTCTGACAGGGGCGGCGGGCTGCCCTGACTGCCTGGGCCACCCTGCAGCAGCGGCGGTACAATCAGGAGCAGCAGCAAGGCGCTGGCCACCACCACGCCTGAAAGCAACAGGGTCTGCAGATGATCTTTAAGCCAGTCCAGGGGCGCAAAGCTGTTTCTGGCCGCGTTTTCATCATCAACAGAGCTGACAAAGGTCAGCATATCGTGCAGTTCGTCGATCTGACCCTTGATTGCTGTCTGCTGCTGATCGTCGGCCAGTTTCAGGGCTTCGCGGTAAGCCTTGAGAGCCCCGCTGAGGTCGCCGGTATTGTGCAGGCGTTCAGCACGGGCCAGATGGTTTTCATAGTCTTTGCGCTGTTGCGCAGTCAGTCGCATGGTTTGTCTCACTTGCAGCGCCATCAGTTGCTTCTTCATTACTATACCCCAAAAAGAGACGTTTCATCGCTTTTTTGCTGCGGGGCTTATATGTCTTATTATAAATTTATTTTAAGAAATGTAAAGGTGATTTGCGCAAATAGTCTCGATCAAACGGTTTCCGAGAACCGTTTCAAACTTAATCGCAGCTGGCTTTGCAGGCACTTTTATCACCCTGCTGACAGGCTTTGGCAAAATCCTGCCGGGCAGGCCCACACTTTTTAAGCGCCGTATAGGCCAGCCCCCGATTGTAAAGCGCATCCGTGGCTTTGGGGTTGCGCTCCAGCACCTGACCAAAGTCATAAATCGCCTTGTCAAACTGCTGCAGACGAAAATACACCAGTCCCCGCTCAAACCAGAGCTGGGGATCTTTGGCATCCAGGTTCAGGGCCTGGCTGAAATCCTGGAGCGCAGTACCCAGCTGGCCACGCTGAACCTGCACCTCGCCCCGCCCCTGATAACAGCTGGCCTGTCTGGGGGCCAGCTTCACGGCCTGGTTCATATCGGCCAGGGCTTCAGTGGTTTTTTTGTGCTGCAGATAGGCCAGGCCCCGCAGACGAAATGCCTCCGGGTCCTGGGTGCGCAGACGGGTGGCCAGGGTCAGATCTTTCAAAGCAGCTTCGGTCTGTTTCAGGGTCAGCTTGAGCAGCCCCCGGTTCAGATAAGCCTCGCCATCAATCGGGTTCAGCTTGAGGACTTCATCGTAATCTGCCATCGCCTTATCGCTCTGGTTCAGCGCACTGTGGGCCAGGGCACGGTTAAACCAGAGATTGCTCTGGCGCGGGCTGCTCTCCAGACACTGGCTATAGGCTGTGACGGCCTCAGCATATTTGCCCGCCTGCAGCAGCTGATCACCACTGACACAGGCATTGCTGGCCAGAGCCGGCGCTACCCAAAAAGCGCTCAGTATCAGGGGCACAAGCATATATTTAAACATTGGGGAGCCTCCACCATCAAAACAGGAATGGGGATATTATACCCTTACCCGGCGCTCAGAGCCAGTTTTGCCAGCCTGTGCCCCGGTGACCAAAATCAAACAGCTCGGGCTGCAGCATCTCGGCCAGCAGCTCCAGCAACTCTGGCAGCCGGCTGCCTGGCAGCAAAACATCGGCTCCGGCAGGGACCAGAAAGCGGCGGGCGGCCTGGAGCGCCGGCGGCTGCGTCAGGGTGCCAAAGCAGATCAGATGGGTCTCTGGCGGCAGCTCAGAAGAAAGCTCAACGGGCTCCAGCGGACGGCCACCCGCCATTTCGAGCACCTCCTGCAACCAGGGGCTGTGAAGCGGCTGCCAGCCCTGGTCGTCCGCCAGCAGGCAGAGCACGGGAACGGGTGCTTCGCTCAGGCTCTGGCTGGCCACAAAGGCCAGGCGCTGTTGCCATTGAAAGATCAGGCGCTCCGCTTCAGGGCCTTTGCCCCAGCTTTCGGCCAGCTGACGCAGGGCCTGCCAGATGCTGCCCAGATCGTCCAGCGGGGGTGCTGGCGGTGTTTCTGCAGGCGGCTGCGCCGGCTGAAGCAGAACATTCAGATCGGCCACCAGGGCAGGCCAGAGGGTGTGATCGTGCAAAGAGGAAGTGATCATGAGCGTACTCACTGGGCCAGATTTTTGACGCGCTCCAGCAGCTTACGCTGGGCATCGCGCACGCGCACGGGCTCCAGATCCCGCGAGGGAATCTTCAGGGCCCGGCCATCAAGGGCCACCATGTCGCCATCCACCATCGTCCAGCGCACGTTGGCTGGCTGAGCGCCATACACAATCGCGGAGGCAATCTGGGCATAGCCTGGGGTTTCGTCAGGGCTGTAGGGCAAAAAATTGCTGGGCTGATCGAGATCCAGGGCAATAATATCTGCCTTTTTGCCCGGTTCCAGCGAGCCGATCTCGTTCTGCCAGCCGAGGGCTTTGGCCCCGTTGCGGGTGGCCATATCCAGCACCTCGCCTGCAGGCAGGGTGCGTGGCCCGCGCCCGGGCTTGTGCATCAGGGCCGCCAGGCGCATTTCCTGCAGGGCGTTGAGGTTGTTGTTGCAGGGTGCACCGTCGGCGGCCAGCCCGACGTTAATGCCCTGGGCCAGCATTTCGGGCACGCGGGCAAAGCCCGAGGCCAGCTTGAGATTGGAGCTGGGGCAGTGCACCACATGGGTGCCGCTGCGCTGCAGCAGCCCGGTTTCGGCCTCACTCAGCCAGATACAATGGGCCAGCACCAGGCGTTCAGACATCAGGCCGATGCTGTCAAAATAAGCGGCGTTGTCGTGGCCCACCAGTTCGCGCACCAGCTCCACTTCTTTCTGGTTTTCGCTGCTGTGGGTGTGAATAATCGCGCCCTGCTCAGCCGCCAGATCGCGCACGGCCGTGAGCAGGTCCTCGCTGCAGGAGACCACAAAGCGCGGGGCATACGACACCCGGATGCGGTCATTGGCCTGACCGTGCCAGCGCGCAAAGAGCTGCCGGGCTTCGGCCAGGGCTTCAGCTGTGCTTTCGCGCAGATAGGGTAGTGTGGTGTCGGGGTGATCCATCAGGCATTTGCCCACATTGGCCCGGATGCCGGTGCTTTCGACGGCTCTGAACACCGACTCGGTGTGTTTGACGGTAGCCATATCCAGAATGCAGGTGGTACCTGAAGCCAGCAGTTCCTGAATGCCCAGCTGGGCGCTGAGATAGAGGCTCTCGGCATCATGGGCAGCTTCAAAGGGCCAGATGCGCTGCGAGAGCCAGTCCATCAGCTCCAGATCGTCGGCCATATTGCGAAAGAGGGTCTGGCAGAGGTGAATATGGGGCTGGATAAAACCGGGCATGACCACCAGACCAGAGGCGTCCAGGCGCTTGACGTGTGTGGGAACAGGCGTTTCTTCAGGGTGCAGGGCCACAATGCGGTCACCGGCCAGTTCAATATGGCCGCGCAGCACGTCGCGCTGTTCATTCTGGGTCAGGATCACGGCATGGGTGATCCACAGAGGCGATGAATTCATGGTGTTTTCTCGGTGTCTTAAGAATGGGCAAAAAATATACAAACACCAAATTATAGCATGTTACGGGGCGCTTTGCCGAAGATGGGCTTCGCTTTTGAAACATGCTATATTAAATCCTGCGCACCGCCGGGTTCAGGGGCGGCCTGACATGGGGCAGGACTCAGCAATCCACTGGCTTTGGTGAATTCAGCCTGTCCGGTCTGGCCGGGCCGTTCTCCACATCGGGCCTGCTTGCGGGGCGCTTTTTTACCTTCACAGACGGCGGGCGATCTTTATGGAAGTGTTTGTGCGCGAAACCCACCAGGGCCTCTGGTATGAAGACGGGGTGCTGAAGCAGGTGCTCAGCCCCGGACGCTATAAGGTGCCCCGTTATCTCAACCTGGGCTTCTGGCGCAACACCAAAGTGGACGTGGTGCTGGTGGATATGCGCGAGCAGGAGCTGACGCTCAAGGGCCAGGAGATTCTGACCGCCGACAAGGTGGCCCTGCGGGTCAGCATTGTGGTGCAGTTTCGCGTCAGCGATCCGGCGGCGGCCCTGCACCGGGTGGCGGCTTACCAGGAGCGGTTCTACAGCGATGTGCAGCTGGCGGCCCGGCGCTCACTGGCCTCGATGCAGCTCGAAGAGATTCTGACCAATCGCAACCGCCTCAGCGACGAGATTCTGCAGGATGTCAAAGAAGGGGCGCGCAGCTATGGCGTGGAGATTTTTCGGGCCAACGTCAAGGACCTGATTTTTCCGGGCAATCTGCAGGAGATCATGAACAAGGTGCTGGCAGCCGAGCGGGTCACCCAGGCCCGGCTGATTGAGGCCCGTACCCAGGCGGAGGTGAACCTGCTGGAGGCCCAGACCCAGGCCCGCATTGCCCAGGAGCAGCAAAGTGCAGCCCTGGCCATTCAGCGCGAGCAGGCCGAAGCGGAAACCGCCGCGCTGGATCAGCAGCGCGCGCTGGCCGATTTGCACAGCCAGCATCCGGCCCTGCTGCGCCTGCGTGAGCTGGAGGTGTTGCAGGCCCTGGGCCAGAACGCCAACGCCCGGCTCTACCTCAATCTGCCCGAAGGCCCGCTTCCGTCGGCTTCAGAAACTTCGGGCTGAGTGGTTTCAGATCCCTGCTCCAGCGCCAGCATCAGGCGCTTGCGCGGCGTACCGCCGGCGTAGCCGCCCATGGCGCCGTTGCTGCGCAGTACCCGGTGGCAGGGTATCAGGTAGCTGATGGGGTTCTGCCCGACAGCCGTACCCACCGCGCGGGCGGCCTGCACGGGCTGATCCAGAGCCTGGCAGAGATCGCCATAGGCACTCCAGCACCCGGCAGGAATTTCGAGCAAGGCGCGCCAGACCCGCAGCTGAAAGGGCGTACCCAGCAGCTGCAGGCGCAGAGGCTGATCGGCCACGGGGGCAAAGATCTCTGCGGCCACCGCCGCCGTCTGCGCGGCATCGGACAGGAGTTTTGCCCCCGGCCATTTGCGCTGCAGGGCTTCTGCCGGGCTTTCGCCGTGGCGGTGGCGGCGGTCGGGCAAAAAGGCCGGCTCACAGATGCCGCGCTCACTCAGGGCCAGCAGCATGGGTCCGAGGGGGAGTCTTGTGCACGCCGTAGCGCAGCGTCAGTCCAGCACCGCGCTGCTGCACCTGGCCGGGCGTGACTGCCTCCCAGCTGATAAACAGGTCATGCAGGCGGCTGCTGCCGGATAAGCCCAGCGCCAGGCTGGTTTCGAGCAGGGGGCGCTGGTCAAAGAGGTAGCGCCGGACCGGGCCGGGCCCAGGGTCGTATACTGCACAAAGCGCTTGGGGCTGACGCCCACGCCCTGCTGAAACAGGCGCTGCAGATGGCCCGGACTCAGGCCCACGTGCCGGGCCAGCGCGGTGAGATCGGGCTGACTGCGGGCCTGCGTCTCCAGATAAGCGACGGCCTTTTCGAGCAAAGCGTAATGTTCCGGGCTCAGCGTGGGGAGGCTGCCTGGATGTGGGCGGGGGTTCAGGCGGGGTTTTATCATGGACTTCCTCAGACAGATACAGACTGTCTCCAGCTTAGCCTGTCAGCGCGGGCGTGGCGACCCAAATCCTGCGCAAAGCGCCAGCCCCGGATTTTTGGGGCATTCTGCTGGGCAGGCGGCGCGCGGCTGGCGTATGCTGGAATCATGTCTGAAAGCACGTCTCAACAAGCCGCTGATGCCTTCAACACGCGCATTGAAGCCCTCAGCCCGCAGGCCCTGCAAGAGGCCGTGGACCTGTTGCGCACGGGCGAGGTGGTGGCCATGCCGACCGAAACGGTCTATGGTCTGGCGGGCCATGCTTTTGACGCCGCCGCCGTGGCGCGTATCTTTGCCGTCAAGGCCCGGCCCCACTTTGACCCTTTGATCGTGCATCTGGCCGATCAGCCGCAGCATCACAGCCTGCAAGGGCTGGCCGCCGCCGAGCTGATCGTTTTGCAGGACCTGCCGGCAAATATCCAGGCGGCCTGTGAGCGTTTGATCAAAGCCTTCTGGCCTGGCCCGCTGACATTGGTCTTGCCACGCCATGCGCGCGTGCCCGATCTGGTCACGGGCGATCTGCCCACGGTGGCCCTGCGCATGCCGGCGCATGCCGGCGCGCAGGCTTTGCTGCAGCAGAGCTTTCCGCTGGCGGCCCCCAGCGCCAATCGCTTTGGGCGCATCAGCCCCACCACGGCCCAGGCCGTCTACGAGGAGCTGCGGGGCCGCATCTCCCTGATTCTGGACGGCGGCCCCTGCGCCATTGGGCTGGAGTCCACGGTGGTGGGCCTTGAAGACGAGCAGCTGGTGCTGCTGCGCCCCGGCCTGCTGGACCTCGACACTTTACAGCAAGCGGCGCAATCCCCGCTGCGCCCGGCCACCCAGCACCCGGCCGAACTGCGCGCGCCGGGCATGCTCAAATCCCATTACGCGCCCGGCAAACCCCTGCAGGTTTTTGAAAGTGGGCAAACTGTTCCGCTGCAGTCGACGGCGGCCGGTCGCCCCGGTTTGCTCTGCCTGCAGACTCCCCCGGCTGAGGTGCAGGCGCAACTCGCGGCCCGGGGCGGCCAGTGGCGGGCCCTGAGCCCGGATGGCAGTTTACATCTGGCTGCGCAGGCTTTGTTTGCCCATTTGCGCGCGCTGGATTCAGCGGCGGTGGACTATCTGCTGGCCGAGCTGCCGGCCAGCGATCAGGGCCTGGGCTACGCCATCCGTGACCGCCTGCACAAAGCGGCCGCCCCAGTGATTCAGAATGAACCGTTCTTCGCACTCCCTGAGTAGACTTGAGGGGAT
>JACYMC010000219.1 GCA_015272195.1 Candidatus Sericytochromatia bacterium
CTAAAAAGGTCTTCTTTCTTTGCTTTCAGCGATCATGTCAGGCAAAAGCTATGAACATTGAGTTGTAAGGGCTGGCCGGGATGGGGTCAATGTCTGCACAGCAAGGGTGCAGGCCGGGTGTCAGAACGCCGACAGCCTCCCGCCACGCTGAGCCGGGAGGCTGTCAGGTTGTTTTGTGCGGGTTTCAGCTGGCCAGGCTGACCGGGCCGTGGTTGTCGCAGTGGCTACTGTGGGGATGGTGCAGGTGGCCATCTACCAGATAATCGACATGATCACCGTGGGGCACGGCTTCGTGACCACAGTCCGGGCCGTGGGTATGCTCAGCCGGATGGCTGCTGCAGGTGTGGGGCTGGCAGTCAGCAGGATTGCTGCTGCTCACCGGCAGGCTGACCTCATCAACGTGATCACCATGGGGCTGGTGCAGGTGGCCGTCGTGCAGATAGACGGTCTGGCCGTTAAGGGCCAGGGCCGTATGTCCACAGTCAGGACCGTGGGTATGGGGGTGCTTGTCATGAACGCTGTGCATGGGGTTTCTCCTTTGGAACATATTAAAGATGTTTTATTCGCTGGCGTGGGCCAGGGCATTGTTGACCAGCTCGGTAATATGTGCGTCGCGCAGGCGGTAGTAGATGTGCTTGCCGCGTCGCTCGCCGGTCACCAGGGTTTCGTTTTTGAGGACCTTGAGGCGTTGTGAAACCGTTGAGATATCGTCACCGGTTTCGCTGGCCAGCTCGCTGACGCAGTGTTCTCCCTGGCTCAGTAAAAACAGCAGGTGCAGGCGGTGTTCGTCACCCAGGGCCCGGAAGATGGCCGCGGCACGGCCCAGAGCCGCCTGGCCGGGATGCAGCGGATGCTGACCCTGGCAGGGGTGGCTTTCCTGCAGGCAGTCGGGGGCGAGAGACATGCGTCGGACTCCTTTTGTTTTTATAATTGAACGATTGTTCAAATGATAAATTAAAAGCTGCTCAGCTGTCAAGTCAATCGGCGCGGCGTGTGATCAGACCTTTTTAACGGCGGGCTGCGGCGGTTCCAGATCCAGCCACTGGCTGATTTTATTGCGCAGGATGGCGGGT
Organism: Candidatus Sericytochromatia bacterium; assembly: GCA_015272195.1. GTDB lineage: Bacteria > Cyanobacteriota > Sericytochromatia > UBA7694 > UBA7694 > JACYMC01. The sequence continues at coordinate 1,074 of JACYMC010000219.1, forward strand.
TCCAAAGGTTTGAGCAGGTAGCCGGCCACACGGGCTTCAACGGCCCGTTGCACGGTGTTGGCGCTGCTGTCAGCGGTCATCATGATCACGGGCAGGTGCTGTGTGGAGGGCATGCCGCGCAGCTGTTGCAGCAGCTCCAGGCCGGTGATGCCGGGCATGTGGTGGTCCAGCAGAATCAGCTCGGGTTTATAGGTCAGGGCGATGCGAATGCCCTCGCGGGGATCGGTGGTGGCCCAGATGCGCTCCAGCTGGCCATGCAGAAGATACTGGAGCATTTCGAGAATATGCTCATCGTCATCAATGATTAAGAGGCTGCGCCCCAGACGCCGGGCTGAAGGTTCAGATGAAGGCATGACTCATTTTCCTTGGCTGTTTTTAGGCATGGTGGGCAGCGTCTTGTGGTGATGATCCTATCATAACATGTCTGCTGGCTGTTTTTCACGCTGTCAGCTCAGGATCGGCGGCTATAACCTATGTTAAACTGGGTCAGCAAACCATGAATATCTTTTAAAACAGGCCAGACACTTAGCATGCAAAAAACGCTTTTTTCCCTTTCTCTGCTCGCAGCCTGTGCCCTGGCGCAGCCGATGCAGGCCCAGACCCAGCCATTGATGCCCGCTGCCGAACTTCAGCGCGGCATGCAGGGCACCTGCCGTACGGTGTTTGAAGGTACGGCAGTCGAGCCCTTTCAATTTGAAATCATCGATGTGATGCCGGGCGCGCTGGGGCCCCGCCGTGACCTGATTCTGGCCCGTCTGCAGGGCGAAAAAGCCACCTATACCGGCGTGGTGTCGGGCATGAGTGGCAGCCCCTGTTATATCAACGGTCGCCTGATTGGCGCGCTCTCCTATCGTTTTGGGGCTTTTACCAAAGAGCCGATTGCCGGCATTACCCCGATCCAGGACATGCTGGCCCTGTTTGATATTCCTGAAGCCGCGCCCCAGACCGGGCCGGCGGCTGCCCGCACGGCACAGACCCTCAGCGCCCGCACGGCGCCCACCGTTGTGCAGGCCCTCGGCGGTGAGCTGAAACCGATTGCCACCCCGCTCAGCTTCAGTGGTTTTGACCCGGCTGTGGTGGATCATTACCGTTCGCAGCTGACCCAGCTGGGTTTTGCACCCATGATGGCTTCTGCCAGTGGATCCGGTGGCCACCCCAAAGCACCAAAGCAGCTTGAGATGGGCGGTGCCATTGCCGGTCAGCTGGTCCGTGGCGATATCTCCATTTCGGGCACGGGCACGGTCTCGTATATTGAGGGCGACAAGGTTCTGGCTTTTGGGCATCCCTTCTTTAACAGCGGTCATGTGCGCCTGCCCATGGCCACCGCGTATATTCACCACATTCTGGTGTCTGAGATGGGCTCTTTTAAAATGGCCGCTGACGGCCCCGAAGTGGGCACCATTACCCAGGACCGTCTGCCGGCGATTTATGGGCACCTGAATCAGCGCACGCCGATGATTCCCGTGCAGCTGCAGCTGGAAGATCAAACAAAGGTCGATCCAGCGACGCTGAATTTTGAAGTGTTTCAGAATCCGGGCTACACGCCGATGATGATGGCCATGAGCGTGCACAATGCCCTGCAGTCGCGGCTGCAGTACAACCTCGGCGGCAATCTGAGTCTGGAGGGCCAGCTCAGCATTGATGGCAAAACCCTGCCGCTGCAGCGCTTTTACTCGGCCACGCCTGAGAGCGAAACCCCCATGCTGGCGGCTCAGGACCTGGCCAGCACCCTGTCTGCGCTGTGGAACAACCCCTTTCAGCAGCCCCGGATCGAACAGGTCAAACTGAAATTTACCTTTCGGCCCCAGACCCGCATTGCCCGCATTGAAGATGTCTGGAGCGAGCCGGCTGAAGCCCGGCCCGGTGACAGTGTGCATGTTTATGTGCGCCTGCGAACCTACCGCAATGACACCGTTCTGCGCAGTTTAAAAGTGCAGGTGCCCAGCGATGCCCCTTATGGTCCGGCCCTGCTACTGGTCAGCAACGGCCCCCAGCTGGACAGTCTCGAAGACAGCCTTAAAACCGGTTACGCCAATTACGCCCAGCTGCTCAGCGATCTGGGCCAGCGCCGGGCCAGCGACAGACTCTACCTGAAGTGGGTCAGTGAAGAACCGGGGGCCGCCGTTTACAGCGAGATTTACCCCAGGCTGCCCCTGTCGATTATCGAAACCCTCGATAACGCGGCCAATTACAATACCCTGATGCCTCTGCTGCGCTCACCGGGAACGGAATACAGCGTGGCCACTGATTATGACCTTCAGGGTGAAAACATGGTGCGCCTGATGGTGACACCCCACGGAAAAATTTTGAACTAGCTCAATCCAGAAAGGATCTTCCTGTGACCAAACACGCCGTGCTCGCCAGCTTGCTGACCCTGCTTCTTGCCGCCCCCGCTGCGGCTGAGTTTCCGAAAAACTGGTATGTTGAAGGGGTGCGCGATATGCTCGCGGGCCAGATTGTCTCGACCGCCCTGCAGGCCGACGGGGCGCTGGTGCTGGCCGAAACCTTTAAAACCCTCAGTCCCCGGCTCAGCAGCACCGGGGTGATGGATGCCCTGCCGCTCAAAGATGGTTCGTTTCTGGTGGCCGCCAGCCAGCCAGGGCAGATTCTGCATGTGCGCGACAGCCAGGCCGATCCTAAGGTGCTGCTGAGTCTTGAAAAAGGCTTTGTCACGGCGCTGGCACAGGCCAGAGACGGGCAGATCTATGCCGCCAGTGCCCCGGACGTCCAGATTTTTGTGGCCAGCAAAGCCGGCGAAAGTTTTAAACCCCTGCTCAAAACCCCTGAGGCTTACGTCTGGGATCTGCTGAGCACAGCAGACGGCAAAACCTATTTTGTGACCGGCAACGGGGGCGCGCTGTATGAGCTGAGCGGCGATAAGGCGGAGCTGCGCTTCAAGGCCCAGGAAAGCAACCTGCGCACCCTCTACCATGACGCCAAATGGGGCCTGATTGTGGGCGGAGGCTCTCAGGGCACGGTGTATAAGTACCTCGGGCCCAACAAAGTGGAAGCCGTTCTGGGTGCGCCTTTTGATGAGATCACCGCCATCACCGGCGATGGCAAAGGCAATCTGTACATTGCCGCCAACCGCACCCAGCCCCGTCAGAATGAAGCCAAGAGCGCGGTCTATTATGTCAATGCCAAAGGGCAGAGCGAAGCGCTCTTCCCGCTGGATGGTGAAACCGCCTACAGCCTGGCGCTGGATGCCGAAGGCACGCTGCTGATTGGCACGGGCAATGCGGGCCGGCTTTATGCCATCAGCTCACCCACGGCGGTTGAAAAGCGCACCCTCAGTCTGGTGGCCCGCTCCGACAGCAGTCAGATTTCAGGTCTGCTGGCCCACCAGAACCAGGTGCTGATTCTGGGCAGCAATCCGGGCCGGGTGGAAGCCTATGGCCGGGGCTATCGCAAAGAAGGGGTGTATGAGAGTGATGTGCTCTCCACCGGCATTGCCAGCAGCTGGGGCACCCTGCTGGTCAACAGCGTCACACCGCCAGGCACGCGCATTGTGGCCTGGTCCCGTTCGGGCAATACCGAAAAGCCGGACAACACCTGGAGTGACTGGTCTGCGGCCTATAACAACCCCCGTGAAGTGCAGATTACTTCACCGCGTGGCCGCTACCTGCAGCTGAAGTTTGAGCTGCAGAGCAACAATCCCCGCCAGACGCCGCAGGTTCACAGTTTTGAAGTCAACTTTCTGCGCGACAACCTGTCTCCGGCGATCCAGCAGGTCTACTTTTTGCAGCGTGGCGTGTACTTTACGCCCCATACGGTGGGTCAGATGGACGGCCCCCGCTCAACAGAGCTGACCTCTCAGGCGCTCGACAAGCTGCGCCGGCCGCGCAGCAGCGATGAAGTGTACAAAGAGCTGCTGGCCGCCAAAACGCCCCCGCGCATGCGCATGATCCAGCAATACCGTCCGGGCATGCTGACCCTGGCCTGGGATGCAGATGATCCCAATCAGGACGCCCTGAGATTTGACGTGGCCTACCGGCCCTACGGCGAAAGCAAATGGAAACAGCTCGCCCAGGATCTGAGCCAGCCGGTGCACTCCTTTGACAGCACCTCCCTGATGGACGGTACCTATCATTTTCGCGTCTATGCCAAAGACGAGCTGTCGAATCCGGGCAATGGCTACACGGTCTACCGCGACAGCGAGCTGATCAGCATTGACAACACCCCGCCTGTGTTGCACAACCTGAGCGCCCGGGTTGAGGGCAGCCAGGTTGAGGTTCGCTTTGAAGCTGAAGATGGCGCCTCGCCGCTGGCCTATGCGGAGTATGCTCTCAACGGCCACAATGCGGATCTGATTGCGCCGGTAGACGGCATTGTCGACAGCCGCAAGGAGCGTTTTGTGCTGCGCTTTGCTAAACCGGCGCCTGGCAGCCACGATATTGTGGTGCGGGTGGCGGATCGCCAGGGCAACAGCGTGACCGGCAAAGCCCGTGTAGAGGTCAAATAGGCATGAGCGATCCCGACAATCTCTATCTCCAGAATCTCAAAACCGAAGATTTTTCGGCCTTTGGGGCCTCTGCTGCAGAACTGGTGGCCTATGCGCTGGACGAGGTGGGCTTGTTGGGATCCCATACCCTGATTGACGGTAAATCGGCCCGCACGCTGGTCGAAAGCTTTTACCACAAACGCCATAAGGTGCGGCAGAACACGCGTCTGGGCAGCTTGTTGATTGAGGCCGGCGTGATCACCCAGGCCCAGCTGATAGAAGCCCTGAGTGCCCATGTTACCCATGACCTGCCCCTGGGCCAGGCGCTGGTGCAGCAGGGCTTTTGCAGCCAGTCTGACTTGGATCAGGCGCTTACACGCCAGGCCAATCTGCGGCGCTTGCTGGATTAAGCTGGATTAATCCCGATGTGCTAGCGCAAAAAGAAGCCGTTGGAGTTGATCCAGTCGCTGTAGAGCGTAAACGACAGCGGGGCTGAAATGCGCAATAAAGCCGTCACCGGGCCGCCCGGCCAGACGGGCTGGGCCAGATCCACCCCAATGATTGCGCCAATGGGGGTGATGGCATTGAGGCCTGCCCCGATGCTGAACTGGGGGCTGCGCGGCTCCCAGCTGTTGCGCCAGTAGGCTCCCTGATCCAGAAACAGGTTGGCATCAAATGACCAGCCATCCAGCGCACTGAGACCGGGGCCACCAAACATCAGCTGCGAGAAGTTTTCCAATTCGAGTGCGGTGGGGGTGTAGATATAATGCAGTTCTTCAGCAAAGCGCAGGCTGTGTTTTTCGGTGACCGAAAACTGGGTTGCACCGCGCACCAGCCAGTTGCCGGTGTTTAAAAAGCCCCGGTAAAACGGGGGGTTGTTGCCAAAGGTGCTGCCGGCTGCTGAACGCAGTAAAAGGGTCAGACGCTGATTTTCTCCTTCCCAGGGGGTCCAGAGTGAGAGGCCGGTCAGGGTGGCCTGTACAAAGCGGGCATCCAGCAGGGAGCCATTGATGCGCACCTGGCCAAAGTTGCCGTTGCGCGGAATGCGGTAATCATCGATATCGGAGTAGGAAACCGTCAGACCGGGCATCAGCAGCAGATCGGCGGGCTTGCCACTGATCGACAGGCTCTCGGGCTGGCGTTCATTCTGGCTGCCGGTGGCAAACAGATCCTCGGTCAGGGTCAGATTGACCACGCCGCGCAGATAACGCCGCTGGGTCGGATCAGACCAGATCGGAAAGCCGCTGAAAATATCTGCGCCCAGGCTGCGGATCCAGACCAAATCATTGGCTTCTCCTTCAAAAGAAGGGTAGATGTAGTCGATTTTGTTGTAATGGTTGATGCCCAGGGTCATGCCCTCCCAGGGCAGTGCGGTGGTGGACCACGACAGAATATACTCCCAGTCCTGGATTTCGCTTTGTACCGGACTGCCGGCAAAGGGGATGTTGTTGCGTTTGCCGACGGCCCGCAGCACGTTGCCCTGACCAAAGGGGTTATCGGCAATAACCCCGGCTGTCAGTGCCAGACCCGCTACATCATTAAGCGCCAGGTTGCCGGTGGGAATCCACTCTGCCCCGGCGGCAATATGCAAATGCAGGGCCACGCTGTCGGGGGCTTCCTGGCTCAGCTCCAGCTGAATCGGCAAAAAGTGGTTATGGCTCAGCCAGTCTATTTCGTGTAGCAGCCGGGCATAATCAAAGATCACGCCCGGCTGCTGGCTCAGGTTTTCGCGGGCCAGGTAGCGCATATGCGGGGTGCCGCCGGTAATCTGCAGGCGCGCAATGCGCGGTGTCTGGTTGGGCCACTCCTGAATCTGCAGGCAGCCGGCCTCGCTCAGACTGACCCGGACGCCCGGCAGGCCCCACTGCAGATAGAGATGCGCCAGCCACTCGCTGAGCTGCTCCGGTGTGCCGTCGGTGTAGGTCTCTTGCCAGTCGTGCAGGCGCTGCTGCAGATAGACCGGATCCAGCCGCTCCGGCGGTTGACAGGTCTGCAGAGCCGGTGCAGCAGCGACCGGCAGGTGAAGCGCAGTGGCCAGCAGGCCACTACATATCGCGGCGTATCGCACGCTGAATCTGGCGTTTGACGTCGCGCTCGGCAATGGCCTGGCGTTTGTCGTAAAGTTTTTTACCCTGCACCAGGCCCAGCTCGGCTTTGAGCCAGTTGCCCTTCCAGTACAGGCGCAGCACCACCAGGGTCAGACCCTGCTGCTGGGTTTTGCCGATCAGCCGGCTGATCTCGCGTTTGTGCAGCAGCAGCCGGCGGGGACGCATCGGCTCGTGGTTCATAATATTGCCATGTTTATAGGGCCCGATATGCAGCTGATGCACCCAGACTTCCCCGTTTTTGATCTGGGCGTAATTGTCCAGCAGATTGGCGTTGCCGCCACGAATCGATTTGACTTCGGTGCCCAGCAGCTCAAGGCCAGCTTCAAATTTTTCGAGAATATGGTAGTCGTGAAAGGCTTTACGGTTGACGATAGCCGTTCCGGGGGATGCTTTTTTGGCCATGGTGATTGTTTGCTTGTTTTATCTGTTTGCTTGTGTACGTTTAATGAGGCCCATTCTAGCATAGAACGCCCCCACAATACAAAAAGAGCCGGACCTTTTAAGGGGTCCGACTCAGAGATTCAGTTTGGGGTTAAGCTTATTTTTCTGTGTCTTTGTTCTGGCTTCAGAGCACGTTGCGGTGCGTCTGTAAGAGATACCAGAGTGTGTCTTGTTTTTTCATCTGCGATTTAACCTCGCTTGCATATCATGCCTTTATCATAGCAAGTTCACTTGGAATATGGAAGTGGAAATAAGTATTTTTAGCGGTATTTTTTAACGTTTAAGTTATCTGTATTCTTTCTTGTTATGCTCGTCACAGGTCAATATTGGATGACGTTCGTTTAACGGGCGGAAGCCGCTTTGCCTTACTGTCTTCAAGCCATGTCATTCCCTGTGTTTGCGGTGGACAGTGTTATACTTGAGTCAAAGTTTAAACAGACAGGATTCCAAGATATGAGTGCCAAAGCCAAACGCTGGATCATCTTCGGCTTTTTTACCGTGGTGATTGCCTTGCTCTACCTGATTCATGAGGTGCTCCTGCCTTTTGTGTTCAGCGGAATCTTTGTCTATCTGATGGCACCGGCGGTGGCCTTTTTTTCAGAGCGTCGCTTTGCGGGGCGCACCATACCCCGTGGACTGAGTGTGGTGCTGGTGTATATTCTCTTTTTTCTGTTTATGGGGCTCTTGAGTGTGATGGTGTTTCCGCCGATTTACCAGGAAGTGCTCAAAATCGCCAATGACATCCCCCGCCAGTTGGAAGCCTTTCGCTCCGTGACGCTGCCCGATCTGGTGGTGCAACTGGAGGGCTTTAACGCCCGCTATCGCCTGAATCTGGACGTGGAATCCTTCAGTGAACAATTGTTTGAAAACCTTCTGCATGGGGTTCAGGTTCAGGTGGAGTCCGTGCCCATGTATGCCCAGACCCTGCTGAAGCTGTTTTTTTCGACCCTGAGCATGTTTCTGGTGATTTTTATTGTGACCGGCTTTGTGCTGGTGGATCTGCCCCGCATCAAGCTGGGGTTGCAGCGCATGGTGCCAGTGGCTCACCGCCAGGCTGTGCTGGATCTGGTGCACGCCATTGACCGGGATCTGAGCGGCACGATTCGCGGGCAGTTACTGATCTGTCTGGTTAACGGCACCCTGACCACCCTGGGACTCTGGTTGTTAAACGTCAAGTTTGCCCTGACCATTGGCTTTGTGGCGGGTGTATTCAGTCTGATTCCGGTCTTTGGTGCGGTGATCAGTACCGTGCCGGCGGTGCTGATTGCTCTGACCCAGTCGATCTGGACCGCTCTGGCGGTGGTGGGTGTGATCATTATTATTCACCTGATTGAAGCCAATTACCTCAACCCTAAAATTCTGGGCCATACGGTGGAGCTGCACCCGGCGATTATTGTCTTTTCGATTGTGGTGGGCGAGCATTTTTTTGGCGTGGTTGGCCTGCTCTTTGGGGTGCCGGTGGCCGCCATGATCCGTTCGGTGCTGCGTTATTTTTATCTGGTCTACTTCAGCGAGGAAGAGTCCCCGCAGGAAGTGCCTGACGGCTTGCAGGGGGAGTTAAGTTCATGAGTACAGGTAAGTTTTTTTCGGGTTCTGACGAGGATGCCCGCCAGTCATCGGGTCAAAGCCGCCAGGAAATCGAAAAGCTCAAAGCGCAGTTTCTCAACAAGGCGCGGGGCTTTATGGATGATACGGCCCTGGGTGAAGGTCGCAAGGCCCTGCAAAAGCTGATGCAGAAGGTCAAAGGTGAAGAAGAACCCGAAGATCCTGACGCTGAAGATCTGGCCGAAGCGCCCCGTACCGCTTATGCCCCCGGCGTGCTGGAAGCCTCGCCCGAAGCCGACTGGGATGAAGACGACGACTTTGAGGATGACTTTGAAGAAGAAGAGCCCGAAGAGCTGGACTGGAGCCGGCCTGAGTATATCCGGGCCGGTTATGCCAAACCGGGCACCCATGTCGAAAAACCCAAAACCCTCGAAGAAGCCCAGGAAGAAAGCATGAACATGCGCTTTGGCAACCTGTCGTCTTTGCTTGGGCGCTTTGGCTCTGAAGATGCTGTGCCTGAAACCGAAGCGCAGACGCCGGGCAGCCGTCTGGAGATGGACAAAGCCCATTTTGCCAGCCAGATGCAGGCCATTCATGCCACGCTGCAGGCCCGCGCCCAGATGCAGCTGGAGCCCGCCTGCTGGTTGTACCCGGAGGTGCTGACCCTGCTGCGCGCGGGCAATACCCCCCAGCGGATTCTGCTGTTTTGTATGGCGGCCCTCTTTGCCCAGACCGCCGAGAACTATCTGACCCAGAGCGATCAGGACTGGATTCAGGCGCTGATGGCGCGGGCCGGCTTTTTAATGGAGCCCGCCCTGATTCAGCGCCAGATTGAGCAGACCTTTATTTACCCCGAGCGCGTGCATCGCTTGTATCAGAGCTTCCTGGATGAGCCGCTGCAGATCGCACCCGAAACCTTTGAACAATACCGTCAGAACCTTGTCAAACTGTATATTGGCCAGATTGCCGCGCGCTATGACGCCGATCCCCAGAACGTGATCCGCACCCTGGCCGCCCGCTGGCAGGAAACGGCCCAGGAACTTCACACGGCCTGGGAGGCCGTGCAGCCTGTTGAGGCCCAGCATGCCCGCTTTCAGGCCCGCAACATGAATTCTGCTTCGCTGTTTCAGAAGCGCGCCCAGCTGGAGGCCCAGTTTATTGGGCACTATCAGGCGCTGCAGGCCATGGCCCGTGATATTGAGGCCTTAAAACAGGTGACCCGCCTGATTGAAGAAGAAGACGCCCTGGCCCGTTTAAATCAGTTTCCCACGGCGGCTTTTTTAGCGTCCGACGCCTGTCTGGGCGATGCGCCCCTGTCTTTGCTGGCGCTGCGTCGGCGCTTTGGTGAGCTGGGGCTCAGCGCAGGCGCTGCCACACCCTTTGTGTTGCCGCTGACCGTGCCAGAGCTTTCAGCACTGGATCAAAAGCGCGCCATTGGCCGGGCTAAAGAAGGCGAGTTAAAATCACTGTATCTCTTGCAACAGTATAAGCGGGGGGTGTTGGCTGTGCCGGGCGCTGAAACGCCCGCTCAGGAGGCGGTTACGCCGCCGTCTAAAAGCCCTGAGGCTGAGTAAGGTAAGGCAGTTCGCGACCTTCGCAGATCGCGTCGCTCAGGTCCGACATCAGGCGCAGCACAAAGCGGGTGGGCAGATCCGGGGTCTGGCAAATCTCAGCCATCAGGAGCTGGCTGACCAGGGCCTGATGTTCGGCAGGCAGGCTTTTGAGCTGCCGGGCAAAATGCTGCAGGGCCGGGTAAAGCGGGTTGCTGCCCGTGGTGTTTTGCTGGCGCAGGTCGTTCAGGGTGGCCGCAATCAGCTGCCGGGGCTTCTGAAGGGTGGTGGCGTTCTCGCAAACCGAGGAACTTGGCATGGTCATCTCCATCAAAATATACAAAATAAAGGGCTTTAGTTCAGATGAGAGAGATTGTAGCAGTTTATGGCAGCCTGAGACAAGGAGAAGGATCACATCATTATCTGGCCGAAGCTGAATACCTGGGACTGGGCTGGACCCAGCATCACTATGTGCTGTATGCAGCAGCCTATCCGGCCGTGGTGGCCGATGAAGCAGCTTATCCAATCCGGGTGGGCTGTTATGCGGTCAGTCAGGAGCTGTTACAGCAGCTCGATGACTACGAGGACCATCCCGTGCTGTATTGCCGCCGCGAGGTGCCGGTTGTGCTCGACCAGGGCACGCTTTTGCAGGCCTGGCTGTATTTTTACCCCCAGCCAGAAGGCCGCCGCCTGCCGACAGGCGACTGGAAACTGCGTTAGAATACAGCCATGACACGCATTATTAAATCCTCTGGTGACAGCGAAGCCTTTTCGCGTGACAAGCTGCTGCGCTCGCTGCGGCGGGCCGGAGCCAGCCCAAACCAGGCGGAGGCCGTCTGGCACGCGATGGCGCCAGAAATCCGTTCGGGGATCAGTTCCCAGCACTTGCAGCGCCGGGCCATTAAACATCTCAGGCGACTGCACCGGGTGCTGGCGGCCCGCTACCAGCTCAAAAAAGCCATGATGGAGCTGGGCCCCTCAGGTTACCCCTTTGAGCGCCTGATTGGCGCCTTATTTGAAGCCCGTGGCTACACGGTTGAAGTGGGGCAGCTGATGCAGGGCCACTGTGTACAGCATGAGGTGGATGTGCTGGCCCATAAAAACGATCAGCACGTGCTGGTGGAATGCAAGTACCGCAACACGCCCGGTTATAAGTGTGATGTTAAAGTGCCGCTGTATATCTATTCCCGTTTTGAGGATATCCGGCGCAAAAAACACTGGCCGCCTGAGCAGATGCAGGGCTGGGTGGTGACCAACACCCGCTTTTCGAGTGATGCGATTCAGTATGCTGAATGCATGGGACTGCAGCTGCTGGGCTGGGATTACCCGGAGCGCAGCCTCAAATACTGGCTGGAACATCTGCATCTTTACCCTTTGACCGTTTTGACCAGTCTGAGCAAAACCCAGAAAAACTATTTGCTGGCGCATAATCTGGTGCTGTGCAAAGATGTGCTTGAACACCCTGAGCTGCTCTGGCATTTGCCCGGACGTACCAGCAATCATCTGCCGCCGCGTATTCTGAGTGAGTGCCGCGAGATCCTGCAGGCTTAGCGTTCTGCTGACGCTGTGATATAATGCCCTGCGATACCCGATCTGAGTCGTGTTAAGGAGAAGTTTCACCATGGGAATTTTTGAACGGCTGACAACTGTCATCAAGTCCAATATCAACGACATGATCGACAAGGCTGAAGATCCTGAAAAAATGCTCAAACAGCTGATGATCGACATGGAAAAAGATCTGATTGAGGTGCGCAAAGAAGTCGCCCTTGCCATTCAGACCGAAAAACGTCTGCATCAGCAATACAGCCAGAACGCCAAGCAGGCCGAAGGCTGGGAAGAAAAAGCCACCCTGGCGCTCAAAAGCGGCCGTGAAGATCTGGCCCGTGAAGCCCTGACCCGACGCAACACCTATCAGCAGACCGCTGAAGGCTTTAAAGCCCAGTGGGAAACCCAGAACGCCAATGTTGAGGTCCTCAAAAAGCAGCTCGGTCAGCTCGAAGGCAAAATCAACGAAGCCCGCATCAAAAAAGACCTGCTTGTGGCCCGCAGCCGTCAGGCCAAAGCTCAGCAGCAGATTCACCAGACCATGGGTAAAATCGGCACCAGCCGGTCCATGTCTGCCTTTGCGCGCATGGAAGACAAGGTCATGGAAAAAGAAGCCCTGGCCGCTGCCTACGGTGATATGAGCCTGCTGGATGGGGGCAATAATCTCGAAGATCAGTTTGCCCAGCTCTCAGCTGGCTCTGGTGTGGACGACGATCTGGCCGCGCTCAAAGCTAAGCTTGACAGCGGCAGCTAATCGCTTCGCCACTGTGAAACACATGCGTTTTCTGGCAGGCTGTGCACTCGGTGCCAGCCTGCTCGCTTTAAACCCTGCCCCGATCTCCGCACATCCTGGCCAGTCTGCCATCCAGACACCCACACTGGCTGACCATAAGCAGCCGCTGATACCGACTTCGGCTGAAGAAACCCGCGGCGTGCGCGAACGCTTTCGCCAGGCGCTGGCTTATTCGTATATGCCCAGCCGCAGCGGCCATCTCTTTGTGCTGCCGCGCAAATACTTCCCCGTGATGTTTGAAAGCGGCAATTATGCCCATGACGGCCACAGCTTTATCAAAGGCCAGAAGGTACCGCATGAGGGCGCCACTCACGGCATGATCTGGGACTATGACACCCATATTCCCTTGCTGCTCTACGGCCCTGGCCTGATCAAAACCAGCCAGCGCCTCAGCACACCCGCCACCCAGCAGGATCTGGTGCCGACCTATGCCCGTCTGATGGGGGCGGTTCCCCCACAGGGCGCTGTGCATGGCCGCGTTCTGACCGAGGCGTTGCGGCCTGACCCCGTCAAGCCCAAAGCCATTCTGACCATTGTGATCGATCAGGGCGGCTGGCAGTATTATCAGGCCCACCCCGACAAAACCCCCTATACCCGTGCGCTGATGCAGCGCGGCAGCCTGTATACCGAGGCCCGCATCAAGCATGTGGACGTCGAAACCTTTGTGGGTCACGCCGCCATTGGCACGGGGGCTTACCCCTATCAGCACGGCATTATCTCCAACCGCTTTTATAACCAGGCTTTTGGCGCGCGCATCTCGCCCCTCTCGCCCGATACCTCAGGCATCTTTTTAAACAGTCCCAGCCTGGCCGATGTCTGGGGCCAGCAGACCGCCAACCAGGCCCACGTGATTTCGTATGCTTACGCTGACCGGGCCGCCATCGGCATGGCCGGTCACGGTGCGATGTACGCCCGGCGTGATAAAAAAGATATTGTGCTGTGGTACAGCAACCGCAGCGGCCAGCTCGAAACCAACGAGAAATACTACCGCCTGCCCGACTATCTGCGCGGCATGCATATCAAACCCTATCTGCAGCAATTGCTGGCCCAGGACCCCCAGGGCAAATGGTTCGGGCATGGTGTTAACAACCTGCGCGACGTCAACAGGACGCCTGCCCAGGCGGCCTTTGACGGGGACGTGCTGATGAAGCTGCTGGCCCGTGAGCCGATAGGCCAGGACGATATCACCGACTTGGTCTATGTGACCCTGAAAGCCAGCGATGCCTGCGGCCATTCCTTTGGTTTTGAAAGCGATGAATGCGGCAGCGTCTTTGCCATGCAGGATCAGCAGATTCGGCGCATTGTCGAAGCCTTCGAAAAAAAGGTCGGCCAGGACCAGATGCTGGTGGTGCTGACCGCCGATCACGGCGCTTCGCCCCTGACCACCCTCTCTGGCGGCAGCGGCATTTCGGCTGAAGTGCTCAAAGCCGCCATGAACAAGGCCTTTGATAAGCTCGACAACGATGTGGAGCTGGTCTACGATATGCTCGCTTCCCAGATCTTTGTCGACGAAAACGAAATGCAGCGCAACGGCGTCAGCTGGGAACAGCTCAAAGCCTTTTTGCGGGACTATCAGGTGGACGGGCATCAGGCCTTTCTGGACGTGTACTCCCGCCGCGATGTGACCCAGTTTCAGCTCGAACAGAATCTGATTCCCTAAACACACACCCAGGCGGTCTGATATGTTAAAACGCTTTGTTTCTCTGGCCCTGCTGGCAGCCGCCAGCCTGCTGCCCACTTTGCCCGCCCCTGCGGCAGAGCCTGTGCCCGAATGCCGCTGCGAAAGCGGTCTGCACCAGCACCCGGCCAGCTGGGCTGAGGATCTGGATTACAGCAAGGCCTTCAAAGAGGGCAGCCCCCAATCTGACCTCGCCCCACAGCGTGGCGGCCGACAGCCTGCGCCTGCTCTACTCCCACAACTTCTTCTGGTCCAGCGTGCCGCGCAACAGCCGGCCGGCCTCCTGGTTCAAATACAGCCCGCTGGAGCGCCTGCAGCTCGATCTGCTGACCACCCTGCGCAGCCCCTTTGAGCTGGAGCTGGGCCTGAGCTACCAGATCTTCGACGAGTTTGCCGGTGATGTGCTCTCGCTCAGCCCGCGCCTCTCGTTTAATACCCGGGGCAATCTGGTGGGTGCTGAGCTGAGTGCCAGCCGCTTTATTCTGCCCGAGATCTGGCAGGTGGGTGCTGACCTGCGCTTTTTAAGCACGGGTGCCCCTGAGGGCTTTGACCGCCCCATCGCCGCTGCCGGTTTTAACACCCTGCTGCGGCTCTGGAAGCACTGGAACCTCTTTGCCGGTCTGGCCGTGCCCTTTGACGGTGAGGCCCTGCAGCGCCAGCTGATCTGGTCAGCGGGCCTCAAAAAGCGCATTCCGCACACGCCGCACGTGCTGACCCTCTACGTCGGCAACAGCCAGGAGCAGTCGCTCTCAGGCCGCACCCTCTCGCTGGCGGGGGATCTGCCGGATCTGCTGGGCGTGGGCTTTTTGTTCTCGATCGAGATTGAATCGCTCAGCCAGCTGCCCGCGCGTCTGTTTTAAGGAACTCAGTATGATCACCGGCGAACTCAAAAACAAAATCGACAAAATCTGGGAAACCTTCTGGACCGGCGGCATCACCAATCCGCTGACCGTGATTGAGCAGTTTACCTATCTGCTCTTTATCAAAGGGCTCGACGACCGCCAGCTGCAGTTTGAGCGCAACGCCAGCCTGACCGGTCTGGAACCCGAACGCATCTTTCCTGAAGCGCTGAACCACCTGCGCTGGTCGCACTTTAAGCACAAGCCCGCTGAGGTCATCTTTGCCCTGTTCAGCGACAACCTCAACGGCGTGTTTGCTTTTATCAAGAACCTGCACGGCGACAAACACTCTGCCTTCAGTCAGTACATGGGTGACGCTTTGTTTCTGATCCCCACTCCGGCCATGCTCGAAAAGCTCGTGACCGCCATCGACAATCTGGAGCTGACAGCCAAAGACGCCAAAGGGGACCTGTACGAATACCTGCTCTCCAAAGTGGCCACGGCAGGCACCAACGGCCAGTTTCGCACCCCACGCCATATTATTGCCATGATGGTTGAGCTGATGCAGCCGACCCCGCAGGACATCATCGTGGACCCGGCGGCGGGCACTTCAGGCTTTCTGGTGGCGGCCTGTGAGTACCTCACCCGCCATGCAGAACACAGCAAGGCCCTCTACAAGGCCGAGCACCGCCAGCACTTCAACAGTGCCATGTTTCATGGTTTTGACATGGACCGCACCATGCTGAGCATCGGGGCCATGAACATGATGCTGCACGGGGTTGAAAACCCCAATATTGCTTACCGCGATTCACTCTCTGAGCAAAACCCCGACCGCGACAAATACACCCTGATTTTGGCCAACCCGCCCTTTAAAGGCTCCCTCGACTACGAATCCGTCAGCCCCGATCTGCTCAAAGTGACCAAAACCAAAAAGACCGAGCTGCTGTTTCTGGCCCTGATGCTGCGCATGCTCAAAAAAGGCGGGCGCTGCGCGGTGATCGTGCCCGATGGCGTGCTCTTTGGCTCCTCCACGACCCACAAGGCCATTCGCAAAGAGATTGTCGAGCAGCACCACCTCAAAGCGATCATTTCGATGCCTTCAGGCATCTTTAAACCTTACGCCGGGGTCAGCACGGGCATTATGATCTTCGAAAAAACCGGCAGCGGCGGCACCGACGGCGTCTGGTTCTACGACATGACTGCCGACGGCTACTCCCTCGACGACAAGCGCCAGCCCGTCAGCGACAACGATATTCCCGATATTCTGGCCCGCTACGGCCAGCCAGGTGAGGCCAGCCGCAGCCGTACCGAAAAATCCTTTGTGGTGCCCAAAGCCGAGATTGTCGATAAAGGCTACGATCTCTCGATCAACCGTTACAAAGAGCTGGTCTACGAAAGCGTCAGCTACGACAGCCCGGCGGTGATTCTCAACAAGGTCGCTGCGCTCGAAAACGAGATTCAGCAAGGCATTGAGACGCTGCGCGGGATCTTGGTATAATCGCTTCAGAGGTACAGACGATGATTCAGGACCACCAGCTCTTGCGTGAGTTTCACGCCTTGCCTGCCGATAAGCAGGCGCAGGTGATTGATTTTATTGGCTACTTAAAAAGCAAATTAAATCAGACAGAGCCGCCCAAACACTCAGGAGGATCTTACGGCTCTTTAAAACAATACTCCGGACAGAACTCATGAGGCAATGGCCCCGTAAACACGTAACTCTGGGTAGGCAGGGTGGGATTTAATCGAAGTTCGGTCAAGACCGAACCTTGAAATAAAGCGATCCAGCAGATGTTCATTGAACGCGAGGCGGTTCTGGGT
>JACYMC010000015.1 GCA_015272195.1 Candidatus Sericytochromatia bacterium
TTTTTTTTTGCTGCTTATGGCTACCTTTACCAACAGAATCCGTTAGAGTCAGAAACAAGTGATTGCCGTGATCGAGTTTTTTTCACACAACACCATCCAGCTCACCGATGAAATGCTGACCTTGCTGCAGGAAGTCAGCGTTCAGCTGGCCTTTGTGGTGGAGCGCAAACAAAACGAGGCCATGCTGCTGCAGATGCGTGAGGCGGCAGAGGCGGCCAACCAGGCCAAGTCGGCTTTTTTGGCCAGCATGAGTCACGAAATCCGCACGCCCATGAACGCCATTCTGGGCTTTACCCAAATCCTGCTGCGCGACAAAAGCCTCAACGCCGGTCAGCAAAATTATCTCGGTACGATTCTGCGCAGTGGTGAGCACCTGCTGGGCCTGATCAACGATATTCTGGAAATGTCCAAAATTGAGGCCGGCCACGTGCAGCTTAATCTGGAAGCCTTTGATCTGAATCAGTTGCTGCAGGATGTACACAGCATGTTCAGAGAGCGCTTTCAGCGCAAGGGCCTGGATCTGACGATTGAGCGTTCAGCTGGTTTGCCGGCCTATATTTGCAGTGACGAAGGCAAGCTGCGCCAGGTGCTGATCAATCTGCTGAGCAATGCCCTCAAATTCACCGAAAGCGGTGGGGTGATTGTGCGCGTGCGTGCCGATACAGCAGCGGGCTTTTTACACTGGGAGGTTGAAGACACAGGCGTGGGCATTGCCCCTGAGGAGCAGCACAAAGTCTTTCAAAGCTTTGAACAGACCCGATCAGGACTTCGCTCCCAGTCGGGTACCGGTCTGGGCATGACCATCAGCCAGAGTTATGTGCGTCTGATGGACGGCGAGCTGAGCCTGCGCAGTGAGGTGGGCCAGGGGACGGTGTTCAGCTTTTACAGCCGCTATAGCCTGGCCGCAGCCGATCAGATACAGCAGCGTCAGGCTGAAAACCGTCGGGTGCCAGGCCTGGCTCCCGAACAACCCGCGCCGGAGATTCTGCTGGTAGACGACAAAGACGACAACCGCCGCTTGCTGCACGACTGGCTGCAGCCCCTGGGCTTCAGGGTGCAGGAAGCCAGCAATGGCCTGGAGGCGCTTAAAGCCTGCAAACAAACGGCCTTTGATGCGGTGCTGATGGATACGGCCATGCCGGTGATGGATGGCTTACAGGCCATTGCCGCTTTGCGGAATCTGTCTTTGCCAAAGCAGCCGGTGGTGATTTCGGTTTCAGCCAACGCATTTGCCCACGACCGCCAGCAGGCGCTGGCTGCCGGCGCAGACGCCTTTCTGGCCAAGCCGGTGCATGAGGCTGAATTGCTGAAAACCCTTCAGGAGCAGCTTTCGCTGCAGTATCTTTATGAAGACGCTGCCGGTGGGGTGTCTTCCGAGCCCATGGCGCAGGCCCCAGCAAAGGTGTCGGCAGATCAGCTGTCAGCAGACACCCGTCAGGCCCTGCGTGACGCGCTGGACTCCGGTGACCTGGAGCAGATTGAGCTGCTGGCCCAGAACCTGGCCGACGAAAGCCCTGCGCTGGCTGAACGCCTGCAGACCTGGGCCCAGAACTTTGATTATGAACAGCTGAGTACATTTTTAGCGGAGGCAGCCCCATGAGCAACGAACCCCTTGAAATCCGCGCCGATATTCTGATTGTTGACGATACCCCGGCCAATCTGCAGGTGCTCTCCAAGGCCCTGCGCGAACAGGGTTATAAGGTGCGCGCTGCGCCGGGTGGGACCCAGGCGTTCAAAGCGGTCCAGGCCCAGCGGCCCGATCTGATTCTGCTGGATATCAACATGCCGGAGATGGACGGCTATGCGGTCTGTAAAGCCCTCAAAGCCGAAGCAGCTACAGCTGAGATTCCCGTGATCTTTATTTCGGCTCTCAATGAAATTGAAGACAAGGTCAAAGGCTTTCAGCTGGGTGCGGTGGACTATATTACCAAGCCCTTTCAGTTTGAAGAAGTCCAGGTGCGCGTTCACAATCACCTGCGCCTGCACGAGCTGCAGCAGCATCTCGCAAAGCGCAACGCCGAGCTGGCCAGCAGCCTGGAGCGTCAGCAGGCGCTGGAGGCCCAGCGCGAAAACCTGGTGCACATGCTGGTGCACGATATGCGCTCGCCCCTGACGGGCATGCAGGGTTATCTTTCGCTGCTGGAGATGTTTTCGTCAGGCTGGCCCGAAAAACACCAGAACTATCTGGCGCGGGCCCAGTCCAGCACCGAGAGCCTGATTCAGATGATCAATACCATTCTGGACGTGCACAAAATGGACAGCGGTCAGATGGCTTTGCACCTGACCGAAAGCGATCTGGCCGGGCTGGCCCGCCAGGCGGTGCATGCGCTGGGGGCTTTGACCCTCAATCACCCGGTCAGCATGGAGTCGCCTGACAACCTGCCGTCGATTGTGGTGGATCAGGCCCTGATTCAGCGCGTGCTGGGCAATCTGCTGGGCAATGCCCTCAAGTTTTCACCGCCCGAGGCTCCGATTGTGATTCATCTGCGGGAGGAAACCGAAATGATTTACTGCGCAGTCCAGGATCACGGGCCGGGGATTCCGGCAGACAAACACGCCCAGATCTTTGAAAAATTTGGTCAGGCCGAGGTGCGCAAACACTCCACCGGTCTGGGGCTGACCTTCTGTAAACTGGCCGTGGAGGCCCATCAGGGGCAGATCGGCCTCGACAGCACACCGGGTGAGGGCAGTACCTTCTGGTTTACCCTGCCAAAAAAAAGCGGCCCGTCACCGGACCGTTTTTAAGATTAATCTTAATGAATAACAAAACATAATTAGCTTAAGTCTGTTATAACTGATTACCGGCTCCGGGATCTATTAGCGATCTCACAAAGATCCTGTGATCACGATCGGATCCGACTTGCCGCAAAGGATATCTGCCATGTCATTGCCCGTTTACCAGACCACCTGTTACCTCACCCCCCTGCGCGAAGGCGGCTCTTTGCCCGGTATTGTGGAGGCCAGCAATGCCGGCACCTATGTGCTCAAATTCCGGGGCGCCGGGCAGGGCGTCAAAAGCCTGATCGCTGAAGTGATTGTGGGTGAAATGGCCCGCCTGCTGGATTTGCCTATGCCCGAACTGGTGCTGCTGGAGCTGGACCCGGTGCTGGGCCGGGCCGAGCCGGACCCGGAGATTCAGGAGCTGATCAAAGCCAGTGCGGGGCTGAATCTGGGTATGGACTATCTGCCCGGATCGATCAGTTTTGATCCGCTGGCGACGGAGGTGCTGGCACCGGATCCCCTGCTGGCGGCCAAAATTGTCTGGCTCGATGCCCTGACCACCAATATTGACCGCACGGCCCGCAATCCCAATTTGCTGATCTGGCACCAGTGCCTGTGGCTGATTGATCACGGTGCGAGTCTTTACTTCCAGCACAGCTGGCAGGACTATCTGACCCGCAGCCAGCAGCCCTTTGCACCCATTCGCGAGCATGTGCTCTGGCCATGCGTCAGTGCCGCTGATTTACAGGCCGTGGATCAGGCCTTTCGCCCGCAGCTGCATGCGGAGGCCCTGGCCGCTATTCTGGCTCTGCTGCCGGATGACTGGCTCACTGACAGCCGTTTTGACAGCCCTGCCGCCCAGCGCCAGGCTTATGGCGATTATCTGCTGCAGCGGCTGCACACTGGGGTCTTTGTGCAGGCCATGCTGCAGGCGCTGGATGTGTGAGTGATGCACAGCTATGAATATGCCATTGTGCGCTTTGTGCCTCGCGTGGAGCGTCAGGAGTTTATCAACGTGGGGGTGCTGATTTCCTGTAAGGCCCAGCGCCTGCTGCAGGCCAGCTATGCACTTGATCAGGCGCGTTTGCTGGCTTTTGCGCCGGAGGCCGACCTGGCCTTTGTCGAAAGCCATCTGCAGCATCTTGTGGCCGTCTGTGAAGGCCAGGGTCCGATCGGTCAGCTGGACTTTCGCGAACGTTTTTACTGGCTGAGCGCGCCGCGCAGCACCATTCTGCAGCTTTCGCCCCTGCATGCCGGTCTCTGTAAGGATTTAAGTGCTGCACTGAACCATCTGATGCAGCGCTTTGTGCTGATGGCAAAAAAGGACTGATTTTTTTGGTTGCGGTACGAAAGTTTTGCGTGATGCTTTCGATATTAAGAATAAGTTAAGTAAGATTTAAGTCTGTTTTTAATCATCACTGCAGGAGATTCCCCCATGCCTAACCAGACCGTCTGCCTCAAGCCATCTGTTCAGGGCACGCGCATGCTCTACTCAGCCCCGACTGAACAACTGATGTTTTTTGTGCGGCGCTTTGTGCAAAATGCCGACTGGATGCTGGATCTGCTCAGCCTGACCGAAAAGCTGCTGCGCCATGCCGGGGATGAAATCAACCGCTTTGAACGGCTGATTGTGCAGGACTATCTGCAGTTCCGCTTGCTGCGCAACGGCAATGAGTGGGTGCTGGTGGACCGTGCAGGCCATGCCCTGGATACCGGAGATTTGCTGACGCTGCGCGACCAGATTCTGAGTGAAACCGAAAAGCGGGCACTTTTCCTCTACTTTAACCCTTCGCGCCACCCGCTGGCACGCGCCTTTAAGCAAGTTCTGGCCAAAAGTCCCGACAAGGATCTCAGCGAACAAGAACATGAGATCCTGCGCCAGAGCTACTTGCAGTATCAAAACGGCACGTTTTATACCCTGCGAGGCAAAGCCCTGACACCGCCTTCACGCTCACAGCGCTGGATCTGGAAAATGGTAGGGTAAATTATGGGAAACCTGAACGTCGGTGGCAGACAGCCACTGGCTGCGCCACAGACCCTCTGGCAGCCGCAGCAAACGCCACCTGCCGCTTCAGCCCCTGTTCAGGTTCCTACCAGTCTGCCCCCACTTCGTGCGCCGTCCTCACCTGCCATGCCCCAGTTGCCATCTCAGGGCACGGCCACGCCGCTGATGCCCTTTGCCGCTCCCCAACCCACTTTGCAGCAAAAAAGCGCTGAGTTTGGCAAACTGCTCAACAGTGCCGATCAAACGCTTTATAACCACGTCACCCAGCAGCAGTTTCAGCTGCTCAAAAATGCCGAAGGTCAGATCAGTGGTTATCAGATCAATGGTCAGGCAGTCACCCAGCAGCAGGCCCAGCAGTTTTTGCTGCCCCTCTCCGGCCAGTTGCACCAGCAGCTCAACGGCCTCAAACAGGTGATCTTTGAAACCTATACGGAGCTGGTGCAGGAAGCCCAGCAGCAGTTTCCGGCCCTCAGCCCGCAGGAACAGCAAGCGGTCAGTATTCAGTTTCAGGCCCTCGAAGTGCTGCACGCACACTTTGTGAACCGAATCAATCATGTGGATGCGATGATCAGATAATGTTAAATCAGCGATTACAAACCCAGCCCCTTGACCCCGCCGTTTTGCAGAAACTGGGCATTGATCCCCCGGCAGGCACTGCGCCTGCCACACAGGCTGCGGCCACCCAACCGCTCGCGCCTTTGCCGCCGCTGCCTCAGCCGGCGCTGGCCAGCGACCAGTTTCGTACCGCTCCCCTGCCCCGTCAGGAAGGCCTGCCGGCGCAGAGCAATGCGGTTTCGAGTGCGCTGAACACGCGTCTGAATCCTCAGGAAGCTGAGTTACTGCTGAATGTGAGTGCCAACCTCGCCAGTCTACGCCAGCAGCAACCCCAGCAGTTTCAGACCGTACTGGCCGGTCTGCAGAATTTGCGCCCTGGTCAGAGCGGTCAGGTGGATTTTTCAGGGCTCAACGCTGAGCAAAGCCAGGCACTTACAGGCCTTGGGCTCACGCCGCAGAATACCTACACCATCTTTCAGCAGCTCAACCAGATCATTTTGCCCAACAGCCAGGCTGACAGCAGCCAGGCCTTTCAGAAAATTCAGGCTTCGGTGACGGGCTTTATTTCCAATCTGGATCTGCGCCAGCAGACCGTCAGCGTTCTGCAGCAGCAGGCCCGCGATCTGACCGCCGTTCAGGGTGTGGTTTCCAGCCTCTCAGCAGGCAGCATCAGCGCCCTGCTGCAGGACAAAACCGCCGGTGTCTATGATCTGGGTGTGAGCCGGATTACCAGCGATAACTTTGATCTCAAAAGCGGTATGGATTACACTCTGGCCCGCGTGATGCTGGTTTCGCAGCAGTCGCCTCAGACCCTGCAGCAGGTGGAGCATCTGATCGGCAAGGTCAAACAGGAGCAGCCGCTGCAGCCGCAGGATCGTCAGTTGCTGCAGCAGTTTGGACTGAATATCAATGCCCATAACAAACTGGAGAGCCTTGTGGATGGCCAGGGGCTGGACTTCAGCGCGGTTAAGCAGCTCGAAGACGTCATTTACAGCATGAAAGATCCTTCTCCGGCGTATCAGCAGGTGCTGCAGGCCAGTGCGCGGGTGATTGACCGCTCGGGCAAAATGCAGGAAATCGAAGCGCAGATTGCTCAGCAGTCTCAGGTGGTGCTGGGCACCATGGCTGTGGTTGAGGATCAAACCCAGCATGTTCAGAAATTGCGGACGGACACCAACTTTCTGGAATCACGCGTCAAGTTTTCACAGCAAAAAGTAGACAACCTGACGGCAGCCATGGCCAGTGCGACAGGCCTGTTCCGTCAGGGGCCGGTCAACCACACCCTGCTGGCTGCCTTTAACATCCGGGTGGACGAAAGCAACGGCCACCGCCAGTTTTTTATTAACAATCAGCCTGTGGCAGGCCTGACCGCCCTGAAGCACATGGCTGAGCTGGTGCGCGAACACGAAGCCGAGATTCGCCAGATGTTTACAGAGCTGAGTGAGAAAAAGACCGAAACCGTTAAAGCCAGTGCTGAACTCAGTGCAGCCAAAGACAATCTGGCGGCAGAAGTGCAGACCCTCGAAGACCTGGGCAAGCAGGCCGATGTGGCCAAAAGCGAGCTGGAGAGCGCTCAGGCTGACTTTCAGGCCACGGTGGTGGCGGTGGCTGATGACCTGCAGCCCGAAGAAAAAGAACTGGTCGCCACTGAGATTACCCCGGTGGTTTCAGCCGCTTACGAAGCGGGCATGGCCTCAGCCGAGCGGGCACAAACCCAGGTAAAAACCGTTGTGGCCCAGGCCCGCCAGGTGATGATTGCCGCTGAGGCTGAAATTGCCGCTGTGGCCGCCGATCAGGTGCGCTGGGAAGCCACGCTCGGCAGCGTGCAGCTGTCGCTCGAAAATCTCGGCAAGCAGGCCGATGCGCTGGATAGCCTGATTCAGCAACAAACACCTGACAGCACACCGGGCCCAGCAGCTGTGGCGCCTGAAATGCCTGAGGCCAAAGATGACAAAGGCCCTGCGCCGTCTGCTGCTGAAGCTTCTGAACTGCTGAGTGGTATCGAGTCACCCGAAACGGCCTCGCTGCGCAGGCGTGGTCAGGATCAGGTGCAGTCACAAATTCAGCGTGCGTTTCAGGATCGTCAGAATCAGGAAAAACGTCTGGATGAAGCCCGCGATCAGGCCCGCCGAATGGATGACTTCCACCGGGAAGCCCGTGAGCAGTTAAAATCCAAGCAGGAAGATCTGCGCCAGGCCGACTGAAACGCTACCAGCTCAGGCAGCGCAGCCACAGAGCGCGGTGATCCGCCTGCTCATAAGCACCGTTTGGGCTGAGCCAGAGCGAGCTGTCGCCCAGCACCCCCACTTTGCCCAGTCCGGCATACTGCACTGCCAGCAGGCCCTGCGGTGCGGGCCGCTGCTGTAAAATACGAAAAATATCCCCTGCACTCCAGGCCAGCAGTGCCCCCTGGGCGGGCTGATACAGCCCCACGCTGGCCGCATTGGCCAGGTTCAGGGCCTCGAGGTTTTGGGTGAGATAGTGGGGGGCAAAATCGCTCACCTGCAGCACGGTCCAGCCGCTGGCAGAGCGCAGACTGTCTTTTCCGGCAGCCACACCAAAGCGGGCCAGCAGCCGCTGGACGCTTTGCTGGTCAAAACCGCCAAATCCGGCCCACTCGGTATTGACCCAGAGCTTGCCGCCGGCCAGCACAAAGGCCTCGACTTCCTCTTGCCGGGCATCGTCCAGGGCCTGTGCCGGGCTGCGTAGCCAGAGCATATCGCGGGCCGGGTCCAGGGCTTCGGCTTCCCAGGCCAACAGCTCATAGCCTTGCGCCTGGGCATCAGCCAGGGCGCCGGACCAGGTTTCGGCCTGTGTGGTGGCGGGCTGACCCAGGGGTTGCCAGGCGTCATCCAGGCGCAGGCGGCGGGGTGCGTTGGCCGCTGACAGGTTGATGCTCAGATCGCTGGCGTGGTTTGTATCCAGCGGCAGCTCCTGCAGCGCGTAGCCCTGTCGAAAGGCCTGCAAGCGACTGGCCCGCACAGTGGTATAAAGCACAAAGTGACCCTCTGCATTGCTGACGCTGACGGCATCTCCGGCCTGTAGATTGACCTCGGCCAGGGGCTGTCCCTGTGCATCAAGGACCCGGCCTCCCAGTCGCTGAACCCAGCGGCTGAGACCCAGTTTGAGGGCACTTTCTGTGGGCAGTTCACGCAAATCCAGCTGGCGCCTGATGGATACAAAATCCGGATGGCTGATGTCGAGCAGATAAGGCTGCTGGGCGTCCAGATTGCTCAGCAAGACCTCTCCCTGGCTGTCGCTGGTGAGTTCAGCGACCGTGTTTTGCAGGGTGCTGAGCTGCACGCTGACGCCAGCAGCTGGCTGGCGCTCAGGGTTGTGTAAGCTTAGCTGTACCTGGAGCCGGTTCGTGGCGTTTGCAGATGTGGACGGCTGTGGCTGCAGGGTTGCGGGCCCACAGGCCATCAGACTAAAACAGAGCGTCGTGATCAGTAAACTGGAGTGCGCGGGCTGCATTCAGGAGTCCATAGCCTTTATCATCATTTTTGCCTTCTGGCGGGGTGGCGGTGGCAATCAGGCGCGCGCGAATCTGGGCCGGGCTCAGATCTGGCTCCTGGGCTTTGAGCAGGGCCGCCACAGCGGAGACATGGGGCGCAGCCATGGAGGTGCCGGTGGTATAGGCATAGCTCAGGGTGCGTACCCGGCCCTGCAGATACTCAAAGCTGGGGTAGCTTGTCCAGGTTGAGAGCACGGGCTGACCGCCAAAGCGGATGTTGCCTTCGCCACCGGGGGCCAGCAGATCCAGTTCGGGGCCGCCGTTGGAATAGTTGGCCACCGTGCCTTCTGCGGTAGCGGCCCCCACGGCAATCACACCCGGATAAGCGGCTGGCAGGGTCACACCCAGCACCTCTCTGTTGCGGCGATCGCTTTCGTTGCCGGAGGCTGCCACTACCACAATGCCTTCAGCCTGGGCCAGCTCAATCGCTTCGCGCAGGGCACGGGGCACGCCGCCAAATTCAGGGTTAAGCGTGCCGATGCTCATGTTGATCACGTCGGCTTTTTGGGCGATGGCCCGCCGCAGGGCCTCAATCAGCAGGCGGGAATTGGTGGTGCCCGTTAAATTGGTGACCTTGATCGGCAGCAGGCGCACGCCGCCCCCGGCAATGCCGGCAATGCCTTCAGCATTGTTGCTGACGGCGGCAATAATACCGGCCACATGGGTACCGTGGCCGTTGCCGTCGCGTCCCCGGTAGTCAAAGCGCAGGCCTGCCCGGCGCGCCACCAGAATGTCTTCACCGCCCAGCTCGCCCCAGACGTCTTCAAGGGGCAATAAATGCGGCGCAAGATCCGGGTGTTCGGGGTCCACGCCGGAATCAATCACGGCCACGGTGACCTCTGGTGCTTCGCTGCGCCGGGCCCAGGCGGCTTCCATAT
This sequence comes from Candidatus Sericytochromatia bacterium, assembly GCA_015272195.1. Classification (GTDB taxonomy): domain Bacteria; phylum Cyanobacteriota; class Sericytochromatia; order UBA7694; family UBA7694; genus JACYMC01. The sequence goes on from JACYMC010000015.1 coordinate 9,674, forward strand.
CAATCAGCTGGAGGTTCCACTGCAGGGCATACTCTGGGTCATTGGGGGGAATATTTTGCAGGCTAAAGCCGGCCTGCAGATCCGGCAGGGCAGGCTCCGGGCGTAACTCAGGCAGCTGCCAGCTCTGATCGGTCTCAGCAAAGCGCACATCGGCCTGCTGCTGCAGGCGCTGCAGCCAGGCGGCGGCGCTGGCTGCGTTGGGCAGGCTCAGCTGATAAACATGGCGTTCTGGCAGCAGGGCCTGGGCCTGGACGCCTTTAAAGCGCTGCGCCGGGCTGGCCTGGGCTGTCAGGCCCACCAGCAGGCGATGGCTGTCAGATGCTGTTGTGATCTGGTCGGGCATGCCAGGCGGCAGACAGCCCGTCAGTATGGCCAGGCCCGCCAGCATTGCTGCCGGGAGCATATGTTGAAAGACCTGTATCAGCCTGTTTGTGTGCATAAGTATTATCATACCGTCTGTACAGCCCGGGCACGATTAAAAGGGTGTAAAAATTTTCCTGAACTTTGCCCGCAGTGGTATGATGGGTGGGATGCTGACCGGGGAGGGGCCTTATGGCGAGACGAAACACCAACGAAGATGCGCCAATTTTTCAGATGCAGGACAACAAAGCCGCCATTCTGCAGGAGGTGGCTGAACGCACCACCGAAAAGCTGCTGCAGCAGCACAGCCCGGAGTTTGTTTTAAACGATGCGGCCTATAAAGAACTGCTGCGGCTGAATAAAAAACATCCCCAGACCGAATACTGGCAAGGCATTTACCGCTCCCTCAACCGGCTGTCAGAGGCCGATCTCAAGGCCCAGCTGCTGCATATGGCCCATCAGTATGCCGAGGATATTATCGGACGCTTTGACCCCAAGGTCTACCGCTTTGCCACCAGCATGGTGCCCTATGTGCTGAGCCTTTTTCTGGATCCCCAGCTGACCCTGCGTGAGCGCCATTCTTTTCAGGAGAAAATTTTGATCGAAGGGCATGTGGACACTGCCCGTGAACTCACCAAAAAGGGCACGGTGATTCTGGTGCCCACCCATGGCAGTAATATTGACTCGATTTCGGCTGGCTGGTCAGCCTACCGTTCCGGTTTGCCGCCGGTCACCTATGGGGCAGGCAAAAACCTCTTTACCAACCGCATTCTGAGCTTTTTTATGCACAATCTGGGGGCCTACCGCCTCGACCGGCGCATCAAACATGAGCTTTACAAAACCGTGCTCAAAACCTATTCGCTGGTGATTCTGGAGCGCGGCTTTCACAGCCTGTTTTTTCCGGGGGGCACGCGCAGCCGCTCCGGCCAGATTGAGCAGCATCTCAAGCTGGGCCTGATGGGCACGGGTCTTGAAGCCTATATCAACAACCTGCGCAAGGGCAAAGACAAGCCCAACATCTATCTGCTGCCGATGACCATCAATTATTACCTGGTGCTCGAAGCCGAAACCCTGATCAATGATTTTCTCAAAGAACAGGGCAAGTCGCGCTATATCATTGAAGACGATGAATCCTCCAAGTTTATCAAGACCTTTTCGTACATGAAAAAAACCCTCGATCTTGACGCCAGTATGTACATTCGCTACGCCCCGCCGCTGGATATTTTTGGCAACCGGGTGGATGACGAAGGGGTTTCGTATGACGATCAGGGCCGGGCCATTGATCCCAGCCGCTACGTCAAAAACTGGTCCGGTGAGATTGTGATGGATGAAGCCCGCGACCACGAATACACCCGCGAAGCCGGGGCCAAGGTTGCCGAGAGCTACCTCAAAAACAACGTGATTCTTTCACCCCATTTGGTGTCTTATGTGCTCTTTCGCTATCTGGTGCATAAAAACCCCCGCCTTGATCTGTACCAGCTGATCCGCATTGGCGCCCGTGAAGCCCAGATTGACCGCCTCTCGCTGGTGCGGGCCATTGAGCGCTTTAAGCAGTTTCTGGCCCGGCAGGAAAGCCAGGGTGTGCTGCGTATGGCCACCACCCTCAAAAACAAGCCGGCAGATATGATTCTGGATGAAGCCGTGTACTATATGCAGATGTTCTATTCCAAAGAAATTGTGGTGATGCAGGCTGACAAGCTGCACGTCCAGGACATGCGCCTGCTCTACTATTACCACAACCGTCTGGTGGGCTACCATTTTGAGAGCCGTTTCAGCAGCGAAATTCTGGATCCGGTGGCCGACTCAGCCCTGTAGCAGCACAAAGCCCCGGCCAGTGCCAGGGCTTTTGAAACATTGCCGTTTCAGATTTACTTTTTGGTGATGGCGTCAATGCTGCCGCGGTCGGCAAAACTCAGCGCCCCGCTGGCAGCACCCACAGCTGCTGTGCCGCCATAACCGATCGCTGCGCCAATGCCTGCGCCAACGCCTGTGGCCATCAGCAGAGAGCCCATGCCGACAAACTGGGGAACAGAGGCCATGCCGCCAGCAAAGAGGGCCAGGCCGGCACCGGCGGCAGCGCCCAGAGCGGTGATACCACGTGAGCTGATTTTACCGGCGGTGGAGTTCAGGGCTGCGCTGGCTCCTTCGCCGATGCTGTTGCTTTCGTCCTGAAAGTGGTGCACGTCAATGCCATTGCGGGCAAAGCTCAGCATTTCCAGGCCGTGCAAGGCGTCAAATTGAAGCTCAGCGCCAAAAGCGACGTAGTCTTTGCCGCCATGTGAAAAGAAGACTTCGTCCATATTGTTGTTTTGGGTGGCTTTGGCGGCTTCGTGCAGGGGCACGCTCAGTTCGCGCACGCCTTCGGCTTTGAAGGTTTGCTGCATCGCTTGCAGGGGGTTGGACTGAATATTCATAAGACACCTCTACGCTGTTTAAAATTTAAATGCCGTGCCCTTTGGGCCTGCTGGGATTGTCTGGCTGAAAGCTGCTTATCTTTCTGGATATTACTTAAAATTAAAGGTTATTTTCTGTTGCCTTAACTTTAATTTATTCTTTATAAGACCTCACAGCGGCATGTTTTGCGCTGGATCCAGGTCATGCTCTGCTTTTTCAGGCCCCTCCAGACAGCTGTCCGGAAATGCTGCGGGGGCAGATCGCCCCCAGGATGCGCCAGAATGGGTTAAAATTAAGAAAAAGCTCAGGAGAATTTAACAATATGTTTGGTATCGGTATTCCCGAATTGCTGCTGATTCTGGCCCTGGCCCTGATTATCTTTGGGCCGGGCAAGCTGCCCGATGTGGGCCGTGCTGTGGGCAAGAGCCTGTCTGAATTCCGCAACGCCACCCGCGAGGTCAAAGAGAGCGTCAGCGAGGCTGACGCCGAAGGCAAAAAGGCCTGAAGCCATGATTGGGGTCACGGAAGCCGAAGCGATCATTACAGCCCGGCTGCCGGCAGCATCAGCGGTGCTGCGTCCCCTGGAAGCGCTGGGCCGCGAGGTGCTGGCTGAAGACCTGGTTAATACCGATCCCCTGCCGCCCTTTGACCGGGTGGCCATGGACGGCATTGCCATTGCTTTTGCCAGCTGGCAGGCCGGTCAGCGCTGCTTTGCTGTGGCGGGTATCCAGGCTGCCGGCGCGCCGCAGCTCAGTCTCAGCGATGCGACCCAGTGCCTGGAGGTGATGACCGGGGCCATGCTGCCGCTGGGCTGTGATACGGTGATTCCCTATGAGCAGCTGCAGCGCGGCACAAACGAGATGCGCTTGCCTGAGACCCCGCCCCTCAGCTGCGGGCAGAATGTGCACCACAAAGGCAGTGACTACGCGCCGGGCAGTCTGCTGTTGCCCGCGGGTACGGTGCTCTCCGGCCCCCAGTGGGCCGTGGCCGCTTCGCTGGGCAAAGCCCGGCTGCAGCTGGGCTGCCGCCCGGCGATTGCGATTGTCAGCACGGGGGATGAACTGGTGCCGGTGGACACAACGCCGCTGCCCCACCAGATTCGGCTTTCCAACCCTTATCTGATTGAAGCCGATTTGCGCGCCCGCGGCTTTGACGTGATCACGCGCTGCCATCTGCCTGACAGCGAAACGGTGCTGGCTGAGAAACTGCAAAATTTACTGGCTGACAACAGCGTGCTGATTCTTTCAGGCGGGGTCTCGATGGGCAAATTTGATCTGCTGCCAGAAATACTGCAGCAGCTGGGGGTGAGCTGCCATTTTCACAAAATCCGCCAGAAGCCGGGCAAGCCGATGTGGTTCGGCACGGGCCCAAAGGATCAGCTGGTCTTTGCCCTGCCCGGCAATCCGGTCTCGGTGGCGGTTTGTCTGCACCGCTACGTGCTGCCGGCTTTGCAGCAGATGCTGGGTCAGCCACCGGCCCCGCGCCCTTTTGCGGTGCTGCAGCAGGAGATCGTCTTTAAAAAGCCCCTGGTGAACTTTTTGCCCGTGCGCGTGGACTACGCCCCCAATGGCCAGATTCAGGCCTGGCCCGTGGCCATGAACGGCTCCGGCGACTTTGCCTCGCTGGCCCGCAGCGACGGCTTTCTGGAGCTGCCCGCTGAACCCGAACGCTTTGTTGCCCAGGAGGCCTACCCTTTATGGCGCTGGACAAACTGAAACATCCGCCCCTGCTGGCGTTTTGTGGTTTCAGCGGCAGCGGCAAAAGCACCCTGCTGAGCAAGCTGGTGCAGTCTCTGAGCGCCAGAGGCAGCCGGGTGGGCTATCTCAAGCATGCCGGCCACGGATTTATGATAGATCAACCCGGCAAAGACACCGACCGCCTGCGCCAGAGCGGGGCTCGGACCGTGCTGATTCACCATGCCGCCCAGACCGCCGTGCTGCACAGTCATGCCCCGCGCTGGGGGGAATTTGAAAGCGCCTTTGCCGACTGTCATGTGCTGCTGGTCGAGGGTCACAAGGGCCTGCCCCTGCCCAAAGTGGTGCTGCTTGACCAGGCGGGTGACATGCTCAGGGCGCTGCAGGCAGAGCAGCCCAGCGCCATTGAAGCGCTGGTGGGGCCAGAGGCCTTGCCGTCAGAGGCTTTACCGCCGGCGCTACAGCATGTGCCATATTTTCAGCGCGACGATCTGGCCGCGATTGAAGCCTTTGTGCGGGGGTATTTTGCGCGCCAGCTGCAGCGGCCGCTTTATGGTCTGCTGCTGGCCGGCGGCTACAGTACCCGCATGGGCCGCGACAAGGCCCTGCTCAACTACCACGGCCAGCCGCAGCTGCTGCATCTGCAGGCGCTGCTGCAGGCCCACTGCGAACACAGTTTTGTGTCCTGCCGGCCCCAGCAATGGCAAGACTGGTCTAAAACGCTCGGCCCGGAGTCCCTTGCTTCGCTGAACCCGCTGTATGACCGCTTTCTGGATTTTGGGCCCTTCAGCGGTTTGCTGACGGCCCTGCAGCACCAGCGCCAGGCCGACTGGCTGGTGGTGGCCTGTGACCTGCCCCGGCTTTCAGCGGCTGTGCTGCAGCAGCTGATTCAGGCCCACAGCAGCGAAATCGTCGCGCTACGGTCGCCCCTGGCCACGGCTTTCAGCAGCGCGCATGACGGACTGCCGGAGCCGCTCTGCACCCTTTATACGCCCGCCATGTATCCACGTCTGCTGCAGTTTCTGGGGCAGGGTTATACCTGTCCGCGCAAGGTGCTGCTCAACTCTCCCGTACAGCTCTTGCCCCTGCCGGCAGGTATGACCGATGCCCTCGATAACGCCAATCATCCCGAAGATTTTGAACGCTACCGCCAGACTCCTGTCAGCGGGCAGCCATCATTCCCCCAAGGAGAAGCCTGATGCCCGAGATCACCATCAAATACTTTGCCGCCCTGCGCGAGCAGGCCGGCTGCAGCGAGGAGCGCCGCCAGACGGCGGTGGCTTCAGCTGCAGAACTGTATCGCGAGCTGCAGGCCGAATACGGCCTCAGTCTCGATATACAGCATTTAAAGGTGGCCATTAATAATCAGTATTGCCCCCTGACGCAGCCGCTGCAAAATGGCGATACGGTTGTCTTTATTCCCCCGGTGGCAGGGGGCTGAAGATGTTTAAAATGTTTGCTGAACCGATTCAGGACGGCCCCCTGCGCGCCCGGCTGCAGTCTGCCCGCGCGGGGGCCCTGGTGGTCTTTGAGGGCTGGGTGCGCAACCACAATGAAGGCTTTGCCGTCGAGGCCCTGGAGTATGAAGCCTTTGCCGAAATGGCCCTGCTGGAAGCCGAAAAGATTCTGGCCGAAGCCCGTGAACGCTGGGCGATTGAGGCCATTGTCGGGGCCCACCGTACGGGTCTGCTGCAGATTGGTGAAATCGCCGTCTGGGTGGGCGTAAGTGCGGCCCACCGGGGCGAAGCCTTCGCCGCCTGCCAGTACGCCATGGATGAAATCAAGCGGCGCCTGCCGATCTGGAAAAAGGAACACTACCGCGACCGGCCGGCGGAGTGGGTCAACTGTCAGCACTGTGCCACAGCTCCGGCGCATCACACACATCACCACAGCGCGACAGACGGGGCGCGGGTATGAGCGATCGTTCAGAGCAGTTGTATTACAGCCGCCAGCGCATTCTGCCTGAGGTGAGCGAGGCCGGTCAGGCCCGCTTAAAAGCAGCGCGGGTGCTGGTGATTGGGGCGGGGGGCCTGGGCTGCCCGGCCCTGAGCTATCTGGCCGCTGCCGGTGTGGGTATACTGGGGATCTGTGACGGTGACCGCGTGGCCCTCAGCAACCTGCACCGCCAGACCCTTTATGCTTTTGCCGATGTGGGCGAGTACAAGGTACTGGCCGCTGCCCAGCGCCTTGCGGCGGCCAACCCCTTTATTGTGCTGCAGACCCATCGCGAGAACCTGGGGGCTGCCAATGCCCGCGAGCTGGTGTGCTCTTATGATCTGGTCCTTGACTGCACCGATAACTTCAGCAGCAAATTTCTGATTCACGATGCCTGCTTTTTTGAAAAAGTGCCTTTGATTCAGGCCAGCGTGTATCAGTTTGAAGGTCAGCTGCAGGTTTATATTTATCAGCCGGGTGAGGCCTGTCTGCGCTGCCTCTGGTCGATCCAACCCACCCCTGATTGTGTGGGCTCCTGTGCCGAGGCCGGTGTGCTGGGCGTGATTCCTGGTCTGCTGGGCACCTGGCAGGCGGCTGAAGCCCTCAAACTCCTGCTGGACCTGCCCGGGCAGCAGCACAACGAAACGCTTTTGCTGAATTTGCTCAGCAACGATCTGCTGCGCCTGCGGCAATCGCCCGACCCCGACTGTCCGCTCTGTGGTCAGCAGCCTCAGATTCACGATCTGCTGGCTGCCGCCCCGGCAGTGCGCGTTCCCGGTGAACTGAGGCCAGATCAGCTCGACAGTTTAAGCCCGCAACAGAGCCGCTACCGCTGGATTGATATCCGTTCTGCTGCTGAACGCGCTGAAAGTTCGGACTGGATTCAGCATACCGAGCACATCCCGCTTGAAGACCAGGACGCCTTGCGGGCTTTGGCTCCTGAACGCGACTGTCTGCTCTTTTGCGCCAGCGGCCAGCGCTCAGCTCAGCTATTACAAAGTTTGCGGGCGGCCGGTCTGGGCCATGTTTATGCCCTGGCTGGCGGTTTGCAAGCGCTCGACAACCGCTGACTTTGGCGTTTAATCGGGCTGAGCGGCCCGCTCCAGAATGCGCAGCCAGGTCTGGTTGTCGATTTTGCCGCTGACGGGCAGGCCCTCAGCGGTCTGAAAGGCGCTGACGGCGGCTTCGGTGCGCGGGCCAAACTGGCCGGCTGTGCCGCCAGTGTTATAGCCCATGCCGGTCAGGGCCTGCTGCAGCGGGCGCAGCTGGGCGTGCGTCTGGCCTTTTTGGAACATCACCTGATCAGGCTGGCTTTGCTGGTGGCTGCGAAAGGCGTTTTCAATCGCGACCAGGGTGTGGTGATCGACGTTGCCGCCGGTAACGGGCAGGTTATTGGCGCTCTGAAAGGCCCGGATCGCTTCGCGGGTGCCGTTGCCATAGGCCCCGCCCGTGCCTTTGGTATCAAAACCCAGATTGCTGAGCTGGGTTTGCATCCAGCCGATTTCAGCACTGCGCTCACCCTGGGTAAACATGACCTTGCCCAGGCGCTGGTAGTGATCCAGGGTTTCAGGTTCAATGCCCGTGGCGTTGCGCACCAGGGTCACATCATAGACCCCGGCCATATCACCCCGACCTGAGAGGCGACCGCTGACCGGGTCCAGCCTTAGCCCGCATTTCTCACAAACAGATCAGTAGATAAAAACTGGCTCCTTTCTGTAGATTAAAGTTATCACATCTGTAGATTAAAG
>JACYMC010000113.1 GCA_015272195.1 Candidatus Sericytochromatia bacterium
CCAGGTCTCAGGGTTACACTTCATACAGCTGGCTCCTTTTCTGCGATTTCTGGATATGATAACTTTAATCTACAGAAAGGAGCCAGTTTTTATCTACTGATCTGTTTGTGAGAAATGCGGGCTAGCGATTGTGTTGCGGCAGCAGAATGCCCGTCATGCAGGCCTGCAGCTCGGCCAAGGGGATCACGTCTTCACGCCCCCAGGGGTTCATCAGGCGCACTTCGCTGTTTTCAATGCCGATAATATTCACGGCATGGTGATAGTGACCGCCAATCTCACCCCGCTCGAACCAGCGCATGTTGACCAGCACCGTATTATCGCGCGATACCGGGGGGCTGCCAAAACTGAACTCACATTTTTTAATCTGGCAATAAAAAATCACGTCAGGATTGATCCCCTATCCGGGTTCGAAGGTTTTGCTGATTTGTCATTCGCCCGCTTTCGCTATACCCTGAAAGCAGATCTCTGCAGATTTCTGTACAGGAGGCGCAAGCGCAAACCATGACAAGCGAACAGCTGATTCTGGCCCTCGATCAGGGCACCACTTCTTCCCGAGCGATTCTGTTTAACACCCAGGGCCAGATCCAGGGTCTGGCCCAGCAGGAGTTCCAACAGTTTTACCCCCGGCCCGGCTGGGTGGAACACGATCCCGAAGAAATCTGGCAGACCCAGCTCAAAGTGGCCCAGGATGCGCTGCAGCAGGCCAATGTGGCTCCTGAACGCATTGCGGCCATCGGCATCACCAACCAGCGCGAAACCGTGGTGGTCTGGGACAAAACCACCGGCCAGCCCGTACACAAAGCCATTGTCTGGCAGTGCCGCCGCTCGGCAGAGATCTGCCGCCAGCTCAAGGCCGCCGGCCATGAGGCGATGATCCGCGACAAAACCGGCCTGGTGCTCGACGCCTATTTTTCGGGCACCAAAATTCGCTGGATTCTGGATCAGGACCCGCAGCTGCAGGCCCGTGCTGAGCGCGGCGAGCTGCTGGCGGGTACAATTGACACCTGGCTGCTTTATCGCCTGACCGGCGGACAGGTGCACGCCACCGAGCCATCCAACGCCTGCCGCACCCTGCTTTACAATCTGCAGAGCGGCAGCTGGGATCCGGAGCTACTGGCGCTGCTGCGCATCCCCGCCAGCATGCTGCCTGAGATCCGCTCTTCCAATGAGGTCTATGGCCACAGCCTGCCCGAATACTTTGGCGGCCGGGCCCTGCCGATTGCCGGCATGGCCGGTGACCAGCAGGCGGCCCTGTTTGGCCAGGGTTGCTTTGCGCCCGGCATGGCCAAAAACACCTACGGCACCGGCTGCTTTTTGCTCATGAACACCGGCAGCGCCCCCGTGCGCTCGAGCGCGGGCCTGCTGAGCAGCGTGGGCTGGCAGATTGGCAATGAGCGCACTTATGTGCTCGAAGGCAGTATTTTTATGGGCGGGGCCGTGGTGCAATGGCTGCGCGACGAGCTGCAGCTGATTGGCAACGCGGCTGAAAGTGAAGCCCTGGCCCAGAGCGTGACCGACAACGCCGGCGTGTATCTGGTGCCGGCCTTTGTCGGCCTGGGCGCACCCTACTGGGACGCCGAGGCCCGGGGGACCCTCACAGGCCTGACGCGCGGCGCCAACCGGGGGCATATTGCCCGCGCAGCCCTGGAGGCCATTGCCTACCAGAGCCGCGACGTGCTGGACGCCATGGCCCGCGACGCCACCGCGCCCCTTTCGGTGCTGCGCGTCGATGGCGGGGCCACGGCCAATGATTTTCTGATGCAGTTTCAGTCTGACCTGCTGCAGCTGCCCGTGGAGCGTCCGGCGGTAACCGAAACCACCGCCCTGGGCGCGGCCTATCTGGCGGGCCTGGCCGTGGGCTACTGGCCCAGCACCGAGGCCATCCGGGCCAACTGGCAGCTGGATCGGCGCTTTGAGCCCGCCATCAAGACCGTGCGGGCCGAAAGCCTCTATCAGGGCTGGCAGCAGGCCGTGCGCAAAACCCGCGCCTGATTATTTGCGCACCCGCAGCTCGCCGTTGCTGAAGGCCCGGCTCATGGTGTCGAGGCTGCGCGAAATCTGACTCAGATGCCGGTTGCTTTCGTTCAGCTCGCTGCGCAGGCGTTCAATTTCGCGGTCGGTCTGGCTCTGACTGTAAGCCCCCAGGCTCAGGGCCAGGCTGAAGCCCAGCACCAGCGCCATGATGATTGGTTTATGCATACAATGCCTCCTGGTGTTTTGTATCAGCTTAAACCTGCAAAGCAGATTTTTCAAATCCGGCGCCTGAACAGGCTGCGGCCAGGGCTCTCCAAAAGTCGTGAAAGGGCATAAAATAAACCTCACCAAGTTAAAAA
>JACYMC010000201.1 GCA_015272195.1 Candidatus Sericytochromatia bacterium
TTTTACCCCTGCTGATCCCTGGATTGCGTACCGAACACTTGAGCCGAAACGTTGTGTCCACAAGGATTTTTAAGTGTAAATCTTCATGAGGCAATGTATCTATGAGACGCATGGCAAGCCATTTGAGCCAGAGCTGAGGGCGTAAATATTTAGCGCGCAAAAACTGTAAAAGCCTTTTATATTCAATGTTTGAAGCATGTTTATGGAGTGTTTTAAGGTTGGCGGTTTCAAAACAAATGATGTGCAAAAAAACCAGCCAGGACAGCGTGAGCAAATGCTTTGCCCGGAATTGATGACGCAAACCTTCCAGGCTTTTTCTGATTTCAGGGGGTATACAAGAGAATGGGTACATAGTAGCTTGGCTTCAGACCTTTTTGTATGGTTTTTATTTTGTCTGTAGTTATTCAAAATATACACCATTCTAAAAAGGTCTTCTTTCTTTGCTTTCAGCGATCATGTCAGGCAAAAGCTATGAACATTGAGTCAAAGTGCTGTTGGGCGTAGTTCTGGCCGCCCGCGCCGACCATAAAAATCAGGCCCAGAGACAGCCCCGCCGCTTTGAGTTTTTTACATTCACTGCGCATCAGTTCCGGGCTGCCCGGCTTGTTTAAAAAGGCCAGCAGGTCTGGATCGGCGCTTTCGAGCCCCAGGTAGACCCGCTTCAGGCTCAGCTGCTGCAGCTCGCGCCACTGCGCCAGGTTTTTGGCCTGGGGGCGAAAGGCGTCCATAAAACTGTAAAGCGGCAGCTCGGGCCAGTGATCGCGCAGCAGGCCAATGGCGGCGATCAGCCGACGCTGGGGGGTCATCAGGGCATCGCCATCCGCCAGAAAAATCCCCTTGCGCAGGCTGGCAAGATCGCCCAGAAAGTGTTTGACCTCGCTCAGATGCCGGGCAAATTCATCCGTGTTTTTGATGCGGAAGGGGCGATCTTTGTAAAAATTACAGAAGTGGCAGGCGTTGTAAGAGCAGCCTTCGGTTAACTGCAGCACAATGCTCAGGTACTGATCCGGTGGCAGGATGCTGATGGGCCGATAGATCTCAGAGAATGTTTCGCCTTGATGCCTGAGCTGTTCAGGCGTCCAGTGTAGGATGCTGCTGATGGCCGTTTGTGCCTCAGCTGTCAGTGCGCTCGTTTTCATCAGCGACAAATCTGAATGAATCGCATGCAGTCGGGCTTCTGCATCTGCCAGGGGCAGGGGTTTGCGAAAACGGCGGGTATCACCACCAGCAGACATTTCGCGCCCTTTGTGCAGCCAGGCGTTGTTTAAACCCCGCTGATAAAAATGACCGCCGTCAAAAAGGCTGATGGGACGGCCGTCGCGGGCAAAGGTGTTGACCTGTTCCCGATTCTGAAAGCGCCGGGTGAGCGCGAGGCTGTCGCGTTTGAGATGCAGCCGGAATTCAGAGCCCATAGCCTTCGAGCCAGTCGGCAAAAGCAGGCTGATCCGCCGTCTGAATTGCAGCTGCATGGCCCTGAAAGGCCTGGCGCAACTGGGTGGCAAAAGGGCTTTGGCCTTGCTGCAGCGCCGTGATCTGCCCCAGCCAGAGCATCTGGCCGCCGCTCAGGTGTTCGCTGAAACCTTTGGCAGCGGCCTCAGGCGCCAGTTCTGCGCTGAGGTAAGCTTCGCCAAGGGGGATCAGGGTCTGCACCGCGCTGTCATAGGCGGCCTGATCGGCAAAGCGTTCCGGGGCATGCAACAGCTCAATATGCACCAGATAGCGCAACATCTCAGCCTGGCTGGCGAACCATGAAAAGTAGCCCAGACGTTCCAGCTGCAGATAATAGCCCCAGGGGGCGCCGGCCGGATGGCTGGCGGGGCCAAAGTGATCGCCGTCGAGGGCCAGCTGCAGCTCAGTCGGTGAAAGCGGAGTTTTCCAGTTGATTGACATGTTTTCAGCATAGGCTGTTTTGCGATCGCTTGGCAATTATCATTATATATCATATTGTTTTTGATATATAAAATAATAAAAAGAAAGATCACAAGATGACACACACCGACAGACTCCGAGTTGCTGAGCATGGATGAAGCCATCGCCCAGCTTAAAACCACCCGTCCCACCTTTTACCGCTGGCTGCGGGCCGGCAAGCTCAAAGGGCATAAAGTGGGCCGGCAGTGGCGCTTTTACCCTGACGATCTGGCCCGGTTTCTGCAGGGGGAACCGCCCCGGATTGATCTGCCGGTTGGCATTGGCCCCCTGATGGCTGAGCTGCAGCAGCAGTTGCAGGAACTGTGGCCCGAGGGCCAGGCGTTGCCGGCATGCGCTGAAAACGCGGAAGGCGCTGTTGAGCTGATTTTAAGCCTGAGTGTCTGCCTGCAAGCCGAGAGCCTGCATCTGGAATGTATTTACGCTGCCCCCGGAGAAGTGCAGGCCCTGCTGCGCTGCCGCATTGACGGGGTGCTGCAGCTGATTTCAAGCTTTGACCGTCGCCTCTTGCCGCCTTTGCTGCATGCTTTTGGGCAGCGGGCCGGCAGTCCGCTGAACCCGGAGCAGACCTGGCAGAGCGGCCAGTTTTACTTTCAGCCCGCCTGCGGGCAGGGTTATGATGTGGCGCTGCAGAGCTTTCAGAATGGGCTGGGCGGTGCGCTCAGTGCCCGGCTGACACCCCATAGTCAGCATGAAACCATCGATATTGCCAGCATTGCCCTGCCGGAGGCGGTTGAACACCAGCTGCGCGCAGCCCTGGCCAGTGGCTGGGGCATGATTCTGGCCTCTGGACCCAGTGATTCGGGCAAAACCACCACCCTTTACGCGGCCCTCAACAGTCTGGCGGGTCCGGGCCTCAAGAGCTTCAGCCTGCATCCGGGCGCTGAAATGCACCTGCCCTGGGTGACCGGCCTGCGCGCAGAAGCGCCTGAGGCCATCGCCGGCCTGCTTAAAGCGCTGAGTCAGGCCGATCCGGATCTGGTGCTGCTTTCCGAAATGCCTGATCCTGAGAGTTTGCAGCAGGCCTTGCGCCTGGCTTTGAATGGCCATTTGATTCTGAGCCAGCTGCAGGCCAGCAGTGCGGTAGAGGCGCTGCTGCAGTTAAGTGAGCGCAGCGGCAATGCCTTCAGCATCAGTGAGGCCACCCGCCTGATTCTGAATCAGCGTCTGGTGCGTCGCCTCTGCCCGGACTGCCGTTATCAGGGTGAGCTGCCTGCGGCCTGGCGCCCCCGGCTCGAGCGCTTGTTCGCGCAGGATGAGCTGCCTCTGCCTGAAGGGCCGGTCTGGTTGCCGGGCAAAGGGGAGCACTGTCCGTCGGGCTATCGGGGGGCGCTTACAGCTCAGTGAAGCCCTGGTGCTGACACCCGCCCTGCGGCAGGCCTTGCTGGCGGGCCAGCAGGCCGCAGACCTGACAGCCATCTGGCGGCAGGAGCAGGAGCAGAGCTGGCTGCAGGACGGTCTGGCGCGCGCCGCGCGGGGTGAGACCAGCCTGGAGGAGTTGCTGCGGGTGGCGGCCAGCTGAAAGATAATCTTTTTTTAACCTGTTTAAGCAAGTCTTAATTAATCCTTAACTATAATAACCTTAGATTAAAGAAAGCGAGACACGCCCATGTCTGTTTTGGCTGTCAACACCCCCATTCACCACACCCCGATGATTGGTCTGCCTGCAGCGCGCCCTGCCGCGGCAGCACCAGCACAGCCGCAGCCTGAAGCCAAAGCCCACAGCCTGGCCAAAACAGACAGTCTCGCGCTCACCAGCCTCTCGGCCCTCGCCAATCTGGAACTTGAAAACGCCGTGATCGGCGCCTGGGGCAGCTACCAGGACAGCCAGTCCGCGCTGGAGCGCAGCAAGCTGGGCGTGCATGAGTCCGGTGCCCTGACCGGCATTGGTGCGGCGGCAGGCCGCTCAGCCCTGCGCCGCCTGATCACCTCTGGTGTGCGCAACGGCTGGGAACTCTACCAGGGACGCATTACCACCGCCGAAGCCGGCGGACGGGTGGTCGGCGATGTGGCCACTTCTGTGGTCTCCGGCAGCGTGGGGGCTGTGGCCTCCAAAGCCGTGGTCTGGGGCCTCTCCAAAACCCAGGCCGCCCCCCTGACCATTCTGGCCGTCGGCACGGTCAGTGGCTGGGGCGTCAACCTTGGCAGTAATTACCTGCTGCGCCGGGCCGGCTTCAGCGGCGCTATTGCCGACCAGAGCACCCGCCTGCTCCAGAAGCTGAACTGAAGCCTTATCAGCCTGAACGGTTCACTTCAGGCTTGGCTCTGCGATACAAAAGCCATCATCAGAAAAGCACGTCATCCCAAAGCTTTGCTGGTGATTCTGGTCTGATAAATGTTTACATAGTTAACTCAGAGTGCTACAATCAGATCAAAAGCAAAAGGAGACCAGTTTATGTCTGATATTCAACGCCTGGGTTCAAATCCGCCCCTTCAAAATCTTAGAGACATCAGCGAAACAGCCCCGGCGCAAAAGCTTGAACGCACCACCAGCATGCAGCAGCTGCCCGGACAGCGCAGTAACTTTCAAAAACCAGCGCTCTCCCGCACATCGTCTTTTGTGGCCCAGTCCACTGAAGCAAATCTGATTCAGTCTAAAATTGAAAATATTGCACCCGAACAGATACGAGCCAAAGCCGCCTTTGTCCCCAAACCGGGTGCCCTGCTGAAAATGCATGCCCAGATCACAGGTGAAGCAACCCTGGGCAAGCTTGAAAGCCTGGATCAGAGTACCCGTGACAAAACACTCAATCCCCTGAAACAGGAGCACCAGCGACTGCAGACAGAAACGGGTGATGATGGCATTGCCCAGACAAGGCAAATGCCCTTGGATGGCCTCCAGAAATCAAATCCTGAGAAGCTCAGCAGCATGATGAAAATGTTCAGCGGCATCAGCCAGGAAATGGACAAAAGCGTCTTCAAAGACAAGTCACTGAATAAGGCCAACGCCCTGGCCCGCCAGATGATGAACAATTCCACCAGCAATATTGACGGCCAGGTGATCAAAACCGCTGATTTAAAATTTATGCTGGCCACTTTGCCTGAGGCTGAAGCAAAAGACGCCCTGGCCAAAGGCATGGGGCTGATCAAAGACAAATATCAGGACGCCAGTTATGGGCAGCTTTCTGCTCATAAACAACGGCTGGTGGATCAGGTTTACAGCGGCATGAAATCCAGTATCGCGGGTCAGGAAAACCAAATCGCTGCAGCGAAGGCAAATGAGATCAACCAAAAGATCGCAGACGCTTTTAAAGTACCCAACGGTCCGAAGGCAGCTGAGTTTTTGGTCCGCACAGATTCAGAAAATATCGCTTACATTGCAGAGTCACTGGGCCTGCCAGCGGGTGAGCTGGAGCAGATGCCTGCACCCGCCCAGCACTTACTCAATAATTGCCTGCATAAAATCAAGGCTGAAGTTCAGACAAAATGTGGCAGTATTTCAAGCGAAACCACCGAAGTGCACGATAAGCACGGCACAGCCCATCAAGCGCCCGAAAACCTGACGCTCGGAGATAAAACCTATGCCCACCCCACCTTTTTAGGGCAGGGCGGCTTTGGCAAGGTTTACAGTTATACCAATGTCAATGACCCCAGTGACAGCCTTGTGATCAAAGAAATGCTGGGCAATGATGAGCTCAGTCGCCGAGACATTGCCCAGGAAGTTCAGGCCCATGCACATATGATGGGTGAAGATGGCAAAGGCCACCCCGGTGTGGTGAGTTTAAAAGGCCTTGTTAAAGGGGGAGAAGACAATAAATTATTTATGGTCATGGAAAAGGCTGTCGGGGATCTTGAAGATGGCCTTGAAAAACTGCATGCTGACAGCAGCCCTTTGAACAGCGCACAAAAACAATTGCTGGCACGATACGTGGCCCGTGAAACCCTGCAATCGCTGCAATACGTGCAGCGGGATAAAAATGCCCAGCATATGGATATCAAGCCCCAGAACATGTTGTTAAGTGCTGATGGCCGGGCCATGGTGGCTGACTTTGGTTCCACCGTCCTGGATCATGAAGCCTGGGATGGGGTCCGCAAGGCAGATGGTATAAAAACAGGCACCACACCCGGTTATGCTGCACCAGAGTATATGGTGAATGGCAATGCCGTAGCCACTGAAAAGTATGACACCTGGAGCACCGGGGTCATGCTGCACAATATTATGGGCCAGGAGTTTGGTGTGCTCAAAGATGCAAGCCGTTTTGAGATCGCTGATCGGCTGCGGGAATTTGGCGGTGATACAGCAAATAGAGCACGCAGTACCTACGACAGCCACAAAAACCTCGACAGCTTTGACAATGTGGTCAATGCCCTGAATCACCCGGATCCGGCTCAGCGCCCAACTCTGGAAGCCGTGCTGCAACACAGTTTTTTTCAGGATCCTGAGTTAAACAAACCCGAAGTCCAGCAGCTCTGGGTGGCCGTGCTCAACAACGATCAGGCAGAAATCAACCGTCTCAAAGACCTGATTTAAAATCGGCCCCTTAAAAACAAGGTCAGAAGGCATTCTGAGATGCCTTCTGGCCTCTGTGCTGCAGGCCAGGGCGCTCAGCACTTCTCTCACCGCAAGGGTCTGTATCGTCCAGCGGGCTATGGTATACTGACCCAGTATTTTCAGCGGCTTACAGCCAGCGCACATCACCGAGAGAGGTCATCAAGCATGGAAGTCAGAAGCACCCATTTATTTATTGGCGGCGAGGCCGTTGAACCCCTGTCCGGCGCCTATTTTAATACCTATAACCCCGCCACCGGCCAGGTGATTGCCCAGGTGGCTGAAGCCGGTGCCGAGGATGTGGACCGCGCCGTCAAAGCAGCCCATGCCGCCCATGTCAGCGGCGTCTGGGGCCAGAAACCCGCCGCTGAGCGCAGCCTGATCATGAACAAGTTTGCCGATTTGATCCAGCAAAACATCGAAGGGCTGGCGGCTCTTGAGACCGAAAACAACGGCAAGCCGATCAACGAAAGCAGCTTTATTGATATCCCCATGGCAATTGACTGCATCCGTTACTATGCCGCTGCGGCCCGCATGATCGGCGGCCAGGCCGTGCCCGTGCCCGGCGCACTGACCTATACTCTCAAAGAGCCCGTGGGGGTCTGCGGCCAGATCATTCCCTGGAACTTTCCGATCCTGATGGCCGCCTGGAAGCTGGGTCCCGCACTGGCGGCCGGCAATACCATTGTGCTCAAGCCCGCTGAGCAGACGCCGTTGACGGCGCTGCGTCTGGCCGAGCTGTTTAAAGAAGCCGGCGGTCCTGATGGTGTGCTGAACGTGATTACCGGCGATGGCAAGGCCGGCGAAGCCCTGGTCAAGCACCCGCTGGTTAACAAAATTGCTTTTACCGGCTCGACCGAAGTGGGCAAGCAGGTTATGGCCAACGCCGCCCCTTCGCTCAAGCGCGTCAGCCTGGAGCTGGGCGGCAAAGCCCCCAACGTGGTCTTTGAAGATGCCGATCTGGAGCAGGCCGTCAACGGGGCGCTGTTTGCGATTTACTTTAACCAGGGTCAGATCTGTACCGCCGGTGCCCGCCTCTTTGTGCAGGACAGCATCTACGACACCTTTATGGAAAAACTGCTCAGCAAAATCGCCAAACTGCGCGTGGGTGACCCCAGCCAGAACACCACCCAGATCGGTGCATTGGTGTCTGAAGAGCAGTACAACAAGGTGCTGAGCTATATCCAGATTGGTCAGGACGAAGGCGCCAAAGTGGCCTTTGGTGGCCAGAGCCTGCGTGACAAGCTGGGCGGCCTGTTTGTGGAACCGACCATTTTGTCTGAGGTCACCGGTCAGATGCGTGTGGCCCAGGAAGAAATCTTTGGTCCGGTGCTGGCCGTGCTGCGCTTCACAGACGAAGACCACGCCGCCCAGCTGGTCAATGATATTCCTTATGGTCTGGTGTCGGCTGTCTGGACCCGCGACGTGAAACGGGCCCATAACTTTGCCCGTCGCATTGAGGCCGGCTATGTCTGGATCAATACCTACAATATTCTGCCGGCCGAAGCGCCCTTTGGTGGCTACAAGCAGAGCGGCTTTGGCCGTGAGCTGGGTCTGGGTGCCCTGGAAATGTACACCGAGACCAAAAACGTTTACATCGAGCTGCAGGAGCAGTCACCGATTACGGGCTGGTACGGCGTCTGATGAGCGAGCCGCAACGCACACCGCTCAACGCCCGCCACAAAGCCGCCGGGGCCCGCATGGTCGACTTCGGCGGCTGGGAAATGCCCGTGCAGTACACGTCGATTCTGGCCGAACACGCCGCCGTGCGTGAAGCGGCCGGGCTGTTTGACGTGTCGCATATGGGCGTGTTTGAGCTGAGCGGCCCCGACGCCCTGGCCGCAGGTCAGTATCTCGTACCCAACGATCTGGCCCGCCTGCAGCCGGGGCAAGGGCTTTATACCCAGCTCTGCAACCCCAGCGGCGGCGTGCTCGACGATCTGCTGATCTTTGCCCTGACCCCCACCTGCTTCTGGCTGGTGGTCAACGCCGGCAACCGTGAAAGCGATTTTCACTGGGTGTCGAGTCAGCTGGGTGGCTTTGAGGCCCGCCTCTGCCGCAAACCCGACCCGCTGGGCATTCTGGCCCTGCAGGGGCCCAGAACCCTCGATATTCTGACACCGCTGGCACCTTTGAATCTGGACACCTTTAAGCCCTTCAGCATTCAGCAGAGCACGCTGGCCGGTCACACGGTCTGGATTTCGCGCTCGGGTTATACCGGCGAGGACGGGGTTGAAATCTATGCCCCTCACGCTGCGCTGGAACCCATCTGGGACTTGCTGCTCAGCAGTGGCCAGCCCGCCGGGCTGGTGCCCGTGGGCCTGGGTGCGCGCGATACGCTGCGTCTGGAAGCCGCCATGCCGCTTTATGGGCATGAACTCGATGACCAGACCAGCCCGCTGGAAGCCGGTCTGGGCTGGAGTGTGAAGCTCAGCAAATCCGACGATTTTATTGGCAAGGCAGCGCTGCAGGCCATGCAGGCCGCGCCGCTGCCCAAAAAGCGGGTCGGCTTCAGCATGCCCGGCAGCAAACGGGCGCCGCGTCAGGGCTATACCCTGTACAGTGGGGAACAGCCCATTGGCCAGGTCACCAGCGGCTCGCTCTCGCCTACCCTGGGCTACCCAATTGGCATGGCCTATCTCGACGGTCCCTGGACCGCTGACAGGCCCCTGCCCGACAGCTTTGAAGTGGATATCCGCGGCCAGCGCTACCCGGCCCAGCTTGTGAAGCTACCATTCTACAGGAGAAACAGATGAGCACTTATTATTACAGCAAAACCCATGAATGTTTCCGTCTTGAAGACGGTGAAGCGGTGGTGTCGATTACCCCCTATGCCGTGGAGCAACTGGGTGAAGTCACCTACGTGCAGCTGCCTGAAGTCGGCAAGCATTTTGCCCTGGGTGAGGCCTTTGGCGAGGTCGAGTCGGTCAAAACCGTTTCAGAACTCTACGCGCCGATCAGCGGCACGGTCAAAGCGGTCAACAGCAGCCTGGATGACGCGCCTGAACAGTTAAACGAAGATCCCCTCAGCCAGGGCTGGCTGATCCGTCTCAGTGCAGACAAACTCGAAGAGCTTGACGACTGCCTCGATCAGGCCGAATACCAGGCTTATCTTGATCAACTTGCCTGAGGTTTTTTTATGCATACGCCCTATCTGGCCCATACCGACGCTGAACGCGAGGCCATGCTGGCCAGCACCGGTTACAGCGATTTGTTTTCACCGATTCCCCCGCCTCTGCGTGACTTCAGTCTGCAGCTGCCGCCGGCGCTGAGTGAGCTGGAGCTGCAGCAGGAGCTGAGCCGGCTGGCCGCCCGCAACCGCCATGCCGGTGAGCAGCTCAGCTTTCTGGGTGCGGGTGCTTACCGCCACTATATTCCGGCTGCCTTGCCCACCCTGGCCGGTCGCTCTGAGTTTCTGACGGCCTACACACCCTACCAGGCCGAAGTCAGTCAGGGCACGCTGCAGGTCATTTACGAGTTTCAGTCAGCCCTGTGCACCCTGACCGGCATGGAAATCGCCAATGCCTCTACCTATGAAGGGGCCACGGCCTGT
The DNA here is from genome assembly GCA_015272195.1 of Candidatus Sericytochromatia bacterium. GTDB lineage: Bacteria > Cyanobacteriota > Sericytochromatia > UBA7694 > UBA7694 > JACYMC01. The sequence goes on from JACYMC010000201.1 coordinate 9,969, forward strand.
GCTGAGGCCATGACCATGGCCTGCCGCATCACACGGCGCGAGAACGTGCTGCTGGCGCCTGGCCTGCACCCGGAATACCGTGAGGTGATGCAGTCTTACGCCGCCGCGCTGGATATCCCCCTGCATGAAACCCCGCTGCAGCAGGGCGCTTTTGATCCCGGCGTGTTTGATGCCGTTGAAGCCCCGGCCGCTCTGATGGTGCAGTACCCTGACTTTCTGGGCCGGATCCCCGATCTGCAGGTTTTGTCAGACTGGATTCACGCCCGGGGTGGCCTGCTGGTGGTGGTGATGAACGATCTGGTTTCACTGGGCCTGCTCGAAGCGCCAGGACACCTGGGCGCAGATATTGTGACCGGTGAAGCCCAGGCTCTGGGCAACAGCCTCAGCTACGGCGGCCCGTATGTGGGCTTTTTAACGGCCCGCGAAGCCCATATTCGTCAGATGCCGGGGCGCATGTGCGGCATGACCCAGGATCAGAACGGCGAACGGGCCTATACGCTGGTTTTGCAAACCCGTGAGCAACATATCCGTCGCGAAAAAGCGACCAGCAATATCTGTACCAACCAGGGTCTTAACGCCCTGATTGCCACGATCTGGCTCGCTTTGATCGGCAAGCAGGGTCTGCAGGAACTGGCCCAGATCTGCTATCAGCGCAGCCATTACCTGGCCAGCCAGCTGATCGCACTGCCCGGTATAAGCCGCTGGGGGGGCCAGCCCTTTTTTCATGAGTTTGTGCTGCAGCGTGAGGGCGGCTGGGGTGAGATCCTGCAGCGCCTTGAGGCCCAGGGCTGCCTGCCCGGCCTGGCCCTGCAGCGCTGGTACCCTGAACTGGACAGCCACCTGCTGGTCAATGTGACCGAAATGCACAGCCCTCAGGATCTGGAGCGTCTGATCAGCCTGCTGACGGACCTGTCTGCCTGAGCCCGCTGTCTGCCAATGCATGTTTGCCGGGCGCTGACGCTTTTTTTATCGGTTTCAGTGCTCTGGCCAGCTGCTGTGGTGCAGGCCCAGACAAGCACGCCCTTCAGCCAGCCGGCCACGGCACTCGCTGAAGGGCGCGAGGCTTACCGGGCCGGTGATTATCCCCAGGCCGTCAGCCTGTTGCTGCAGGCCTTGCAAATCCAGGACAGTCCTGAGATCTATTATTTTCTGGGGCTGTCTTATTACAACCTGAGCTACTTTCAGCTGGCGATTGAGGCTTTTGATGCCGCGCTGGCCCGCTACCTGGAGCTGCCACCGGTGGATTTGCTGTTTTCACTGGGTTTCTCGCATTATTACGCCGGCAATCTGGAGGCCGCTCAGGAGTATTTTAACCGGGTGCTTGAAGATCCGCGCACGCCCGCTGAACTGCGCCAGCTGGCCGAAAGTCAGCTGCTGATTGCCCTGCGCGACCAGTCTGAAGCCTATCAGATCGGTATTGAGGCTTTTCGTCAGGGGGATTATGCGCTGGCCCTGCAGGCCTTTGAAGAGGTGCTGCACCTGATGCCGGATTCGGCGGAACTGTACTATTATCTGGGCATCAGCGCCTACCAGCAGATGGCCATCGACAGTGCCCTGCGCTACCTCGAAAAAGTGGTGGCGCTTGATCCCGACAGTGAATACGGCCAGTCGGCGGCCCAGACCCTTGAAGTGCTCGAAAAGCTGGCCCGGAATCTGCCGCGCGGCCCCTTTTTTGGCTCTCTCTCGCTGGGGGCGCTGGGCGACTCCAACGTCAACTATGGGGATACGGGCAGCAGCTTTGTGACCGCCAGCCAGCTGGACCCGGCGATTCAGGACCTGGGCGGGATGCTCAACCTGAACCTGAACTATACCCTGAGCCCCGTCAGCAGCCTGCGCTATAACTACCTGCTCAATCTCTACAGCGGCCTCAACGACAGCGCTGAGCGCGTGCTCAACAGTTACGATTATAACCTGCAACAGCACAATCTCTCGCTGTTTCACCGCATTCCGGTGATGGACTGGATTGAGCTCTATCTCGACACCCACAGCAGCCTGCAGATGCTGGCCGGTGAGCCCTTTTTTGCTGAAGCCGGCCTGCGCCCGACCCTGACCCTCTACGAAACCGAGCGCCTGGTCACCCGCATGCTGGCCAATATTTCGACCGAGCGCTATACGCGCTTCAGCGAGCGCGACAACTGGAACTACAGCCTTGGCCTGGAGCAGTATATCTATCTCTGGAACAGCGAGAGCTGGCTGCGCTTTGGCTACCGTTTTTTGCAGGTGATGGCCCGCGACAATCTGCGCACGCAGCAGCAGGAATCTGGCGGTACGCTGTTTGAAACCGAATTTCTGGCCGCCAGCTCCCGCAGTCAGAACCAGCTGGGTCTGGGCCTGGGCTTCCCCCTGGGCGATGCCCGGCTGGAACTCGGCAGCCAGATTGACTTTGCCCGTTATAATAACCCGGATCTTTACCGCGTTTACCGTCGCAATCTCAACCCGCTGACCGGCCTGCCTTTGCCCCGCGAAGAACTGAAGGACCTGAGTACGCTCAAACAACGTGAAGACACCCGTCTGATCTTCTATCTCAATCTGGAGTGGCCGCTCAGCCGCGAGTGGAGCCTGATTGGCCGCTATAACCGCATTACCAACGTCTCCAATATCTCCCCGCGTGAGATTCCGACCCTGACCAGCCGTTCTTACCTCAAGGATATGCTGGATATCTCGCTGCGTTACCACTTCTAGCTGCTTCTGCCGCACCGCTTTTTCGTGCTATCTTAGAATCTATGGGAACCCATTATCAGGGCAGTGAGCAGGCCGAACGGGCCCTCAATGCGTATATTAACTTGATGCGGGCGGCAGAAACCCTTTCTGCCCGCGTTCAGCAGCATCTCAGCCAGCACGGTCTGACCGAGACCCAGTTTGGTGTGCTCGAAGTGCTGTACCATCTGGGCCCCCTGTGTCAGCGGGCTCTGGGCGATAAGCTGCTCAAAAGCGGCGGCAATATTACCCTGGTGATCGACAACCTCGAAAAACAGGGGCTGGTCCAGCGCCAGCGCAGCCCGCAGGATCGCCGCTATGTGAATGTGCACCTGACCGCTGAAGGCCAGCAGCTGATTGCCGCCATCTTTCGGGATCATGCTGAACTGATTACCGGCCTGATGAGCCCCCTGCGGGAGTCAGAGCAGGAGCTGCTGCGCCATTTCTGCCGCTGGGTCGGCAAACAGACACGTTGTGATGCCAGCCGCTGAAGCACGCCCACCCCTGCTGTTGCTGCACGGCTTGATGGGTTCGGGCCGTGACTGGCAGGCGCTGGCAGAAGCCTTGCAGGCTGATTTTACCGTGCTTTGCCCTGATTTACCGGGGCACGGCCAGTGCCCCGAAACACGCTGCGACTTTGCCCATCAGGCACAGTACCTGATGCGCTGGCTTGAGGACCAGGGCCATACCAGCGCCCATCTGCTGGGTTACTCCATGGGCGGACGTCTGGCACTTTATCTGGCAACACACTACCCGGAGCGGGTGCGCTCCCTGTTGCTGGAATCCAGTTCACCGGGACTGGCGGACCCGCAGGCGCGGGCAGACCGCCAGGTCTGGGATGCCACCTGGGCCGATCGCTTTGAAAACGAAGCCCTGTCGGACGTGCTGCAGGCCTGGTACGCCCAGCCCCTGTTTGACAGCCTGCGCCAGTGGCCCGGCTTTGACGCCCTGCTGCAGCGCCGGGCAAACGAAAACCGGGGTCCGGCCCTGGCCCGCGCCCTGCGCGAAGGCGGTACGGGGCAGATGCCGCCGCTCTGGGGTGCCCTGGCTGAGCTCATCCTGCCTGTGGGCTGCCTGTCAGGCCAGGCTGATGCCCGCTACAGCGCGCTGGCGCTGGAGATGCAGCGCTGCCAGCCCCGCCTGCAGCTCTACAGCCTGCCCGGTGGCCACAATCTGCATCTTGAAAACCCCACGGCCTGGCTGCGGGCTGTACAACAGTTTTACCGTCTGCCCGTTCACCATCTGACGCCACAGAAAAGAGAGACCCATGCACGAAAAATTTAAGGCCCTGCTCGAAGAAAACTACGTCTGGCCTGCTGAGTTTCATTTTAAGTTTATTGTGCCCACGGAGCAGATTGAGGCCCTGAAAGCCCTGCTCAACACCGATAAAATTGAGCTGCGCCCCTCACGCAATCAGACCTATACCAGCGTCAATGCCTGGATGAAACTGGCTTCCAGCGATGAGGTGGTCTATGTCTACGAAAAGGTCAAAGACATCAAAGGACTTATTGCGCTCTAGCATCCCAGGCCCGCGTGCCCGGCAGGCTCAGTTCCGTGCCGTAGGGCACCACCTCCACCTGCCCGCTGGGGGCAAAGAGGTAGAGCCCTTCGTCCTGGCCCGCTGACACAAAGCGCTCAAACTCCTGGCCTTCATGCGGGTAGGTTTCCATCAGCAAAAAGGAGCGCTGATCGAGCCCCACGCAGCGGCTGCGCTGAAAGCGAGCAGAGGTGTAAGCAATGGTATCGGGGTCATCGAGGGCAATGTAGTCGCGGCAATGCGGAAAGAGCTGCACCTTGGTGACCAGGCCAAAACCTTTGTCAAACAGCTCATAATCGGCCATCTTGCCATCAGGAGACCATTCTCTGGATTCATCGTCAAAGACCACCAGATAGTCGCAGAGGCAGAGCGAGCCAGCGGAGACGGTGTAAAAGTCTGTACCGCGCTCGAGGGCCTCAGCAAAGCTCTCCTGCAGCTGAAAGAAGTTGAGCCGGTTGGCCAGCACGGCAATATGGCCGCCAAAGATAAAAATGGCGTTGGCCGAGAGAATGCGCTCGCGCAGCTGATCGCGCATGCGCAGGTAGAGCGGGTGTTGACGCAGACCCGAAGCGCTGAAAAAGGCGTCATCGATTTCGTGGCAGACCGCCAGCATCTGATCGTCGTTGGTCCGGATTTTGTCCATGCTGGCCTGAATATCCTGGCAGGCGTAGTGGTAGAGCAGCTGCCAGGGGTTGTACTGGCTCAGCTGGGCCTGGGCGGCGGCGATATTGTGCTGCAGCATCTGAAACAGGCTCAGCTGGGGGAAGCTCTCGCGCAGCAGGGCGATCTGGTTTTGCAGAATGCGGATCAGACCAGAGTTTTTTTCGCGGTAAAAGCGCTTGACCTGCTGCAGCACCTGCTGCTTGGCGTGGTAGCGCTGGTACAGTTCCGGGTCGGCCTGTCTGAGCTGGTTAAACAGGTGGTAAACACTCAGGTTCTGCACGTTTTCTTCGCCCTGATAAACCGGCGCAATGCCGATACCGTAGAGCGCTTCACGCACATGGCTTTCGTCGAGTTCGCGCTTTTGCCAGGCGGCGGTGATCAGCAGGGTTTTGCGGCTGTCGCGCACGCTGGCCTCGCTGTGCTGGCTCTCGCGCAGCTGCTGCTGAAAGCGGTCCACAAACTCAGTTTCGAGCTGAATATTGCCGTTAAAAACAATCCGGCCCTTCATGCCTGCTCTGCCACGCTCCAGACCTCCAGGGCCCGCGCGGCCAGATGCTTCATCAGGAGCACGTCTTTTTCGAGCAGGGCGTCGTCCAGGCTGTGCAGCCAGATAAACTGTTCCTGCTTGTCGCGTTCCTCGCTGATGGTGGCCTTGATGGCGTAGATGCGCTCCAGCAGGCTGCGCACCAGATCTTTTTCGGAGGTCAGCATCAGCAAAGGCAGCTCACGGTACTGCTCCTGGGAGCTGGTAAACCAGCGCTTGCGCTGGGGTTTGGCTTCGAGCCACCTGACCATATGCTCCAGGCTGACAATTTTTTTGAGCACCAGCTTGAGGGCTTCTTTTTCGCTCAGATTGTCTTTGAGGGTGTTGATGGCTTTGGCCATGCGGCGCAGCTGGGGCGGCTGATCCAGATCGCTGTGGTCAAACATGCTGGCCATTTTATCGCGGATGATCAGATTGGTGGCCCGCTCAAAATAATAGGCGATGGCGTGGTAATACGACATAAACACAATTGGGGGCGGCAGGTTGTGAGAAGCGGCGTTAAAGTAGAGCAGGGGCAGGCTTTCGGTGCGGACCGGATGAATGGTCAGGTCGGTCTGTACCGGTTCCTGCTGGCGGTCCAGGGGGGCCTCAAAACTGGCGCGTTTAAAGTTCAGCCCCAGCTGGGTGGCGCTGTGATATAAAAAGAGATCCACAAAATCATCTTTGGCCATGCCCACCGGCTGCCAGATTTTGAGGGTCATCAGGGCCTCATCGGCGCTGTGTACGATGACCGGCGGCAGTTGTTCATTGTCCAGCAGGCTGTCGTCGCCGTCAAAGAGTTCATCTTCGGTTAAAAAGCAGGCGTCAAAAATCAGGCGGAACAAATCACTCTGCTCGCCCACCTGACCGACCTTTTTGCCCTCAAAATACAGGGTCAGATCCCCCGTTTCGCGGCGACCCTGGCGGTAGCCCAGCATGCGATTGCGGGTGGCCTGGTCGGCAGGCACGAGAATTTCCTCGTAATAATTGGCGATCTGCAAGGCAGAGCTGCCGATTTTAAAATAGCAGTTAAAAATAATGCGGTTTAAAAACTGCAGAATGGTGTGAAAGTTGATCTCTTCACCCATATCGGCACAGAGTTTTTTGATCTTGACGATCGTTTCTTCCATGCTGGAGCGGACTTTCAGGCGCTTGAGACGGTCTGGAATCTGCTGGGTGTAATAGTCCATGTAGCGCTGTTCATCCCAGGACTGGATCCAGCCGGCCAGGGCCGCCTGATCAATGTATTGTTCGGCCTGTAACATGTTTGCCTCATTTAACAACCAGATGTTTTACGGTGCTCACAACTGACAACGGAAAGGATTCTTCTATTGTAAAACATTCTGAGCCAGATGGCTGTGACTGCTACCAGCGAATGGCCCCGCGCTTTTGCAACTGGTCCTGGATATAGGGAATATCGCGGCCCTGGCGATCGCGGGAATAGCTGTTGCTGAAGCGATGCACGCCGATCCGGAAGTTGGTGGGGCTGTTAAAACCACCCTGGTTAAAAAAGTAGATCTTTGAAGCATCGTGCCGAAAGCGGAAGCTGCCGTCCAGCACCTCTTTGAGCACGCCTTCGGCCTGGCTGCGAAAATTGCGGTAATGGCGTGAAGGGGTATCGCCCCCGTTCATAATCCGGCGCACGGCTGCTTTGGAGGCAAACTGATTGCCTTCGGTGACCACATCCATCACGCTCAGGCGGCCGCTGCGCCCCAGCAGTTCCTGGGTCAGATTGTTGACAATCGCCCGGTTCATGACTACGGTCATGACCTCACCCATATCGCCATTGCTGCCGGATTCCACACAGGTCACGGCCACCAGTGCCTTCTGATTGGTGGCCGAATCCAGGCCATAGCGGCTGATCAGCTGCTGGCGCAGCTGTTTATCGGCCAGCAGGGTGTCCAGCTGCTGCCCCAGGGCTGGAATCTGACTGGCCCGGATTGTATCCCTTCAGCCCCCTTCCCAAAACGCAAATCTCGGCTTAATCTAAAGACATGACAGAATCAGAACGCATTGCTTATCTGGAAGAAA
>JACYMC010000065.1 GCA_015272195.1 Candidatus Sericytochromatia bacterium
GCTGGCTGGCTCAGATGATAGGCTGTCTCAGGACTTTTCATTCTGAAGCACTGAGATCAAACGCAGCGCACAGACGCCTACAGATAATCTATGTTAGCATGTCACTGTCTTAAGCCATGCCGGCAAACCCACAGCCATCGCCGGTCAGGCACACTCTCAATCAGGGGTAGATACACCAACATGGACAGTACAGCAATCGATCAGCTTTTAAAAGCCCTGCCCTTTTTCAGCCATTTAAACCCGGCCCAGCTCAAAAATGTGCGCCAGTGGGGCGAGATTCTGGAAGCAGCACCTGACACCACACTGTTTCACGAGGGAGATCCGGCCAGCGCCCTGTATATTATTCTCGAAGGCGGTGTGGCCGTCTACGGTGGCAACGCGCCGAACGAACGGGTTCTGCTCTCCAACCTGCAGCGCGGAGACTTTTTTGGTGAGCTGGCTCTGGCCGAAGGAGGCACCCGTACAGCCAGTGTGGAAGTGACGGCGCCCAGCACCTTTTTTGTGATTCAGCGCGCTGATTTTACCCGTCTGCTGGAAGACTCCCCCGTGCTGCTCTCGGATGTGATGGGTGCGATCAGCAGCAAAATGCGCGGTGCCAACGTCAATCTCTATCAGCATCTGCTGCAAAAACGCGAGCTGGAGCTGGCGCTGGAGCGCAAAAAGCACAAAACGGTGGCCCGGCTGGTCACGGGCGTGGCCGACGAAATCAACACGCCCCTGGGCATTCTCAACGCCCTGACTTCTGATCTGCTGGAGCAAAGCCTGACCAGCCTGGTCTCGCCCCAGCAAAAACCCCTCGACCCCCAACAGAGCCTGGAATCACTGCGCCTGATGCAAAAACATCTGATCCGCCTGCGCCAGCTGCTTCAGACCTTCCGGCACGTTTCGGCAGCCCATGTGGGTGCGCCTCCCGAACAACAGCTGCTGGCACCCATTCTGCGGGATGCCATGGAGCTGTACCGGGTGGCATCACCTCGCCGCCTGAGCATTGACCTGCAGATTGAGCCCGAGCTGGAGGAAACCCACTGGTTTGGTTACCCCAACCTGCTGCAGGACTGTCTGATGTATCTGATGACCAATATTGAAGCCCATGCCTACCCGGCGGACAGCGCAGGACCGGTCAGATGGTCTCTGGCTCTGGGCGAATGGCAACAGGAGCCCGCTTTTGAGATCTGTGTGAGCGATCAGGGCGCAGGGATCGCGCCTGAAGTTCTGCCCCAGGTCTGCGACCCCTTTTTTACCACCGCCCGCCAGCGCGGTTACCGAGGGCTGGGGCTGACGATTGTCAAAAACCTGGTCGAAAATATTTTCAGCGGCCAGCTGGATATCCAGTCAAGCAGCGACCAGGGCACAGACATCACCCTGCGCTTCCCGTTTCAGATTCAGCACAACCAGCCTGAGATGAACCCTTGACCGCCCTCCAGGAGTGTGTTTTGATGCAGGTACAATAAGTTCAAAGGAGAACAGCCTGTGAATGTTGGCGTGATCGGTGGCGGCAGCTGGGGCACAACGATTGCCTATTTACTCAGTCAGAATCCGCAGAACCAGGTGCAGCTCTGGATGCGCAATGCTGAGGTGGTAGAAACCATTAACAACACCCATTACAGCCCCAAGTACAGTGGCGAGACCCGCCTGTCTGAGCGGATTGTGGCCACCACCGATCTCGAAAAAGTGGTCAGCGAATGCCCGGTGCTCTTTCTGGTGGTAACCTCGGCTTCAGCCCGCCAGGTGCTGCATGAGATCGGCAACTGGTTTAACGGCAGTCAGATTCTGATTCACTGCATCAAAGGCTTTGAGCACAGCACCTTTAAGCGCATCTCAACCATTGTGCGCGAAGAAACCTGTTGCCGCAAATTGGGCGTGCTCTCGGGCCCCAATCTGGCCAAAGAAATTTTACAGGGCCACCCCAGCGCCACCGTGGTCGCATCAGCCTTTGATGAGGTCGTTTCGCTGGCCCAGGAACTGATGACCTCCGCCCGTTTCAGGGTTTACGGCCACAAAGACGTGGTCGGCGCTGAAGTCGCAGGCGCACTGAAAAACATTATCGCCCTGGCCGCCGGCATGACGGGGGGCCTGGGCTATGAGCACAACACCCAGTCCCTGCTGCTGACACGGGGGCTGGTTGAGGTCACACGTTTTGGCATGCAGATGGGCGCCCAGGCCTCCACCTTCAGGGGGCTCGCCGGCATGGGAGATCTGATCGCCACCTGCTCCAGCAGCCTCAGCCGCAATTATCAGGTGGGGCACCGCATCGCACAGGGCGAAACCCTCAGCGAGATTCTGCAAACCATGCCCTATGTCTCAGAGGGCGTGCCCACCACCCGCAGCGTCTATGCCATGAGCCAGCAAATGGGTGTTGAAATGCCCATTACAACGGGTGTTCAGGCGATTCTGAACGAACAGATCTCCCCTCGCGATGCCATTGACCGGCTGATGGGCCGCAACTATAAGTATGAAGAAGAGTTTACCGGCTAGACGAACAAAAGCCCCTGGCTTTGCGTCTATCGTTTCAAAGCGCATTTAAAGGAGATATCTATGCCTTACCTGACCCGCACCGCCCTGATTCTGAGCGCCCTGCTGCTGAGTCTGCAGCCCATGGCTGCCCTGGCCCAGCAACAGCTGAGCCCCCAGCAGATTCTGCAGCAAACCCTCAACCGCAAAGAAAGCCAGGGGTTTGTGGGCAAGCGTCGCCTCAAGGTCTACCGTCAGAACGCCAATCCACTGGAAGCCTCTGCAGATGTGGTTTATACCGACCGCAACAATTACAACGTGGCCATTGCCGCACCCTTTGGCATCAAGGGCATTCAGTTTAATATGCACAAAGGTGTCAATGTGGCCTATTTCCCCGACGAAAAACTTTATCTCTTCAACGGCGGCCCCAACACCTCTTACATGCCCGAACGCATTATTCTCAGCCAGCTGGTCAACAAACCAGAGCTGCTCTGGAGCAATTACACCCTGCGTCGGGAGCCTGACGATATCACCAACCTGACCGCCACCTATGTGGTCGATCTGATCCCCAAACACACCTTTACTTACAACGATCAGCAGTACTGGCAGACGCCCCGGCGCAAATACTGGATCGACAAACAGCACTTTCATATTCTGCAGGAGCACCGCTACTGGGATATGAGCAATCAGCCCTACGCCACGGCCTGGTACGAAACCTTCCGCAAGGAAGACACCCGCGCCCGGCTGTCTGAGCCCCAGGCACCCGGCGGTACCAACCAGATTGATCTCAGCGGCGGCGGCAAAAACTCTTTTTTGACCTATAGCACCGTGGCCGAAGCCGAAGCCCGTGAAAAAATCCGGGTGGCCACCCCCAGCTACCTGCCCAAAGGCTTTGCGCTCAAGGATATTCAGGTCTTCACCCTCTTTGGCGCCCGCATTCAGGTGCTCAACTATACCGACGGTCTCAACGATCTGATGATCACCATCCGCCCCCAGCAAAACGCCTTCGTCACCCTGCTGGCGGGGGCTTTCAGCCTCAATCTGATCAAAAAAATCACGGATCTGAGCCACCAGGCCCCCAACAATTATCACTCCACGGCCACCGAAAACCGTATTGCCGTCGTCTTTGGCGATCTGCATCCGGTGGAATTACAAAAAGTTGGGGCTTCACTGACCCTTTGAAAGGGCTATCAGATCAGAAATAGGCTATAATGAATACATCAATACAGGTAAAGAGTAAGCCGCATGAGTCAATTTCAACTACACGAAAACCCGACAGACATCAACCCGGAACAGGTTCTGGACCTCTACCACCTGATTGGCGGCGATCGCCCCAATCTGGACGAAGAAATCATCCGCAAAGCCTTTCTGAACTCCGCTTATATGGCGACCGTCACCTTGCCGGATGGCGAGCTGATCGGCTGGATTCGCGCGCTCAGCGATGGCGTTTCCACCACCTGGATCCCTGAAATGGTGTCCCACCCCGACTACACCGCTCTGGGCGTGGACGGCATGCTGCTGGATGCGGTGATTAACAACTACAAGCACACCACCGTTTACTTTCAGACCTTTCATACCGACTTCACCGAGCGGGCCGGCTTTTATGAAAAGCGCGGCATCAAACCGATGCCCAACCTGATTGTCTGCGCCAAAAAATAAGCCTTCGCAATCAGACCGTATAACAGCAGCCGCTCAAAGAGGGCTACTGTTGTTTTATTCGTAACGCAGGGCCTCAACCGGATCCAGCCGGGAGGCCTTGTTGGCCGGATACAGGCCAAAGAAAATCCCCACCCCGGCTGAAAAAGCAAAAGCCCCCACCACCGCCAGCGGCGAAAACACAAAGGGCAGATTGATGGCCTGTGTGGCGATACGGGTGATGCCCAAACCCAGCACAATCCCAAGCGTACCGCCGGTCAGGCTGATGGTGGCGGACTCAATCAGAAACTGCATCAGAATATCCTGGCGGTTGGCCCCTACCGCTTTGCGCACCCCAATTTCACGGGTGCGTTCGGTGACCGACACCAGCATGATGTTCATAATCCCAATGCCACCCACAATCAGCGAAATCGCCGCGATGCCCGCCAGCAGAAAGGTAAACACGCGGGTAATCATGCTGACGGTTTCGAGCAGCTCAGCCTGGGTCTGAATTTTAAAATCGTCTTCTTCACTTTCACGCAGACCGTGACGGTAGCGCAACAGGGTACGAGCCCGCGCTTCAACCACCGGCAGCAGGTCTTCTTCGGTGACCTTTAAAAAGAGCGAATTGAGGCCTTTGCCCGCCTTGAGGGTATTCTGAAAGGTTTTGGTCGGCATAAAGGCCTGATCGTCAACGGAGCCAAACAGGCCCGAGCCCTGCTCCTGCAAAATACCAATCACCCGGTAGCGCTGGGAACCGATGCGCACTCTGGACCCCAGCGGCCGGTGCAGGGTGTCCGCAAAAAGATCCTGGGCCAGCTTATGGCCCAGCACAATCACCTGGGACGCTGTGCGGGCCTCCTGATCGGTAAAAAAGCGCCCCTGGCCGACTTTAAAGCCTCGCGCCTCGACAATATTGGGCGTTGAGCCCAGCACCGCTGCCGGCAGGGCATTGCGCTCAAAGCTGACCATATTCTGCAAAAACACATTGGGCGACACATAGCGAATGCCCGGCAGCCGCTCCAGGGCCTCGGCGTCTTCAAGCACCAGGGTTTTGGCCGTGTTGACCCCTGGTGGCCCATTGGTCTGGGACTTGGGGTTGCCAGGCGTGATAATCAGCACCCCCGCGCCCAGGCCCTTGACCTGATCGGTGATATACGCCTGAGAGGCCTGCCCCAGACCAATCATCACAATCACCGAAAACACCCCGATAATCATACCCAGCGTGGTTAAAAAGGCCCGCAGCTTGTTAATAAACAGGGCCTCAAAGGCCATCACAAAATACTTCATATCAGGCTGCGCTGCGCAATCTGGCGATCATCGATCAGACGGCCATCCTGCATCTGCAGAATACGCTGACAACAGGCCGCCACGTCGGGCTCATGGGTCACCATCATAAGGGTCAGGCCCGCTTTGTGCAAATGCTGAAAAACCTGTAAAATCTCTTCGCTGGTGCGGGTATCGAGGGCCCCCGTGGGCTCGTCGGCCATCAGAATGGTGGGCCGGTTGACAATCGCACGGGCAATGGCCACACGCTGCTTCTGGCCGCCCGACAATTCATTGGGCCGGTTATTGATGCGATCCCCCAGCCCAACCTGCTCCAGGGCCTCCACGGCGCGTTTGTGCCTTTCGCGGGGCGATAGGCCGGCATAAATCAAAGGCAGCTCCACGTTCTGACGGGCCGAATAGCGCGGCAGCAGGTTAAAGTTCTGAAACACAAAGCCCAGCTGCTGGTTGCGGATGCGGGCCAGCTCGGCATCATTAAGACCCGCCACAGCCTCGCCTGCCAGCACATACTCCCCGCTGCTCTGGCGATCAAGACAGCCCAGAATATTCATCAGGGTCGACTTGCCCGAACCGCTGGAGCCCATCAGGGCTAGCATTTCGCCAGACTGCACCTGCAGATCAATATCGTGCAGGGCGTGATAGTCAATTGCACCGCGATAAATTTTGTTGAGCAGCCGGGTTTCGATCACCGGGGCCATCAGGAGGCTCCAGCACTCAGCACAATCTGATCGCCGGCCTGCAGCCCCTTGCGCACCTCGACCTTATCAAGGGTGGTGACCCCGATTTCAACGGGCACCTCCTCCGCTTCACCCTCACGCCAGCGGCGCACAAAAAGCTGGCCGTCTTTGCGCTCAATGGCCGCAATTGGCACAGCCAGGGCATTATCACGGGCGGCCACCGTAATCAACGCCTCGCCGCTCATGCCCGGTTTGATCAGCGCTTCCGGGTCAGCAAACCAGACCTTGACCGGAAAAACCTGCAGGTTTTCGTTGTCAGAAATACTGGCCGCGCTGCGCCAGGTCACCGCGCCTTTAAAGGTGCGCTCAGGGTAAGCATCAAAAACAATCTCAACGCTTGCCCCCAACTGAATTTTGGGAAAGTCCAGCTCATTGGCCGCCAGATACAGGCGCAGATCCTTGAGATCCTGAAACTGCCCCAGCACGCTGCCAGGGGTCACATAATCCCCCCGCTCAACCTGCCAGCGGGTGACGCTGCCATTAAAAGGAGCTGCCAGCACGGCCGCGCGCAGATTGTCTTCGGCCAGGCGGACATTGGCCCCGGCCTGGCGCCGGGCAGAAGCAAGTGCCGTGCGGGCCTGCTCAATCCGGCTGCGGGCACTGCGCAGCTCCGGGTCACTGTTCTGGGCATTGCTGAGGGCCAGACGGCTGTTCTGCAGCTGCAGGCGGGCCTGTTCCAGCTGCTGCTGCTGCTGGGCCAGGCCCTGGGCCGTACCCACCCCCTCAGCCCGCAGACGCTGCTGGCGCGCGGTTTCACGCTCCAGAAAAAAGACATTTTCTTCGGCCTGTTGCAGCTGATTCTGCAGACCCAGCAACTGACCGCTGCGGCGGATCTCCAACTCTTTAAACTGGGTCTGGGCCGTTTGCAGCTCGGTTTCAGCCTGCTGCAGGTTGCTGTTGCTGTTGACCCGCGTCTGCTGCAGCTGCGAAGCCAGCTGACTGGTATCTAAATCCAGCAAGACCGTACCGGCCGCCACGGGCGTGTTTTCGGCGACCCTGCGCCCCAGCACCCGCGCACTCACACCCGCTTTAAGCACCACGCTGCGCTCAGACTGCGCCACGCCCGTGATGCTGAGGGTCTCAACCAGCGACTCCGGCTGCAGGGTCAGCAACTCCGGCACCTGCGCGGCCTGACGCTGGCGCCAGAACCAGACGCTCAGGCCCACCATCACAAGGGCCAGACCGATCAGAGACAGGCGCAGCCAGCGGGCTGCAGGCCAGCGCCATTTAATCATCGGCCTCCAGGACCTCCAGAGCCTTGAGGGTCTGCTGCACGTCCTGCAGGCGGGTCTGGCACAGGTGCATCAGCTTGCGCAGGGTCTCGCGCTCGCGCTCCAGCGCCTCGCGGGAGACTTCGCCATCGCTCTGTTCCTGCAAAAGCTGGCCATAGACCTGAAACAGGCTCTCAGGCAGCCACTGCAGCGGCGGCGCTTCGGGCGGGGTCTGCTCCAGGCGCAGGCTGTCGAGCACCTGATCCATGCGGGCCGGGGCCAGACGCCCGGCGGCCAAGCTCTGGCGCTCTTCGAGCTCCAGCGCATAACAGTTGTGGCCTTCACCATCGCCAAACAGACGGCCATCCAGCTCTTTGAGCTGCTCCACCCAGCGGCGGCAGCGCTCACAGCGCTGTTTGCCCTCGCGCTTGAGTTCCTGGGCGGCCTGTCGCATCTCTTTGAGATTCATTTCATCAAGTGATTTGTGGCTGCCGTTGAGCTCAGCCCCCCGGGCCAGCAGCTGCTCGCGCTGAGGAGCCGGCAGCTTCATCAGCTCCAGCATTTTGGAGAGCCCCATCGTGAGGCTGCGGGCTGACTGCGGATCCTCGGTGATGGCCATAAAGCGCTCGGCATCCTGGCTGGCAATGTCCACCCGTTTGTCCCGTAAAAAGGCATAAAAAGAGTCAAAGCCTCCCTGCTCATACAAACGCCGGGATTTGATCAGACTCAGGGCCTGACCCAGAGCCAGGAAGTTCTGGCCAATCTGCTGGCGGGCCTGCACCACGGTCTCCATTAAAAAAGCAAAACTTTCCTGGGGGGAGTGCTGGGCAAGCTCGGGAAAAACGGTGATGTCGTTCATAGCTGGTTCCTTGCTTTAAAGTCACTATGTATGATACGCCCCCGGAACGGAAATGGGCAGGCACTCAGGCGCAAAAAACCATCAGAAGGAAACCTTTTGCTGCAGCAATGCCTCAATTTCAGGGGCCGGCAGGGGTTTGCTGAGGTAATAGCCCTGGCCCAGATCACAGCCATAAGACTTGAGCAGCAGCATCTGCTGCTGGTTTTCGATGCCTTCGGCCAGAATCTGCAGCCCCAGGCTGTGGCCCATATCAATAATGGCCTTTGGAATGGCCATGCTGGCAGAGTTATCGGCCATGCCCCGCACAAAAGACTGATCAATTTTAAGCATATCAAAAGGCAGGTGACGCAGATACGAGAGCGAGGAGTAGCCGGTGCCAAAATCATCAATCGCCAGTGAGACCTGCAGATCGCGCAGTTGCTGCAGATCGGCCTGAATGGACTGAATATCACGCACCAGCGCACTTTCGGTCAGTTCCAGCTCCAGATAACTGCCGTCAAGCTGATGCTCACGCAGAATCTCAGGCACCCGCTGGGCCAGCCGGCCTTTCTGAAACTGCAGGACCGAAACGTTCACCGCAATGCGCAGCTTGTCGTAGCCCTGCTGGTGCCATTGTTTGATCTGACGGCAGGCAGCCCGCAGACACCAGTCCCCAATCGGAACGATCAGACCACTTTCTTCGGCAATCGGAATAAACTCACCTGGAAAAATCAGACCCAGCTCCGGGTGCTGCAAACGAATCAGGGCCTCAAAACCCTGAATCTCGCCCGAAATCAGATCCACCTGGGGCTGGAAGTGCAGCACAAACCATTTGTGGCTGAGGGCCTGGTGCAGTTCGTTTTCCCAGGTCAGCTGCCGGGTGGCCGTCAGGTCCATCTCCTGCTGGTAGCGCATCAGGGTATTGCCGCCCTGCTGTTTGGCCTGGTTCATGGCGATATAGGCTTTTTTGAGCGCTTCATCGGCGCGCTGTTCGTTTTCGAGCTGGTGAATACCCACACTGCAGGTCAGATGCAGCTGATAGGTCTGAAAATCAACCGGCTCGGCCATGATCTTGAGCAGCTGGCGGCCCAGCGCCAGCAGTTCAGGCTCTTCCAGGCTCCTGGCCAGCAGCACGACCTGGGCCGCGTGCGGACCGTGATACAGAGTCAGCTGCTCGCTTTTGAGAGCCGCCAGACGCTGCAGCAGCTGATGCAGCAGCTGATCGGCACTCTGAAAACCCAGGGCATCATTCAGGCGCTTAAAGCGATCAATATCCAGGGTGATCAAAGCCGCCTGGCCTGAACCGGGCAAGAGGGGGCGCAAATCGCTTTCGAGCTGGGCATAAGGTGCCAGCACGTCCGTCAGGGCTGAACGCGCCTGGCGGGGCTTGATCTGATGGCGGAACAGCGCGTGGCGCTCCAGACGCACCCGCACGGCCTCCAGCAGCTCCTGGGGCGAAAACGGTTTAAAAAGATAATCGTCAGCGCCGTTGACCATGCCCCGGCGTACATCCTGCCGCTCCACAGCAGCCCCTGAAATAAAAATAAAGGGCAGGAGTTCAAAACGGGACTGCTGTCGGACCTGTTCAAGCAGATAAAAGCCGTCGTAGTCGGGCATCTGCACATCACAGAGAATCAGGTCAGGCTCGATGCTTTCGAGCAGACTGAGGCCCTCCTGGGCTGATTCAGCCGTATGCACCTGGTAGTTTTCGAGGGCCAGGATTTTTTCAAGCAAACGCCGGATCGACTCGCAGTCATCGACAACCAGGATCACCGGGGCCTGGGGTGTGCTCACAGGGAATACCTCTGTATCAGGCAGCGCGCCGCTGATGCGTTAGGGGTGCTGCGATGATGGAGTGTGGCCAGGTGAATTATATGCGCATTCAAGGAGCTGCTGTTACCGGTAACATTATTTCTTTATCATACAATCAGGCTGCATGCCCAGGCAGCATAACACAGGGTCAGCCCTGAAGTCGAGATCAATGCGTCAGATTGAGGGCTCAGCCTCTGGGGTAATCTGAGCGAATGCGCACCGGCTGGAGAGCGGGCCGGGGTACAGGAGACAGGAGCGCAGAAACAGCAGCTTTAAGAGAGCTTATCCAAAGTGAAAGCTTACGCACAATGCTGTTCCTCCTGTAGATGATGTCAGAAACCATCTTTTCTTTATTTTAAGCACAGGACTAAAGCCGCTGAACAGACCAAACCGCGATTTAACGGATGTTTAATACTTCAGAAACAGATCCTGGGCAAGAGTTCAGACCTCAGCACGGGCTGAACGGGCACAGCGAAAACCAATATCGCTGTGACGGGTCTCGGGGGGCGCCTGAAAGCGGTAGCTCAGACGGGTAAAGTAACTGCCCCGGTGGTTCCAGGAACAGCCCCTCAGCGTCCGGGGCCCGGCCGCACTGAGATCTTCGCGTCCGTCGTCGGCCTGATAAGGATAGCCCACAAACAGGGAACGGGTCCACTCAAACACGTTGCCGACCAGATCCAGACAGCCCACGGCACTGGCGCCGGCAGGGTAAAGCCCCACGGGCGTGGTGTGCATCAGTTCAGCATCAGCCGTATTGGCTGCATCAGCCTGCCAGCTGTCACCCCAGGGCCAGCGGCGGCCATCCGGCCCCCGCCCGGCGGCCTCCCACTCCACCTCGCTGGGCAGGGTGGCTTCCTGCCAGCAGGCATAGGCCATGGCTTCATACCAGCTGACGCCGACCACAGGATAGTCGGGATAATCCGGCCCACAGTGGTGCCCCCGCTGCTGCCAGAACGCCGGCGCCCGCCAGCCCTGCTGCTGCAAGCGCTTCCAGCCTGCCGGCAGCCAGTAATCAGGGTTTTCGTAGCCGCCGGCAGCCATAAACTGCTGATAATCAGCATTGGTCACCGGCAAAATGGCCAGTTGGTAGCCCGGACTCTGCCAGAGATGGGCCGGACGCTCTGCCGGCTGCAAATCATCGCCAATCGGGTAGGGGCCAGGCATCACGCTGACATAAGCCGCCGGCGTACTGGCCCTGGCGGGCTGCAGGCCCTGAGACTGCAGCACCCGCGCCAGCAGACCGGGCTGGAGCTGCTGACGCTGCTCCAGCATCGGGCGCATGGCCTGCAGGTCCAGGGCCTCGGCTACCGCCGTGCGCAGGGCTTCAGTGCGCTCAATGCCAAAAGCCTGCAGCGTATCATAAAAGCTCAGATAACTGACAATCTGCAGACGCCGCGCCAGCGGCCCGGTGGTCAGCCACTGATCGCCCTGCAGCTGGGCCTGCAGGGCTTCGTTTTCGGCTTTCAGGCGCGCGTTTTCAGCATTCAGCGCCGCCAATTCCTCCTGCTGCGCCTGCTGTTTGCGCTGAATCGTGTTACGCTCCTGGGCCAGGCGCGCCAGCGATTTACCCAGGTGCTGATCCTGCTGCTGACGCTGCTGCTGATCCTGGCTGCTGTATTCCAGGGTCTGCGCCAGTTGCTCCAGCTCGGTCTCATAGAGCAGCTTTAGCTGCTGCAGCTGGGCATCACGCGCGTCCAGCAGCTGCAGATAGGCCTGCTCACTTTCTTCAAAAACCGCCAGGGCCCGCTGCAGCTGGGCATTGTCATCGGTAAGCTGCGTTTTTTGCTGAACCAGCGCAGCCAGGGTATCCTGCAAGCCCTGAAAGGCGCGCAGGCGCAGTTCATAATCTTCCAGGCGCTGCAGGGTCTGCTCCAGCTCATCTTCAAGATGCTGAAACAGCTGACGCAAATCGAGGGCCGTCTGCAAGTGCTGACTCTGGCGCTGGCTTTCCTGACCGGCCAGAATCCGCTCCAGCATGTCCAGCTCGCGCTGCAGAAACTGCACCTCCTGCCCCAGAGCGCTGGCCTCCTGACGGGCCTGCTGCTGACCGGCAAGCGCCTGCTGATGCTGGCTGCCGAGATCGTTCAGCTCCTGCTGCAAAAACTGCACTTCCTGATTCAGCTCCCCCAGCTGGGCTTCGCTGTCGTCCTGCAGGGCCTGGGCAGCACGCCAGCGCTGCTCCAGCACCGTCAGTTCAGGCAGCAGGCGATGCAGCCGCAGATCGAGGTGTTCCAGAAAAAGTGCCGCCGAACGCAGCACAAACTGGACTTCAGCCAGTTGCTGGCGCTGATGTACAAGCGAATTCATAGGCCCTCTCTGCTTTGCGATTCACGGAAGCTACCGGCAGCCAGCCGGCAAAAGCTAGTTGATTCTAGCAGATTCTCAGCATCATTGCCGTGTTAAAATAAGGCAATGCCACAGCGTGCGTCAGCAGGAGGAAGCCATGTCCCAGGTTCAGAACCCCAGCCAGAGCCAACCACCCGGCAGCGCCCATCAAGCCCGCTGGTGGCAAACCGAAGCCGACGGACGCATTCTCTGTACCCTCTGTCCGCGCTTCTGCCGCCTCAAGCCGGGCCAGGCCGGTTTTTGCTATGTGCGTCAGAATATTGACGGCACACTCTATGCCACGGCCTACGGCAAAAGCACGGGCTTTGCCATTGATCCGATCGAAAAAAAGCCCCTCAACCACTTTTTGCCCGGCAGTCCAATTCTGAGCTTTGGCACCGCCGGCTGCAACCTGGGCTGTCGCTTCTGCCAGAACTGGCATATCAGCAAAGCGAAGCTGGTGGAACAAAACAGCGTCAGCGCCCTGCCTGCAGACATTGTGCGGCTGGCGCGCCAGCACGGCTGCCCCAGCATTGCCATGACCTACAACGACCCCACCATCTTTGGCGAGTACGTGATCGACATCGCCCGCGAAGCGCGCCTGCTGGGCCTCAAAAATGTGCTGGTGACCGCCGGCTACATCACGCCCGAAGCCCGGCGCGAGATCTACGCCCAGATTGACGCCGTCAACGTGGATTTAAAAGCCTTCAGCGAAACCTTTTATCATAAGGTGACCTTTTCACACCTCGATCCCGTACTCGACACCCTGCGCTGGCTCAAGCACGAGACGGGCATCTGGTTTGAGCTGACCAATCTGATGATTCCCGGCGAAAACGACAGCTGGGATGAAACCGCCCGCATGTGTGACTGGATTCTGACGCAGCTCGGCCCCGATGTGCCCCTGCACTTTACGGCCTTTCACCCCGATTTTAAAATGCAGGACAAACCCCGCACCCCGACCGAAACCCTCAACCGCGCCCGCCGGCTGGCCCTGCGAGCGGGCCTGAAGCATGTCTATGTGGGCAATGTGCACGACCGCAGCGGCCAGACCACCTACTGTCCGCGCTGCCAGCTGGCCCTGATTGAGCGCGACTGGCACCGGATTCTGGTCAACCGCCTCAGCCCCGGCGGTGACTGCCCCGACTGCCAGACCCGCCTCGCCGGCGTGTTTGCCTGATGCCTGAGCCAAAGCAAACGGCAGCATGACGCAGACACAGCGCCTGTTTATTGCCTGCCCCCTGCCGGCCGCCCTGACTGAAGCATGTGTCGCCCTGCAGGATCAGTGTATGGCTTTGGTGAAGAGGCCGCGCCCGCTGCAGCCGGGTGATCTGCACCTGACCCTGCGCTTTCTGGGCCCGACACCCGCTGCCCTGCTGCCGGATCTGGGTGCTGCACTGCAGGCCCTGGCCGGCCAGAGCGGCCCTTTTGACCTGCAAAGTGCCGCTCTGGGTGGATTTCCGCAGCCGCAGGCGGCGCATGTGCTAGTCTGGCACATGCAGCTGAGTCACGCGCTGCAGGCGCTCTACGACCGGCTGCAGCACAGCCTCCAAAGCCTGGGCACCGCGCCCGAAGCGCGCCCTTATAAGCCCCATGTGACCCTGCTGCGCTGCCCCCGCCAGGCCCTGCCTGCCTTGCCCGCAGCCCCCTTGCACTTCTGGCGGGCCGATCGCCTCAGCTTCTACCGCTCCGAGCTCAGCCCGGCGGGCAGCCGCTACACCCGCCTGAGCGATGCCATGCTGGGTGAGACGGAAGCCCCGGCAGCGCAGGGCGGCCCCCATGACTGAAGCGCAGCGTGTGCGCCAGCGCCAAGGCCAACGCCTGAGCGGCCTGCTACAGGCCAGCCCCCAGCATGTGCAGCTGGCCCGCTGGCTCAGCAGCCAGGGGCCGCCTGAGGCCTGGCTGGCCGCCGGCTGCGTCAATCAGCTGGTCTGGAACCATCTCAGCGGTCAGCCCGCCACGGCCCATTTTAAGGACTGGGATATTGTCTATTTTGACCCGGATCTGCGGGCCAGCAGCGAAGCCCGCTGGCGTGAGCGGCTGCAGGCCGCTTTCCCAAACCTGACCCTGGACGTCAAAAATCAGGCACGGGTGCATCTCTGGTTCGCCGAACGCTTTGGCGCACAGGCCGCCATTCAGCCGCTGGCCTCGATTGCCGAGGCCCTGCAAACCTGGCCCACCACCGCCACGGCCACCGCAGCCCGCTGGCACCAAAGCCGCCGGCACCCAAGCCACTGGCAGCAAGACCGCTGGGAGATTCTGGCCCCTTTTGGCCTGGACGATCTGTTTATGGCCCGCGTCAGACCCAATCCGGTACGGGTCAGCGCAGCGGTATACGCCGCCAAAACAGCCCGCTGGCAGGCCTGCTGGCCGATGCTGGAGATCCTGCCCTTTGCGTCAGCAGAGGCTACCAGTGAACCTGAACCCAGCCCCGCTCACGGGCCAGGCTGACAATATTCTCAGCCGGCGGGCCGCTGTCTTTGGGGTTGATCAGCAGCTGCAGGGCCGTGCTGACGCTGAGCATTTCAAAATCACCCAGGCTGTCGCCGGCCACCAGCACGGGCCGCTGGCCAATGTATTGGTCAATGGCCGCAACCTTGCCCTCACGATAGGTCATGGGTTCAATCAGCCGGTCGCTGAGCCTGTCGCCGCTGAGGGCCAGGCGCACGCCCACCACGTGGCAGGGATCAATGCCCAGATAGGGCGCGCCGGCTTCGACGATCCACTGGTTGCTGGCCGAGACAATCCAGGGCGTCATCCCCGCCGCACGCAGCCGCTGCATCAGCTGCTGCTGGGGTGCGTAAACCCGCTGGGCAAAATGTGTGGCAAAATAGCCTGCACAGATCTGGCGCAGGTGGGCGTCAGACAGGCCCGCCATCACGGTGGTGGCATAAGGGTAGCCGATGCGTTTGTCTTCAGCGCAGAGGGCTTCATAGCGGGCAAAAGCGTCTTCAGCGGTGTGCAGCAGGCCCTCAGCCTGCAGATACTGCAGCAGGCCCTCGCCCACATCGCCGCGCCAGAGGGTTTCGTCGGCATCAAATACGGCCACGGCTCCGGCATGATCCTGGGCAAAAAAGGCCGCCAGAGCGGCTTCGGCTTCAGCAGGCCAGGCCAGTGGCTGTGGTGTCGTCATTGGGCTTCCAGCTCCGTTAAAATGGCTTCGCGGGGCAGATAACCCAGGGCTTCAGCTGCAGCATACACGGCCCGCGAGACGGGAATCGCCTCGGGGCTTTCGATCTGCTCGGCCATGGCGTCAATACAGCCGGTCATTTCATAGACATAGCGCATCAGCTCATCTTTGTTGCTGAAGCTGATGCTGGCCCCCAGATCTTCTTTGATGGCCATCAGGGCATCCAAAGCCGTGGCCAGCCGGTTATTGGACGCGGCCACTAACCAGTGATCGAGGGTTTTATCGTGCAGATCGCCTTCTTGCCACCAGGGGCGTGTTTCTGTTTGCATAGCTGTATTTTGCCACGATTCGCCTGACTTGGCCATTGCTCACGGCACAGGGTATGCTGATTTTAAAAAACGGAGGGCGCACTGCATGTCTACCCCCTGTCCCTGCAACCCAGAGAAGCACTATGCCGATTGCTGCGGCCGCTTTCACAGCGGCGAAGCCCGGCCCGAGCGCGCTGAGCAGCTGATGCGCGCGCGCTACAGCGCCTACGCCCTGCAAAAGATCGACTACCTCTGGCAGACCCACCACCCCGACCAGCGTCCGGCCAGCCCGGAAGATTTGCGGGAATGGGCCGAAACCACACAATTTGAGCGCTTAGAGGTTCACAGCCACAGCCTCGGCGGCCCCGGCGATAAAATCGGCAAGGTGCATTTTTCGGCCCATTACCTGCACGCCGGGCAGCCGGGGGTGATCGAAGAAATCTCCCGTTTTCGCCGCTGGCGCGGTCAGTGGGTCTATCTGGACGGCCAGTTTGTGCGCTGAGCCCGGCATCTGGCCAGGCGCTTCAAACGCGCCAACCGGCGGTCAGACCCTGCATCCTGCGCTGGCGGCCTGGCACTGGCCCGGCTGGCTCAGTCCCCCTGACGCCGATCGGGCTTTTGCACAGCTGTTGGCCGAAATCCCCTGGCAGCAGGGCCAGGTGCGTCTGTTTGGCAAATGGCTGAATGAACCGCGCCTGAGCGCATGGTGTGGCGATGCTGAAAGCGTCTATACCTACGCCGGACGCCAGCTGGCGCCTTTGCCCTGGCATGCCACCCTGCAGCGCCTGCGGCAGGCGCTGCAAATCTTTTTAAAACAGCCCTTTAACAGCGTGCTGCTCAATTATTACCGCCACGGCGACGACAGCATGGGTTATCACCGCGACAACGAGCCCGAGCTGGGGCCAGAGCCGGTGATTGCATCGCTGAGCCTGGGAGCCACCCGCCGCTTTGTGCTGCGCCAGCTCAGCGCACCCCATGAACGAATCGCCCTGCCGCTGGCCCATGGTGATCTGCTGCTGATGTATGGCCACAGCCAGCGCGACTGGCAGCACGCCCTGCCCAAGCAAAAGCGCGTCAGCGCGCCGCGTCTGAACCTCACCTTTCGCTACGTTCAGACGGCAGCAACTCAAGGCTCTCCACGCAGCGTTTGATAGACGGCGCAACCTGCGGCCACTGGCTTTGCAGGGCCGTGCCGGTCATCAGAAAAGCCTTACGGGCCTCAGCGTCGAAAATAGCGCGGGAATACCAGCGCAGCGGTATGCCCTGCCAGAGCCCCTGGTAACTCCAGGTGATCTGATGGGGGCTGATTTCCTCAGCCAGTAGCTCCAGCTCAAGCTCAGCAAACTGCTGACGCGACAGCGCGGCATAAGCCGCCAGATCCCCCTCAAAAAACTGAGTTTGCACGTTAATATTGGGGGCAAAGCCGTCTGAAGCCGGCAAAAACAACATCAGCACCTGCTGTGAGGCAGTCGCTGACGTGGCGGTCAAGGCCTCAAGGCGAAAGCCGTGGCTGCTGAAATCCAGGGTGGCTGCCTGTGCTGCACCCGATATACTGCAAAAAAGCAGACCTAAACATCAAAGCTTCAGCTTGACAGCTGAAGAATGCGTGTAGAGCCATTTTCAGTATTG
>JACYMC010000010.1 GCA_015272195.1 Candidatus Sericytochromatia bacterium
GCTGAAATCGGCGAAGCACTGATGGAACATGGCTATCAGGTGTTCTGGGATTGGCGGCGCTATCAGGCGGGCGAAATTCAACGCTGCACATTCAAGCAATATATGCGTGGGCTACGCCGCCAGGTTCACCTGCTTTTGAAACAGGGCGCCAATTATGCGACCGAAAAAGGGCAAAAATCTGCGCGCGCCCAGACAGCCTCCACCTGCAGGGCCTTATTGAAGGTGGAGTCAGCGTTATGGACTTTTGAAAGAAAAGAAATCGAGCCTTCTAACAACAGGGCTGAAAGAGCCATACGTCCCCTGGTGGTCTTGCGTAAAGTTTGCTATGGAACGCAGTCGGAGCAAGGCAGTCGGCTGATAGAGCGTCTGTTCAGCGTAGTTCACTCATGCCGCCAGCAAAACCGCTCTGCCCTCGCGTTTCTGAAGCAGAGTATTGAGGCGCATCTTGGCGTGGGCACTATGCCTTCGCTGGTTTCTGAAGGGCTGCGCTAAATCACCCACCTGAAGGGATACTTTATTTTTAAGTCGGACGTTCAGTAAATTTGGCTTGACAGGGGCTTTACAATAAAGGGTATGGACTGGACACACATTCTGTCAGATTACTGGGGGCCTGACTTTCAGCTGCGGGGGCAGCAGCCTGAAATTGTGAGCGCTTTGCTCAATCGACGGGATGTGCTGGCGCTGTTGCCCACCGGCGAGGGCAAGTCACTCTGTTTTCAGCTGGCCGGCCTGACCCTGAAAGGCCTGACGCTGGTGATCTCCCCGCTGGTGGCCCTGATGCAGGACCAGGTGCAGGGCTTGCAGGCCAAAGGGATTCCGGTGGCCTGGCTGCACGGTCAGTTGAACCGGTACCAGCGTGATCAACTGCTGCAGCGGGCCCGGCAGCAAACGGGCTTTATTTATCTGTCGCCGGAACTCTTGCAGAGCCCCCAGGTTCAGGCTTTTTTCAGTCGCTTTCCGCCTGGTTTGCTGGTCATTGATGAGGCCCACTGTATTTCTCAGTGGGGACACGACTTTCGACCAGATTACCGCCGCATTCCTGATTTTATTCAAGCCCTGCCTCAGCGCCCGGTTATTGGCGCATTTACGGCCACGGCCCCACCGGAGATTGCTGCAGATATTGTGCAGCTGCTGGGACTGTCTGAGCCGCTGCAAGTTCGTGGTAAGCCGCTTCAGGCGCATATTTATCTGCGCATTCAGCCCTGCTGGACACCCTGGGGCAAATGGCGGCAGTTGTTGCGCCAGCTCAAACCCAAAACCCTGATCTACGCCAATACCCGTCAGGAAACCGAGCAGCTGGCCCGCCGCCTGCAGGCCCGGCTGAGCTGTCCGGTGCTGATGTACCATGCCGGTTGCCCGGCACCCCGCCGCCAGCAGGCCCTCGAAAGCTTTGCGACTTTGTCTGAGGGTGTGATGGTGGCGACCAAAGCCTTTGGCATGGGCATTGATATCGGGGATATTGAGCGGGTGATTCACTGGCAGCTGCCGGAGTCGCTCTCGGCCTATGTGCAGGAAGTCGGCCGTGCTGGCCGCAATCGCCAGGTTGAAGCTTCTGCTGTGTTGCTCAGACTCTGGGGCGAGCCTTTTGGTGTGGCCCTGTGCCCCTTGCGGGCTGATCATATTTGGACGGTGCTGCGGGCTTTGCAGCGGGGCAGCTCTTTGCCCGCGCTGCGTCAGCGCTATCAGCTGCCGGACGCCCATCTGAACCAGATTTTGCTGCCGCTGGAGCGTCAGGGCTGTCTGCAGTCCGAAGCCCATTTGCTTCAGTTGGACGACAGCCCGTTGCGCCCTTTGTTCAGCCTGATCTGGCGAGAGTCCCGGGCCATTCTGGACCAGCACAAAGCCGCCCGTCGCCTGCTGGCCCAGTACTGTCAGACGCGCCACTGTCGCCGGACCTTTTTATACCGGGCTTTTGCGCTGACGCCCGAAGCTGATTGTGACCGCTGTGACCGCTGTCAGCCCAGCTGAACCGTATAGGTGGCTTCGGTACTGGCGGCGATCTCTTCGAGGCTGACGTCAGGCATCAACTCGATCAAACGTAGCTGCTGGGCTGCTTTATCGATCTCAAACACCGCTTTGTCGGTAATGATCAGATCAATACAGGCCCGGCCGGTCAGGGGGAGCTGGCACTGCTTCAGCAGCTTGGGGGAGCCGTCTTTATTGGTATGGGTCATGACGGCCACCACCCGCTTGGCGCCGGCCACCAGATCCATGGCTCCGCCCATGCCTTTGACCATTTTGCCCGGCACCATCCAGTTGGCGATATCGCCACCCTGGGAGATTTCAAGCGCGCCCAGAATGGCCAGATCAATGTGCCCCCCCCGAATCATGGCAAAGGAG
Organism: Candidatus Sericytochromatia bacterium; assembly: GCA_015272195.1. Taxonomy (GTDB): domain Bacteria; phylum Cyanobacteriota; class Sericytochromatia; order UBA7694; family UBA7694; genus JACYMC01. The sequence continues at coordinate 2,341 of JACYMC010000010.1, forward strand.
GTGGCGCTGTCAAAAATACTGGCGCCGGGCACCATGGTAATGGTCTGTTTGCCGGCGTTGATCAGATCGGCATCTACAGCACTGTCTTCGGGAAAGGGGCCAATGCCCAGCAGGCCGTTTTCGGACTGCAGAATGACCTGCATGCCTTCAGGTACATAGTTGGCGACCAGGGTGGGGATGCCAATGCCCAGGTTGACGTAAAAGCCGTCACGCAGTTCTTGCGCTGCGCGCTCAGCAAGTCGTTCTCTGCTCGATCCGCTTTTCATATGCGCTTCCTTTCAGAATATAGTTCACAAAGACACTGGGGGTATGAATATGATCCGGATCCAGCTGACCCACGGGCACCAGCTCCTCGACCTCCGCCAGGGTGATATCGCCAGCCGTGGCAATGGGGGCGTTGAAGTTGCGGGCCGTCAGCCGGTAGACCAGATTGCCATAAGTGTCGCCTGTATGGGCTTTGACCAGGGAGATATCGCCCCGGATGGCTTGCTCCAGCACGCACATTTTGCCCTGGACTTCGCGGGTTTCTTTGCCTTCGGCAATCGGTGTGCCGTAGCCTGTGGGGGTATAAAAGGCGGGGATGCCGGCTCCACCGGCCCGGATGCGTTCGGCCAGGGTGCCCTGGGGCGCAAACTCCAGCTCCAATTCACCGTTTAAATACAGCTGTTCAAAGAGCTTGTTTTCACCCACATAAGAGGAGATCATTTTTTTGATCTGGCGGGTTTCGAGCAGCATGCCCAGCCCAAAGCCATCCACACCGGCGTTGTTGCTGACCACCGTCAGGTCTTTGACGCCGGTTTCGCGTAGGGCGGCAATCAGATTTTCGGGAATACCGCAGAGGCCAAAACCGCCGACGAGCAGGGTCATGCCGTCCTTTAGACCGGCTTTTTCGAGGGCTTCGGCTGCTGACTGAACCTGTTTCTTCATAAGCCTTTATCCGTTCTTGATATATTGCTGTCTCAGGTTAACACAGAGCGCAAGCACGCTTCAAATCATGCCGTGGTCGGCAGGGTCAGTGAAAACTGAATGTAGCGTTCGGGCCGGCTTTCGATCTCCAGACTGGCGTGATAACAGCTGAGCAAACGCTTACAGAGGCTCAGTCCCAGCCCAAGACCCTGCTGCTCCTGCCGGGAACGGTTAAACTGCTGAAAGGCCTGGATGCTTTCGATTTGCTCTGCATTCATGCCAGAACCCGTATTCAAAACCTTCAGAAACCACTGACCTGTGGGCAGGATGCGGCTGTTCAGCAGTACCGGGCTGCCCTCAGGTGAAAACTTGAGGGCATTGTCGATCAGTTCCCGCACGATGATCTGCAGGTGTTTTTCGAGCAGCATTACCCGGGCGGGCTGCAGTTGCAGCTGGAGATCGCTTTCGCGTCCATAATAGCGTCCCTTTTCGCGGCAGATCTGCTCAATGACCCGTGTGCTTTCAACCCCTGTGACCTGTTCTTTCCAGGGCTGCTGGTCGAGATGCTCCCAGGTTTCCAGCTCCAGAAACATCAGCTGGTTTTGCAGCAGGTGAAACAGCCTGGAGCCGTTGCGCATCAGGCTGTGGGCCATTTGTTCAATGCGGTGCGGTGGCAGATCACGAAAGCGGCTTTGCAGCACGCGAGCCGAGCCCAGCAGGGCGTTCAGTGGCGTGAAGACCTCATGAGGAAAATGCCGCAGCAGACTGTGGCGGTAATGTTCAAAACCGTGCTGCTGGGGGGCCTGAATATCCTGCATGCGCTGCAGGCGGGTCTGAATGGCCTGCATCAGATCCAGAGAGCGCACCGGCTTGACCAGATAGTCGTCGGCGCCCAGATTCATGGCTTTGCGCATGTCTTCAGGCGAAGCCAGCCCCGTCAGAAACAGCAGCGGAATGGCGGCATACTCAGGCGACTGGCGCAGTTTTTTGAGCCAGTCAAAACCATTGCCTTCACCGTACTGTACGCAGGACAGAATTAGATCGGGTCGTTCCTGCTGCAATTGACGCCAGGCGCTGTCTCCATCACTGGCTTCCAGTACTTCAAAGCGCTCATAGGTCAGCAAATCGCGCAGCTCTTCGCGCAGGTCGCTGTCGGTTTCGATAATCAGAATCTGTGGCATCTGCTTTACACCCGGTATGGAATTTTGAACCGGAACAGGGTGCCCTGCGCCTGCGGCTGCATCTCAATTTCCCCTTGGTGCAGATCCAGGCAGCGCCTGACCAGCTCTAACCCTAAGCCGATGCCGCTGGTCTGGTGCACCACCCGTGGCGAGCGGAAAAAGGGCTTGAAGATGTCCTGCGCTTCCTGCTCTGTAATGCCCAGGCCGCGATCCTCAATTTCAAAACAGAGCCAGGTCTGGGAGTGATCCGGGTAGATGCGCAGCCAGATTTCAAAGTGATTCAGCGAAAACTTGATGGCGTTGTGCAGTAAATTGGAAAGAACCAGGCGCATCAGACGCTGATCCATCCAGATTTGCAGACTGGGATAGCTGGCGTGAATGCGGTGGCTGGCCTGGGTGGCAATCTGGACTTCTTCGATCACCTGCTCACAAAAATCCTGAAGCTGGCAGGGCTCTGGGTGAAAGGACAGATGGCCTGCATCCAGCTGGGTCAGCAGCAGAATATCGTGCACCAGGTAGTGCAACTGGTCGGCCCGCTTTTTGATGCGCTGTACTTTGCGTTCCACCTGTTCGGGTTTGAGCTGCACATCCGGGTTGCAGAGGTTTTCGGCGGCAATCTGAATCGCGGCCAGTGGGCCTCTGAACTCATGCGAGGCCACGGCGGCAAAGCGATCGCGCAGGGCAAACAGAGCGGCTTCTTTTTCGAGCATCTGGCTGAGGTGGCTTGTCATCTGGCGTTGCTCAAACAGGGCGGTTTGCAGGGCATGGGTTTTTTTCTTGATCTCCAGCTGCAGCCATTCCTGGTAATCGGCCAGGGAGGTGATGTTCTGACCCATGCCCCAGGCGCCAATCAGCTCACCATTTTCATCGCGGCGGGGCGTCAGACTGGTCAGCAGGCGCAGGCTCTGACCGTTGGCGTGCTTGAGTTGCAGTTCAAGGTTTTCAACAGCCTGGCCCTGGCGTATCTTCTCCAGAATGCCGTCCAGCGGCGTCTGACTGCTCAGAATTTGTTCCAGCAGGACGCCGTTGAGGATGTCTTCGCTGGGCAACGCGCTCAGCTGGACCATGGCTGCGTTCCATTCGCGCACAATGCCGTGCAGATCAATGGCGAAAACCGGGACGCTGGCGTTGTCGATCAGCTGCCGCACGTCGCTGTGCAGTACGTTCAGCTGGTGGTTGCGGCGGGCCAGCTGAGCTTTGGCTTCACGCCGCTGCTGATCGTTATGCCAGGCGGCGATCAGATGGCCAATGGTGACCAGAAGGGGGTGCAGCTCCATTTCAAGCAGTTCATTGTAGGGGTAGGGGCTGTTGGCCAGACCCAGCATGCCAAAACACTCGCCGCTGGAGTAGAGCGGAATGCCCATAAAGCGCTTCATCCAGGGGTAATAAAGTTCATCGGGCTGTTCACAAAAGCTCAGCCCGCCGCTGAAAAGGGGATCACAGAGTTTGTGCCGGGCTTTGCAAAGGGCCTCAAATTCCCGCTGGGCCCCCCGGGCAAAAGTCTCAACCGTGTCCAGGCTCCAGTGGGTGTGATTGACCGCCAGGACCTGCAGGTTGTCGGTGTGCTGCGGATAGGAAACAATAAAACCAAACTCGCTGAAAGTCATGCTCAGCACATGGTCCAGCACGTGTAAAAAGATGGTGTCAGGGTCGCTTTTGGCCACAAACTGGGACTGGGCGGTCATCATATTCTGGATCAGGCGCTTGGACCAGGCCATGGATTTTTCGAGTTGTTTGTGCTGGGTGATATCATAAAAGACCAGCATCATGGCCTGGTGCCCATCAAAGGTGATTTGCTGGGCAAAGGTCTGGGACCAGACGGGGGTACCATCCGGGTTGTGAACCTGCAGTTCATGTACTGAAATACCCGCTTTGCGGCGGCATTCCTCGAACAAAAAGAGCCAGTCCGATGGCCGGGCAAAAAAGTCATGCAGTGGTTGCAGGCTTAAACTATTAGGGGGCATGCCATACCAGTTGGCAAATTCTTCGTTGCCCTGCAGAATCAGGCTGTCTGACATGCGCACAATGGCAGCGGGTACCGGCAGCGACTGCAGCAGACTGAACTGCTGGTCGTGACTGCCTGATAGGGTGGACTCCAGCTGGCGCTCCCGGCGCAGATCGCTGAACAGCAGCAGCCAGTGCGGGGTCTCTGCCTCTGGCAGGCGCTGGGCCCGCAGCTGAACCGGAATATCGGGTGCACTGGCCGATTGCAGCTCAAGATGTGACTGCAGGCTGAGCTGGCGGCTGTTAAAGAAGCTGCGCAGCCGCTGCCAGATGGCCGGTGAGACAAATGCTGACAGGCTTTGCTGTTCATGTGTCCAGAGCTGGAGCCATTCATACAGCCGCTCGTTGGCAAAATACAGGACGCCTTGCTGATCAACAATGGCCACACCTTCGCGGGTGGTCTGTAAAAGGGTGGTCAGCAGCATATCCTGCTGTAAATGCGCAGGAATCCGGGTTAAAGCTGCAGATTGAATAAACATACAAAGCGTTTCCGTCAGGATCTTGAGAGGTTCGATTATCTGATGTTATAGCACAAAACCGTGACCAATTTACAGATCGGTCACGGTTTTAATGCTGAATTTTTCAAACGGCTCAGTGGTTCAGAAACTGGCGCAACACCGTTTGTAGAATGCCCCCATTGCGGTAGTAATCCACTTCCACCGGGGTGTCGATGCGGCAGACGGTTTCAAAGCTGAAGCTGCTGCCGTCTGCCTTTTCGGCTGTGACGCTGACACTCTGGCCGGCTTGCAGCTGGTTGTCGATCTGCACTGAGAAGTGCTCAGAGCCATCGAGACCGAGGCTTTCTGCGGTATCACCGGCTTTGAACTGCAGGGGCAGCACGCCCATGCCCACAAGGTTGGAGCGGTGAATGCGTTCAAAAGACTCGGCAATCACCACTTTGACCCCCAGCAGAAAAGTGCCTTTGGCGGCCCAGTCACGTGAAGAGCCTGTGCCGTATTCTTTGCCGGCCAGCACCACCAGGGGCACCTTATCGGCCATGTATTTGCGTGAGGCGTCATAGATAAACATCTGCTCGCCGCTGGGCAAGTAGGTGGTGTAGCCCCCTTCGGTACCCGGTGCCATCTGATTTTTGAGGCGCACATTGGCAAAGGTGCCGCGTGTCATGACCCGGTCATTGCCACGGCGGGAGCCGTAGGAGTTGAAGTCTTTGGGCTCCACGCTGTTTTCGGTCAGATACTGGGCGGCCGGTGTGCCGACCTTGATAGCCCCGGCCGGTGAAATGTGGTCGGTGGTGATCGAGTCACCGACTTTGACCAGTACGCGGGCTTTTTGGATGGGCTGGATTTCGCCGGGTTCTTTGCCCATATCCACAAAGAAGGGAGGCTCTTGAATATAGGTGGAGGCGTCGTTCCAGGCGTAAAGATCACCAGGCGTCACGGGGATGGCATTCCACTCGGCGTTGGACTGATCCACGTCTTTGTACATGGCTTCAAACAGAGCCGGGCTCATGGCTTCGTTCATGTGCGCCATGATTTCGGCCTGGCTGGGCCAGATGTCTTTGAGATAGACGGGCTGGCCATCATTGTCGGTGCCCAGCGGCTCGTTTTCAAGATCCAGCGTGACCGTACCGGCCAGGGCGTAGGCCACCACCAGCGGTGGCGAGGCCAGGAAGTTGGCCTTGACGCTCTGGTGCACGCGGCCTTCAAAGTTGCGGTTGCCCGAAAGCACGCTGGCGGCGATCAGATCACCTTCACGGATAGCGGCTTCCACCGCATCGGGCAGGGGGCCGGAGTTACCGATACAGGTGGTACAGCCATAGCCCACGAGGTTAAAGCCCAGCAGCTCGAGGTAGGGTGTTAAGCCAGAGCGATCCAGGTACTCGGTGACCACGCGTGAGCCCGGTGCCAGAGAGGTTTTGACAAAGGGTTTGACCTTCAGGCCTTTTTCGACGGCTTTTTTGGCCACCAGGCCTGCCCCCAGCATGACCGAGGGGTTGGAGGTGTTGGTGCAGCTCGTGATGGCGGCAATTACCACGTCACCGTGGGTCATTTTAAGGTTCTGGCCATCGGTCTGGTAGCTGCCCTGGTTGCTGAGCTGTTCGGGCTTGAGGGAGAAACCGCTGGTGGGAACGGTGCTGGTCAGCGCGTCGGCAAAGGTCTGCTTCATATCGCTGAGGTTGATGCGATCCTGTGGGCGCTTGGGGCCAGCGAGCGAGGTCTGGACCGTGCCCAGATCCAGTTCCAGGATGTCGGTAAAGACGGGATCGGGGGTCTCGTCCGTGCGGAAGAGCCCCTGGGCGCGGGTATAGTTTTCGACCGTCTGAACCAGCTCAGCAGACCGGTTGGTGCGTTCCAGGTAGCGCAGGGTTTCAGCGTCGATCGGGAAGAAACCCATGGTGGCGCCGTATTCGGGGGCCATATTGGCAATGGTGGCCCGGTCGGGCAGTGAAATATTGCTCAGGCCAGTGCCATAGAACTCCACAAACTTGCCCACCACGCCTTTTTTGCGCAGCATTTCGGTGATGGTCAGGGTCAGGTCGGTGGCGGTGACGCCTTCGCGCAGCTTGCCGGTCAGCTTGAATCCGACCACTTCGGGGATCAGCATGTAGATGGGTTGCGAGAGCATCACGGCTTCGGCTTCGATGCCGCCGACGCCCCAGCCCACCACACCCAGGCCGTTGATCATGGTTGTGTGAGAGTCGGTGCCCACCAGCGAATCAGGGAAAAAGACCGTGTCATCGCCCTCGCTGCTGCTGAAAACCCCTTTGGCCAGGTACTCCAGGTTGACTTGGTGCACAATGCCGCGGCCAGGCGGCACCACGCCAAAGTTGTCGAAGGCCTGCTGGCCCCAGCGCAGAAACTCATAGCGTTCGCGGTTGCGCTCCATCTCGATCTGGATGTTTTGCTCAAAAGCCTGGGCCGTGCCAAATTTATCGACCTGTACGGAGTGGTCGATCACCAGATCGACTGGCACAGTGGGATTGATTTTTTGGGGGTCGCCGCCCATACGGGCCATGGCCGCGCGCATGGCGGCGAGGTCGACCACTGCCGGCACGCCGGTAAAATCCTGCAGAATCACGCGGGCGGGTTTAAAAGGAATCTCGGCTTTGGCGGGGTTGCTGGCATCGTAGGTGGCCAGTTTTTTGACGTCGTCTTCAGTGACCACATAGCCATCACAGTTTCTGAGGACGGATTCAAGTAAGATTTTAATTGAAAAGGGCAGTTTCTGGATCTGGGCATAGCCCTGTTCGGCCAGCTTGTTGAGACTATAGAGGTAAGCCGTACCGGAGCCGGTCTGGAAAGCCGTGCGGGTTCCCAGGGTATCATGTGCTTTGTGCATGGCGGGTCCTTTCCTTGTAAAATGCAGTATCTACTCTGTCATGATACACAATTGTGTGCCAAAGCGTGAGCAATAGAAGAGGGAGAACATGGCGCGGATTCTTTTGGCCGACGATGACCCAACCATTCTGGGTTTTGTCTGCATGGTGCTGGAGTCACAGGGACATCAGATGCTGACGGCCAGTCATGGTGATGAGGCCCTGGACATTTTTCGCAGCCAGGCTCCGGAATTGGTTTTGCTGGATATTATGATGCCGCAGAAAAACGGCCTGGATGTCTGTCAGGCTATCCGGGCTGAGGCCCCACTGGTGCCGATTATTTTTCTGACGGCCAAGCAGCAGGTGCAGGATCTGGTGCAGGGCTTTGATCAGGGGGCTGATGACTATATCACCAAGCCCTTTAACCGCCAGGAGCTGATTGCCCGTGTGCATGCAGCCTTACGCCGCTCGGAGCAAATCAGACGCTACACCCATTCGGACTATCCCCAGCTGGAGGTCAAGGGCCTGGTGATTGATGTGGTCAATCACGAAGCCCGCTACCGTGACGCCACGCTGGTTTTGTCGCGCACGGAGTTTCGTCTGCTGCAGGTCTTTTGTGAGTATGCCGATCGCCTGCTGGAGCGTGACTTTTTGCTGCAGCAGGTCTGGGGCTATCGGGTCGCTGGCCAGAGCCGGACGGTGGATAATTTTGTCGGTCGTGTGCGCCGCAAGCTTGAAAAAGCCCTGCAGCTCTATCAGGCCGAATACCCCCAGATCGAAACGGTTTACGGAGCGGGCTACCGTCTGATTACCCAGGTTGACCTGTCTCACTGAGCGATTTGGCGGCCAGACAGGCAAAAAGGCGTACACAAAAAGGCGTACAGAATTGTACGCCTTTGCATGTTTAAGTGGTTTGTGGAGTGAGGTGGGCAGTACTAGATTCGAACTAGTGACCTCCTCGATGTCAACGAGATGCGCTACCACTGCGCCAACTGCCCAATACGGTAAGCATACTAACACAAGGCCTTGCCGCCATCAAGGGAATCAGATAAAAATCTAGGCTATAATACAGGCAAACTGAGTGAAGCAAAGAAAGCAGGTCGCCGTGAACAAACAAGACAAAGCACTGGCGCTTCTGGAGCGCGGCATTCGGGCTTTACAGGCCATGACCTACGATGAAGCCCGTCAGCATTTTGAAGAGGCCTTACAGCTGGACGACAGCCTGGCTGCAGCTTATAGCAATCTGGGGCTGATTGCCATGGGTGAGGCCCAGCCCGATAAGGCCCGCAACTACTTTGAGCAGGCCCTCAAAAAGGATCCGCGCGACTTTAGTACCTGTAACAACCTGGCGGCTCTGGAGCAATCGCTTAACCGCCTGGCCGAAGCCGAGCAGTATTACCTCAAAGCCATTCAGCTTAACCCTGCCAGCTCCGAGTCCTACTATAACCTGGGTCTGCTCTACTCTAAGCAGGACAAACTCAATCCCGCCAAGGCCATGTTCGAAAAGGTCACCCAGATTGATCCTGACAACCTCGAAGCTTTTTATATGCTCGGCAACGTTTATGCCCTCCTGCAGGACTATTATGCGGCGGTGGCCAATTTTCAGTATCTCGTGTTTCACAAGCCTGAGATCCAGGAGGCCCGCGTGGCCCTGGCTGAGATGTACCGCCGCCAGGGTAAGTACCCGCTGGCGATTCAGGAGCTGCGTGGCGCGATCCGGGATAACCCGGATGATCCTGACCTGATTCAGCATCTGGGCCTGGTCTTTATGGAAACCGCCAACGGCGAGATGGCCCTGGGGGCTTTTGAGCGCGTGGTGCAGCTGGATCCTGAGCGCCCTGAAGCCTTTGAAATTCTGGCGATTCTATATGACGTGGCCGGTTTTGCTGAGGCCGCGCTGGAAGCCTGTGCAGAAGCGCTGCGCCTGGCCCCTGACAACGAACGCACCCGCGAAGTTTACGAAGAGCTGAAGCAAAAGCTGGCAGACAAGCCCGTCTCAGACGCGGTGACGAGTCCTGAGGTGGCAGTGGAAAATGAGCCTGTTGCCGTACAGGAAGAGGAGTCCCACGATGATTAAAGTTTTGTATGTGCTGGCTGGAGACATGTCCTTTGATGAGATGCTGTTTCTGGACAGTTTTATCAACCAGTTGCCCGCAGCAGGTATTGAAAACCATATTCTGACCCCGGCCTTGCCTGTGGCCCATATCAATCTGCAGAACCGCCATGTGGACATCACCCAGGCCAGGCCAGGCTTTGAATACGAGGAATGGCGTGAGCTGATCGACAGCTTTGATCCTCAGATTGTGATTCTGTGTGACCCCTATATCATGCTCGGCGAAGACGCGCCTGATTTGACCTACATTGAGCTGGCGTGGCTGGAAGATCTGCCCTGCGTGGTGGCGGTGATGGACTTTAGAGCCAATGTGCTCAAAACCCCTGATGAACAGCTGGCCCTGGCGTCTTACATTCTGGACGGCGAGACCCCGCCCTATACGCTGGACTATGATTTTTTAATCAAGATCTGCCCGCCCCATGACGCGGTGCAGACCCAGAACCCCAAGCTGTTTCAGTGGGGCTGTCAGGATCAGATGGGCGGCCTGGCCATTTACAACGAGCGGGACGCTGTGCGTAAACAGCTGAACTGTCCGCCTGAAGCCATGCTGGTGACGCTGGTGTTCCCCTGGGAGGCCGCCCTGATGGCACAGGAGCGCGGGCTGATCGACCATTTTGTGGTGGTGGTCGAAACCCTGATTTACTACCTCAACCAGCTGTCGGGTGAATATTTGCTTTCGGTGGTCAATATGCCGCCGCCTTTTGAGGATTATGAGTTTGAAAACGTGCACGTGCGCTTCTTTAAAACCCTGGATCAGCATCTGCTCAATGGCCTGTTCTGTGCCACCCAGCTCCTGATTACTGAATCCCTGACCTATCCCGGTCTGGCCCTGTCGGCCTCCCGTGAGATTCCCAGTCTGGTAATTGGTGCTTCGGTCGGGCTGGATGCCCAGGGGCAGCTGCAGCACACGCTGGGTGAACTCTCGCCCTTTTTGCAGCTCAAGCTCGACACCCTGCGCGAAGAAAACCCCGACGCCCTGTTTCCATATATCTCCTTTCCGTCGCGGCTGCGCTCAGCCTGGCCGCAGACCGAGCTGTTTCAGGAGCGATTTTTGTATCATCTGGTGGATATTTTTAACGAGCCCCGCACGGTTCAGCTGATACAGGAATTGCTGCACGGTGGTCCCGCTCAGGATACCTTTCAACAAACCCTGCAGGACTACCGCCAGCGCAAGCTGGATTTGACCAGCGACGCCGAAAAGATTATCCGCAAGCTGGTCACTGCACCGCCACGTCATCTCTGTTAAGCCCGTTTTATGAGTCAGCAGCCTTCTTCACGCCCTTCAACTGACGCTGCCAGCGGCTGGCTGGAACGTCTGCTGAAGCAGGGCGATATCGGCCTGGCGGTGCTGATGATCGTCATCATTTCCTTTATGATGGTGCCGCTGCCGACCTGGACCCTGGATCTGCTACTGACTTTGGATATCACCCTGGCCCTGATGATTCTGATGGTGGCGCTCTACGTTGAGCGCCCGCTCGACTTTTCGACCTTTCCGACCGTGTTGCTGGTGATGACTCTCTTGCGCCTGGCGCTTAATATTTCGTCAACGCGCCTGATTCTGACCCAGGCCGACGCGGGCAAGGTGATCGAGACCTTTGGCTCCTTTGTGATTGGCGGCAATTACATTGTGGGGGTTCTGATCTTTGTGATTCTGGTGGTGGTGCAGTTTGTGGTGATCACCAACGGCGCGGGCCGTATTTCGGAGGTGGCGGCCCGCTTTACCCTCGACGCCATGCCCGGCAAGCAGATGGCCATTGATGCCGATCTCAACTCAGGTCTGATTGACGAGGACAGCGCCCGCCAGCGTCGCTCAGATATTCAGCGCGAAGCAGATTTTTACGGCAGCATGGACGGTGCCAGCAAGTTTGTGCGCGGCGATGCCATTGCCGGGATTATCATTACTTTTATCAATATCCTCGGCGGCATCATGATCGGTGCTTTTCAGCGTGGTATGAGCGTGACCGAGGCGCTGGAGCGCTATACCGTCCTGACGATTGGTGACGGTCTGGTGAGCCAGATTCCGGCCATGGTGATTGCGATTGGCACGGGTGTGCTGGTCTCACGTGCAGCGGGTGAAAGCCAGCTGGGCGAACGCATTTCGCGTCAGCTGGTCAATATACCGCGTGGTTTGCTGGTGATCGCTTTCTTTTTGCTGCTGATGGGCGTGGCCACGCCCCTGCCCAAGATTCCCTTTATTCTGATTGCCAGTCTGCTGCTGATTGCCGGCGTGGTGCTGCTGCGCCAGGAGTCTGCTGAAACCGAAGAAGCTGAAACCGGCCTGCAGCGCGTTGATAAGACCGTATCGCCGGCCCAGGCCGGCATGATTGCTACCCGCAAAGAGCCCGAAGACATGATCAAACTGCTCAAAATTGATCCGATTGAGCTGGAGATTGGCTACCGCCTGATCCCACTGGTAGACGCTGAGCAGGGCGGCGATCTGCTGGAGCGCATTACCAAAATCCGCCGCCAGATGGCTCTGCAGCTGGGGCTGGTGTTGCCGGCCATTCGCGTGCGCGACAATATTCAGCTCAAGCCCCGTGACTACGCCATCAAGATGCGCGGGGTCGAGATTGCGCGCGGGGAGATTCACGTGGGCCATTTTCTGGCCATGAGCCCCGGGGGGATGAGCGAGCAGCTTGAAGGCATTCAGACCGTGGAGCCCGTGTTTAACCTGCCGGCGGTCTGGGTCAGCGAGACCCACAAAGAGCGTGCCGAGATGCTGGGCTACACCGTTTTTGACCCTTCAACGGTGGTGGCCACCCACCTGACCGAAATCGTGAAGCGCCATGCGGCGGATATTCTGACCCGCCAGGACGTGCAGCGCCTGATCGACAATGTGCGCGAGGAAGCGCCTGCGGTGGTCGACGAGCTGATTCCCGCCCTGCTGAGCGTGGGCGAGGTGCAGGGCGTGCTGCAGAACCTGCTGCGCGAGCGGGTCTCGATTCGCGATATGATTCCGATTCTGGAGGCCCTGGCCAACCACGGCCGCGCCACCAAAGAGCCTGACCTGCTGACCGAGCACGCCCGCCAGGCCCTGGCCCGCTCGATCTGTCAGCCCTTTCGAACCCCCCAGGGCCAGCTGCCGGCCATGACCCTCTCAGCCGATCTGGAGCAGATTCTGGGGGATGCGGTGATGCGAACCGAGCAGGGTCTGAGCCTCGCGCTGGAGCCCCATCTGGCCACCCAGGTGGTCAACAGCATCAGCCGCAAGGTTGAAGAAACGGCGGCCAAAGGCTATCACCAGCCCGTGCTGATCTGCTCGTCCAAAATCCGTCTGGTGCTGCGGCGTCTGACCGAACGTTCCTTGCCCATTCTGAACGTGCTTTCCTACAATGAGGTCATGGGCCAGGACGCCCAGATTCAAACCATTGCCCGCATCGACCTGAGTGCCGCCCTGCCCGGCGCGGGCCCTTAACCCGGAGGTGCCCCATGTCTGATGAAATGTCTGATGAACTCTTACGATCTGAGCTGCTGAGCGCGATACCCGGCCTCTCACACGGCTTCAGCACCCGCTACGGCGGCGTGAGCGAAGGGGCCTTTGCCAGCCTCAACCTCAAATACCCGGTCAACGCCCAGGATGAAGTGGGCGGCGATGCCCACGTGGCCGAAAACCGCCGCCGCCTCTGCACCTGGCTGCAGCTGCCCTTTGAACAGCTCACCGCCGCCCAGCAGACCCATGGCCGCCGCGTGCAGCTCGTCACCGAAGCCGAAGCCGGTCGCGGTGCCCTGCGCCAGCAGGACGGCTTTGAAGCCACCGACGCCCTGATCTCTGACCGTGCGGGCATCCCGCTGCTGGTGATGGTGGCCGACTGCCTGCCGGTACTGATGGCCGATCCTGTCAGCCGGGGCTTTGGGGCCGTGCATTCGGGCTGGCGCGGCGTGCAGCAGGCCATTGTGCCTGCCACCATTGCCGCGCTGCAGCAGCACTACGGTACGCTGCCAGAGAACCTGCGCCTGGTGATTGGCCCCGGTATTGGCTTTGCCAGCTTTGAGGTGGGCCCTGAGGTTGTGGCCGCCTTTGAGGGGGCTTTTGCCCTGGATGATGCTGCCGTGGTGCAGCCCCAGGGTGAGAAATACCGCCTCAATTTGCCGGAGCTGGTCCGCCGTCAGGCCCTGGCCGCTGGTGTGCCCGATGATCAAATCGCCATTCTGGCCGCCGACACCCTGACCGACGCCCGCTTTTTTTCGTACCGCCGCAGCGTCGGCGTCACGGGCCGCCAGGCGGGGGTGATTGGGTGGCGGGAGTAGGTTGTGCAGGACTGATTTGATTGAGATACACACATGACCCGAGAATATCCGCAAGTCACCATTGAATTTGCCGCTGAACTGCGTAGCTGGCTGTCTGAAAATCATGCTGAGAGCGGCAGTGTGTGGCTGGTGATCTGGAAAAAAGACTCGGGTCATCCCCATGTGACTTATGATGAGATTGTTGATCAGTGTCTCTGTTTTGGCTGGGTGGATAGTCTGCCTGCCAAACTGGATGCCCGGCGCAGCCTGCTCAGAATATCACCGCGCAACCCCAGGAGCAGCTGATCCCGCATTAACAAGGAGCGGGTCAGCCGTTTGCTTCAGCAGGGCCTGATGATGCCGGCTGGGCTGGCGGTGATTGAGCAGGCCAAACAAAATGGGGCATGGCATTTTCTGGATGATGTGGAGCGCCTGGAGCTGCCAGAGGATCTGCTTCAGGCTTTTGAGCTGTATCCCGACTCACAGCGTTTGTTTGAGCGCTTTCCTCCGTCTTCCAGAAGGGGCATTCTGGAGTGGATCAAGACCGCTAACCCGCATTTCTCACAAAGGTGCGTTCACATAAGGTGTAGGGTATATTTCGGGAGTTTTTACTGAACTCGGTAGCCTCTGAACAGGCCGTTTCACGCTTGATTCATTGTCTTTGTTCGTTCGCTGGGTGAAAGACGACAGGCCAAAGATAACCTGGTTTCAGGCGATTGAGATCTTGGTGAAGGGGCTCAGGCTCACGGTATTCGCAATCGCTTCAGAACCTGTCCCCACAGAGAACGAAAGGGGCACGCGCTCGCCAATTGACAGATCAGGTGCCCACCGACATGCAGGACGCGCGCCGCTACCTTCAACAGCTTGAGCCGAATTGTTCCGGCCTGTGCTTTGGCGAGCTTTGTGCCCGTCAATCCGAGCCGGCGAATCGCTTGCATCAGAACATACGCCAGCCCTGAAAACCAGAGCCGAAGCTGGTTGGCCCGAAACAGATGCGCTGACGTTCGTCCCGCAGC
>JACYMC010000092.1 GCA_015272195.1 Candidatus Sericytochromatia bacterium
TATGATAACTTTAATCTACAGAAAGGAGCCAGTTTTTATCTACTGATCTGTTTGTGAGAAATGCGGGTTAAAACATATCCGGCACTGCCTTTTCCAGCGCCGCCGGATTATACTGTTTTGAGGAACAAAACCGATGACCATCCAACAGTTGCTGACCTCTCTTGAAACGCAGGCGTTCTGGCTCTTGCTCTATCTGCTGGCCCTGCCTCTGGGCAGTCTTTTGCTGTATCTGCTGCCTCAGCGTGCACGTAGCACAGGTCCCTGGCCCTATATTTACAGCACCCTGGTTTATCTCAGCTGTGGACCGGGGGTGCTTTCGGCCCTGCTGATTGGCTACAGCCTGTTTTTTATTTTGCACCCCTGGCTGCTATGCTCCTGACCCTGACCCTGGCCCTGCTTTCAAAGCAGGTGCGTTTTAAAGATCTGCCCGGATTTGACCGTCTCAGTGGCCTGATGATGTTGATAGCGGTCAGTTTTAGCGTGTCCTTGCTGATCAGCAAACTCTTTGTGGGCGTGTTCTTGGGTGGCAGCCTGGCCAGCCTGCTGCTGATGGGGGCTGTTCTGCTGGTCTTGCTGCAAAGTGCCTGGGGTAAGCTGACCCGGAAGTAGCTTTTCTGGCCTCAGGACCAGCTGGCCGGTTTGACTTTGCGGCAGTGCCCGGTAAAATAAAGCCATGTCCACCTTACTCAATCAGCGTTACCAGCAGGTGCGGCAGCTGGCCCAGGGAACTGACAGAGTGAGGTCTGGGAGGGTTTTGACACCCAGCGCCAGCTGCCGGTCCTGATCAAAGCCTATCTGCCGCGGGCTTTGCAGGACTGGAAGCGCATTCAGCTGATTGAACGTGAAGCCCGGATTCTGGCTCAGATCAACCATATTGAAATCCCAGGCTTTGTGGATTTTTTTGCCCTGGGGCCTGAAGGCCAGCAAACCCTTTATCTGGTGACCTTCTGGGTCAACGGGGTCAGCCTTGACCACAAGCTGGCTGAAGGCTGGCAGCCCACGCTGGACGAGGTGCTGGGTATTGCCAGCAAAACCCTGGAGCTGCTGGTCTATATTCATGCCTTTAACCCGCCGCTGGTTCACCGTGATATCAAGCCCAGCAATCTGATGCTGAATCAATGGCAGCGGGTCTATCTGGTCGATTTTGGCGGAGCCCAGGAAGTGCTTTCCAGTCAGGGGGCCGGGGGCTCTACGCTGGTGGGTACGGTGGGTTATATGGCGCCCGAACAGTTGCAGGGACGGGCTGTGCCCGCAACAGATACTTACGGTCTGGGAGCTACCCTGCTGCAGCTGCTGAGCCGGGCCACACCCGCTGAAGCGGGCAGTGCTGCGCAAAACGAGCAGCTGGAAAGTTTGCGCAGCACCATGGGCGGCGACCTGCTGCGCTGGCTGAAGACCCTGCTGGCTGCCGATCCTGATCAGCGTTATGCCAGTGCTGAAGAAGCGCTCAAAGATCTGGACCTGTTGCGGGATCACGACTTTGCAAAACGGACCTTTTTTTATCCTCAGAATCACCTGGCCCAGATTCCTGAAATTTTACACAGCCTGACCCTGACGGCACGCTCAGCAGAAGACATGGCTCTGCTGGCGGGCTCGCTGCTGGAAGGGCGCTATGAAATCACAGCACTGCTGGGGGCAGGGACGCATAGTCATGTATATACGGGCCAGGTGCGTCACAGCGGCCAGCAGATTATTCTCAAAGAGCTGTGTATTGAGCGGGTCAGCGAATGGAAAAATATTGAGCTGTTTGAGCGCGAGATGGACATTCAGCAGCGTCTGAAGCACCCGCGCATCCCGGCGTATATTGACAGCTTTCAGATTCGCGAAGGCGAGCGGCTCAGCTGGTTTCTGGTGACCGAGTCCGTGGCGGGCGAAACCCTCGATCACGGGCTGGAGCGCGGCTGGCGGCCCACCGACGAGGTGGTCTGGCAGATTGCGGAGCAGCTGCTTGAGATTCTGGATTATCTGCATAACCAGGATCCGCCGCTGGTGCACCGCGATCTCAAGCCCAGCAATGTTTTGATCACGCCCGACAATCAGATCTGGCTGATTGACTTTGGTGCTGTGCAAAGCCGTCTCTGGGCCCAGGGCGGCGGTGGCTCCACCATTATTGGTACCTTTGGCTATATGGCACCGGAGCAATTCTCGGGCCAGGCTTTTCCCCAGTCTGACCTCTATGGCCTTGGGGCGACGCTGATTCGCTTGCTCTCGCGCCGCCATCCGATTGAAATTCCGCTTGAGGGCACGGGCCTGCATTTTCAACCCTTTGTAAGCTGTCCGCCCTTTTATCTGGCCTGGCTGGGCAAACTGCTGCAGCCGCTGTACAGCCAGCGCTTTGCCTCGGCGGCTGAAGCCCTCAGTCTGTTGCGCGCGTCGGCAGCGGATGCGCCTCAAGCCCGGCAGTGGCTGCAGCAGCAAACCCAGCAGGTCAGCGAAATCAGCCCGGCAGGTCGTCGCAAGCGCCTGTTGCCCTCGCGCATCCGGCTGGATCAGGTGGCACGCTTTCTGATTGACAGTGAAAGCCTCACGGTCAGCACTGAAGGAGAGCTGCTGCACATCTATTGTTCAGAAGATCAGCAGCTGCGCGCGCGTTTGTGTGCGCTGGATCAGCTGAACTTTTTTCCGCGGGAGCCTGAAAACCAGCAGCAGGTTCCGGCCTGGCGAGGCCCGCTGAAAGACAATCAGGGCAAGGTTCAAGGTCAAACCAGTACTTTGCTTTGGGTGTTGGGGGCCTGGGGTTCTATGCTCAGTTTCCTGCCCGGCATGATGCTTTTAACGGGGGGGCACGCGCTGGTTGGCGCACTGATTTTGCTGCTGCCGATCAGTGGCTGGACGGGAGCCGCTCTTTATGCACACACGCGTCAGAAACGACGTGCACATTTACAGACGACAGGCGCTGTGTTGCCCGTACTTTTTGAGGATTATTTTCCAGCGTTCAGCAGCAGACAGTCCCAGCGGCCCAAAGCCAGTCTGTTGACCAACGCCTGTCTGAGTGCCGATGCGCGGGGCTTGCGTCTGCGTTATCAACCGCCGGGTGAAACCGTTTACCCCGAAAGCTTTGCTTTGCTCTGGTCAGATATTTCAGAGCTGGCGCTACAGCCCTGGTTGCCTGAATATCCGCACTGGGAGCACTTACTGGATCGTCGGCTCTACCAGCTGGGCATTCGTACGGTCCGGCCCCAGCCGGCCTATCCCGAGACGCTCTGGGGGACGGGATCCTCGCCCAAAAACCATGCGCCGCCTGATAATCTGCGGCTGTCGCTGTCTGAAAGTGACGCTGAGAGCCTGCTGCAGATTTTGCAGGGCCTGCACCGGCAATACACCCCAGGTGATACCGACTAATCAGGCAGTACCATCTCAGGGGCTTCAAAAGGGAACCAGAGCATAATATTGGTGCCAGCACCCGGCATGGCATTGATCTCCATATCGCCACCGAGAGCGGTATAGACCAGATTGCGGGCAATGGACAACCCCAGCCCTTTGTGGCCTTCATCGGCCCGGGTGGTAAAGAAGGGTTCTGAAACCTCGGCCAGTATGTCTGGTGCAATGCCTGCACCCCAGTCTGTGACCGACAGGCAAAAGCCCCAGGTCTCATTGTTGCGGGCCCGCTCCAGCAAAATATCGATCTGGCCTTCTGCGGTATCGGGGTAAGCATGTTGTTCAATATTGATCAGCAGGTGCATCAGCACTTCACGTAAAATGGCCGGGTAACCCAGCCAGGGCTGACCTGCTGTATCGGTTGAAACCTGAAGATTCAGCTGGAGATTGCGAAAACTGCTGGCCCGGTACATGGCTTCCAGCTCGGGCCAGAATTCAGTCCAGTTAACCGTTTCGCGCGGGGCGTACAGGCCATCGGGTGAAATGGCCTTGATCGATTGCACCAGCATAAACATGCGGGCGATTTGATGCTGAATTTCAGCGGCGCTGCTTTGCAAATGCTCAGAGCCCGGATCCTGCCATTCTTCAAGCTGGATCTGCATACGCTGCAACAGGGACTGGGCTGCATCCAGCGGTTGGTCAAACTCGCGTGCCAGCTCTGAAACCATGCGGTTCATGGTGCGGTGGCGATTGCGTTCAGACTGCAGCTGACTTTTGTGTTTTTCGAGTTGTTCTTCAAAATACTGGGTATTGGTGGCCCGTACTTTTTGACTGATAGAGGCGATCACCTCAGACAGTAATTTAGGCGACTGGCTAATCTGCTCAATAAAGCGTTCACGGCTGAGCACAAAAAACTGGCAGTCTGATACAGCCGAAACCCTGGCCGTACGTTGCCCCCCATCGGCCAGGGCCAGCTCTCCAAAGATTTCACCTTTTTGCAACTGGGCCAGAAACATGGCCTGTCCGTCGGGATTGCGACCGTCTACGCGCACGGCGCCTTCGAGAATCAGAAATAACTCCCGCCCAGGATCACCTTCATGAAAGATAACCTCCCCTGCGGTAGCGGTGCGGATTTCACCCACCCGGCTGAGGTTATTGATTTGTGTTGGTGAAAAAGAGCTGAAAAAGGGCACCTGTAACAGCAGATTTTGCAGCGGTAAGCTGGACATACGATCTATCCTTTCATGTTGGCTGGCGCTGTCGCTAAGGCCATCATATCACGGGCAGCACATCCTGCGCTCAGCAGCGCTGCAGCAGGCAGGTTTCAAAAATCTGACTGAAAGCTTAACCCCTGAAACCCATCAGAGGGCTGAACCACAGCCACAGGGCCAGCACGGCCATTACCAGAAGCCCGCTGAGGGCCAGATTGAGGCTGCGCTGGCTGTCGATTTCGCCAACGCCGTCAGCCAGCTGCAGCGGTGCCATGGGTGGATCCCGCCACAGTAGACTGACCAGCACCAGAATACTGACCGAAACCCCAAATAAAAAGACAGCAAAGTGCAAAAAGTTAAAGGTGGCATAGGCGTGCAGCCAGCCGCTCCGGATCCAGCCCAGCTTAACAAAAATCTCGGCACCAAAGCGCAGCGCCCCCAGGCCAAAGCCTGTCAGCAGGGTGGTGATGGCGGCGGTGCCATTGGCCCGGCGCCAGAGCAGCCCGATCAGGAACACGGCGGCAATCGGTGGGGAGATATAAGCCTGTACTGATTGCAGATACAGGTATAATTGCTCGCTCATTAGACCAATCAAAGGCAGCCAGGCCAGACCCATCAGCACCAGAATGCCGGTGGCGAGTTGCCCGGCCCGCACGAGTTGTTTTTCACTGGCTTCTGGCCGCCATTTGCGGTAAAAGTCCATGACCACCAGGGTTGAAGAGGAATTAAAGACCGATGACAGCGAGCTCATCAGCGCCGCCAGCAGGCCGGCGATGACCAGTCCCCGGATGCCCACGGGCAAAAGATTGTGTACCAGGGTCACATAGATCTGATCCGGGGGTGTTTCAGGGTAGAGCACCCGGCCGGCCAGGCCGGGCAGGACCAGGACAAAGACAGGCAACAGTTTTAAAAAGCCGGCAAAAATTGTGGCCTTGCGGGCTTGGTCCAGATTTTTGGCGGCCAGGGTGCGCTGCACGATCATCTGATCGGTGCACCAGTACCAGATACCCAGAATCGGCGCGCCAAATAAAATACCGGTCCAGGGAAAGTCAGGGTGCGAGGCGGGTTTCCAGAGGTTAAAATAACCTGGTGGCAGCTCGGCCAACAGCACCGATACCCCGCCCACTCGGTCCAGGGCCAGCCAGGTCAGCAAGGCGGCGCCGGCAATCAGAATACCCGCCTGCAGCAGGTCGGTATAAATCACGGCCCTCAGGCCGCCAAATACGGTATAAATGCCCGTGGCCACAATCAGCAGCGTGGCGCCCAGCCAGAGATTCCAGCCCAGAATGGTTTGCAGTACCAGCGCGCCTGCATAGACGGCCACCGAGATTTTGGTAAAGACATAGGCCAGCAGGGAGACCGAGGCCAGGTAGGTGCGGCAGGCGCTGTTGTAGCGGGTCTCTAAAAATTCAGGCATGGTAAACACACCCGTTTTGAGGTAAAAGGGCACAAAAAGCCAGCCCAGCAGCAGCAGGATCAAACAGGCCAGCCACTCAAACTGGCCTACTGCCAGCCCCCCGGCTGCGCCGCTGCCGGCCAGGCCAATAAAGTGCTCTGCTGAAATATTGCTGGCAAAGAGGCTGGCGCCGATGGCCAGCCAGCCAATGTTGCTGCCCCCCAAAAAGTAGGCGCTGCTGTCTGTCCGGCTGCTGCGACTGCAATGCCAGCCGACCAGCGCAATCAGTACAAAATAAAGCGTCAGAACCGCCAGATCAGGCGCTGACACTGACAGCCGCCTGGGGATCTTCGATCAGAATGCGCTCCATTTTGGCCTCTTCGATTTCAGCGATGTAGCGTAAATCTTCGGCCACTTCTTCCGGGTCTTTGCCTGGATCCATAATAAAGGCCACGATCATATGCTTGCCAAATTTATCGGCCAGCAGCTCTTCGGGCGAAGGGAATGTTTTAACCACCGTACCGGACTGCTCTAAGGCCATCAGTACCAGTGAGGCCCGCACGGACTTCATCTGGCAGTTTTCCATCATGGTGATATGGGCTTCCATGCCCCACATGGCCTTGCTTTCAGCAGATTTGATCAGGCGTTTTTCAATCGGGTTATAGTAAGGATCCAGAATTTCAATCATTTGCTTCTGGCCCTTGCTGTCGCTGCTGACTGGCGGCTGAAACACATCATTACCCATTTTGAAGTACCAGATGGTGGTCTGATGGCTATCCACCTCAATCAGCTCGCGCTGGTTATTGTAGGTGATCAGGGTATTGCCGTTTTCGAGCCGCTGGCAGCGGGTGGGGTTCATGATTTTGCGCCGACTGACCGGGTCCCCCTGGTAAATCCAGACCTCGCGTCCGTCCATATTGATCTCTAATATGCGGTTGTTGCGGGTGTCGGCAATCAGGGTGTTGCCATTCTCCAGACGGGTGGCAAATTCGGGTGCAAAAAGCTGACCGGGTCCATTGCCTTTGATGCGGCTGCCATAAGACCAGCGCAGATTGCCGTTGCGGTCAATTTCACGGATGCTGTTGAGCATGGAGTCGGCAAAGAGGATGTGGCCATTGGCAAGTTCTTCGACCGACTGGGGGGAGGAGATCTGACCGGCTTTATCAAAGAGCCAGGAGACTTCTCCACGGGGATTGAACTCTACCAGCCGCTTGTTGCGCTGATCGGCCACCAGGGTGCGGCCAAAGTCCAGACGAACCGCACAGCGCGGTGAGCCCAGCTTGATATCCTGGTGCTCTTTAAACTCCATGATCACTTCTTTATCGGCTTTGGAGATTTCGACCACGCGGTTATTGCCGGCATCGGCCACCAGCAGGGTGCGACGGGTTTCGCTCAGCTGGTGCGGACGTGAAAGCACCTGGCCCATTTCAAAGCCGTAGTGCCATTTGACTTCGCCCTTGCGGTTGATACGGATAATGGCGTTATGGTGGCGATCGACGGCGTAATGCCGGATGTTTTTCAGCTCCAGGTCGGGCTTCTGAAAAACCTCTGACGGCTGAAAACTGTCCATGGTCAGCTCCCGGCGCAGGCTACGCTTTTGCTCCAGTTTGCGATCTTCAATCAACGCCCGCAGCTTGTCGGCGGCATTGAGGGTCTGACCGTCTTCACCCTCATCTGAGGGCATTTCGCCGCGCAGGCGTGCTTCAATTAATTTTTGCATGCGCTTGAAGTTGATCTTTTGCGACAGGCGCACGGGCTTGATTTCACCGTGATCCACCACTTTGTATACCAGGCGCTCAATGCCGTTTTCATCCACTACAATCTCTGGGGCGTCGACCTTGGGCTGAAAGGCCAGATCGTCGATCATGCTGTACCAGACCAGCTGGTTGGTGTGCAGCATGACCTGGATCATTTTGTCTTCGTCCATTACCAGCACGTCTTTGTTAAACAGGCGGATCATTTTGATGGGTGAAATGACCTGAAACTCACGCGGCATTTTGGAGGTAAAATAGCGGGCTTCGTAGATAATATTCTGTTCGTTATCCACCTGCAACAGGCGGTAATTGCCGGCATCGGCAATCAGGGTGTGCTCATTAAACAGGCGCTGCACGCAGGTGGGGCGCTTCAGGCCCAGCTTTTCGCGAAAAATGCGCTCAACCCCGCCTTTTTTATCGTATTCAATCACGCGGTCATTGCCCGTATCGGCAATCAGGTAGGTTTCGTTGTGGGTAAACTGCACATCCGAAGGCAGATTCAGGTTGCTGCCTTCAGCCCCCGGTGTGCCCATAATGCCAAACTCGCGGATGATCTCGCTTTTTTTGTTGACTTCCAGCACCCGGTGGTGGCCCTGATCGACAATCAGGTAGTGACGGGCCCCTTCGCCATCGGGCTGGTAGTAGGTCACTTTGACCGGCTCGTTCAGGGCATGCTGTTCAGAAAGCTTGGTGTCAAAATGCCAGAACAGCTTGCCCCGCAGGCCCAGCTCACGCACGGCGTTACCGTCTTTATCGGCGATCAGCACGTGATCGTTGGGGGTCCAGATCGCATCTACCGGGTAATCGGCTGTCAACTGGTCTGGATCCAGGTGCCAGCTCACGTATTTATACGGGTTGAGCTGCAGCAGGCGCAGGCCCTGGGGGTCGGGTATCACAATATGGCCGTGGGGCAAATTGGCCGTAGCTTCAGCGGAGGCAATCCGGCGCTTGAAGGCCCGCTCGGGGCTTTCAAGCTCAAAGCCGCAGACCGTACAGTCCCAGGCGCCGTGCAGGCGCTGTTTACAGTTGGGGCAGTTGGTGGGGACCAGACGCAGCTCTTCTTTGACCGATTCTTTCAGGTCCAGCATTATCACAATGGCTTCGCGCACAATCACGGTTTTGAGGGGCAGGCCTTCAAAGAGCGAGTCCACCTGCACCAGGGTGGAGTCGTATTCTTCCAGCTGCTGGCGCGCCTTGTCGGCCTCCATGCGCAGACGCTGCATGACGTCTTCGTATTCGGTGATGTCTTCGTCGACCTGGCGCTGAAAGGTGGTGACCAGAATATCCAGAATCTCCTCAACAGCCTCCGGTGGCAGATCAATGTGATTGGCCTTTTTGGGCGTAATACTCAGGGTGTCTGATTCAGGATTGTTTTTGAGGGTGCTGGTAATGTCTACCTGAAGGTGCTCGACATCCAGAAACTGCTCATCTGCTTCTGTGGCTGCTTCAGGCTGGTCAGCCTCTGCCTCAGCTTCGTCTGATGCTTCCGGGCTTTCTGCTTCTTCCTCTTCTGCACTGGCTTCTGGTTTGCGTGCCATCGGCCGTGCTTCTTCCTCTTCGGGGTCTTCGCCGAGCTGAATGCGCAGGGCCCGTTTCAGCTCCCACATGGCCTGGGGGCCTACCGCACCGGCTTCAAGTACCAGTTCTTCGAGGCTGCGGGTATGGGCCTGTACGGGGTTTTCAAAGCCATAAGCCAGCTGAAAAGGTTTCAGCCCGTCTTTGAGTGAGTAACGCCGGATGGTTTTGAGCTGTTCGGTATCGATCACTGAAATCACAGGGGTAAAAGGGCTGGGGTCGTTGAGGTAGGTGTTGATCAGCAGATAGCCACCGCTGGGCGATAAGCTCAGTAAGTCACAGGGGGCGCTGCTGTCAGCTTTAAACAGATCGCCTTTGAGTTTGATTGTTTTTTCGTTTTCCCAGTCTGCAATGCGCACATAGTGCAGCCCGACGTTGGGTTTGATGCTGACGATAAAAAAGTGCTCGCCCCCGGCGGCGAGGGTCAGGTTGCCCAGAATGCCCAGCCCCAGACGCTGGCGGCTGAGCTCCAGGGTATTGAAGTCCAGCACGTGCAGGCCAGACGTCTGGTTGTCGGTGATATAGGCTTTTTCGCGGCGGCTGTCAATGGCGATGTTGAGGGTGTTGACGCTGCCCGGTTCCCGCAGACTGACCTGTCCTTTGACTTCATACGTGGCGGTATCGAGCAGGGTGACGGTGCCTGCACCGCGATCGCTGATGCAGAGCCAGCGCTGATCGGCTGAAAGGTAAAGATCGTAGGGGGTAGTCTGGGGCTTGCCTTTGTAAACGCCACCAAAGAGGGCATGTTTGCTTAAACCCAGATGACTGGTGTTCAGACGGCCCTGGTTGTAAAGATAGGCGCGCTCAGCTGTCGAAACGAGCCCATACTCAGCGTCTGTTTCCCAGTCGTACTCCAGCAGACGGTTACCATCCTCGGGGTTGACCACCAGGGCATGCGAGCCCCAGCGTTCCCAGTCATCTGCTTCAAAGCGAACGGCTTTTTGCTCAGGATCCAGCGTAATGCGCTTCTTTTCCTGGCCAGAAGGCCAGTCCTTAACGATCAGGCTGCGGCTCGGCAGATGAATCAGAAAGGCGGTGCCGGCAATTGTCGCCTGGTTGGCTCTGAAGTTTTCCTGCTGGCGGGCCATCAAGGCCTCCAGCGTTGTTTTATCAGCTAAATCACGCTCAACCAGCG
Organism: Candidatus Sericytochromatia bacterium; assembly: GCA_015272195.1. Lineage (GTDB taxonomy): Bacteria > Cyanobacteriota > Sericytochromatia > UBA7694 > UBA7694 > JACYMC01. The sequence continues at coordinate 10,390 of JACYMC010000092.1, forward strand.
CCTGCAGCAAGATCTGATCTGTAATCACGGATTTGGCCATTGTCGTTATGCTACCCCACCTTCAGCTTTGCCTGTACATGCAAATTTTCTGCATTTTTAAATCGCGGATTTTTTACCTATTACCATCATAGTATAGGATTTGAAAAATCCAAGTCCGGATTCAGTCTGGGATCTTATCGTCTGCTTTTGATTGGGGTGTCTGATTTGGGCTTTTTGGCGGATTTTTGACGGTTTTTTCAGGGAAATAAAGTGGTCTCAGCACGCTCCAGAACCCTGTGGCAATTCCCCAAAAAGTCATGCCCAGCATGCCCCAGGGTTGGCTGCTCAGTAACTGATCCAGGTAATAGCCCAGAAAGACACCCATCACAACGGGCCCGGCCATTTTATAAACGGAATCCAGCGCAGGGGGTTGGCTCATGTGTTTTCTCCTGGTTTGCTGCAAACATTCCCTTTTCTTGCCGGGCTATTGTAACATGGTTTCAGAATCTGTCAGACACATGCAATAAGGACACCGCTATGAAACGCTTCCCTGCTTCACTGCTGACCCTGGCACTTTTGATCAGCACGCTGATTCCGGCGTCGGCTGCAGCACAGACCGCTCTGCCCGATCCTTTGCCCACGCCGCCGGCCGGCGATATTGGGCCGGATGTCTTCCCCAGTCTCAGTCCCCTGCCGCCCAAGCCTCCGGTCGATGAACCTGAGCCTGAGGCTTCGCCAACACCCCTGGTGCCACGTCGCTCTGCTGAACCGGTGCCGGTTGAAGCCGGGCAGTTAACATTTACTTTTCCTGAAAAGCTGATCGAAGGACAGCGCTTTTCGCTGGTTCTCGAAGCCCAGGGCCGGGGCTTGCGCTTTCCGGTCAAAGGCCAGATTGTCTATCTGGATGGCAGCTACGATCTCAGCCAGACCCGCGAAGAAAAAATTGCGTTTGAACTCAGTGGGTCCGGACAGCACACGGTACCGCTGACTTTTCGCAGCGCCGGCCGCAAAACCCTTCGGATCATTCCTGAACAGACCGGCCTGCCTACCCGAAATGCCGCAGTTTTTGTGCAGCCCTTTCCGGCCACGGTATTTCCCAACACGCTCGATAGCCAGAGTCTCAGCGCTGATCCGGCGGATTGGAAGGTCTGGGTCAATATCTATCACAATGCCCGCAGTCAACCGCCTCAGCAGCAATACTATCTGGTGACGCACAAAGGGCAGATTGTGCAAAAATTGCTGACCTCCAGTGCCACCCCCGGAAAAGTCACGCCCCAGGGGACGTTTAAGCTGGGACCCAAAGCTGCCTCGCCCCGTTCGACGCTGTATGAATCGGTGATGCCCTTCTGGACCACCATTCTGATCCCGGGCTTTTCGTTTGAATACGGCAATCACGGGCTGGTGGGTGAAGGCTATCTGTATTCTCTGGGCAGCCCGGCCTCGCATGGCTGTTTACGTCTGAGCAACAAATGGGTGCAGCAAAACGGGGAGTGGTTGAACATTGGCGGGGCCAAGTGGGTCTATACCCATGTGCCTGTTGGAACCACTATTCATATTTTCAGCCGGCCTGCGCCCGTGTTTGCCGCTGAAACCTATCGGATGTGGCTGAGCCGGCGGCGCTGAAGACAGGGCCTGACAACAGCATCCTTTGCTGTTACAGGACAGAAAGGAGCCTGGATGTTTAGTCGCTTGCTGCATCTCAGTTTGCTGGGCTGGCTGGGATTTGCTGCACCTGAGGTGCCGCCGGCCACCGGCCTGCGCCTGCTGGCGCCTGAAGAACTGCGCGCGATTCCACTCGCTGAATTGCCTTATGCGGGCTTTCGTTTGCCGGAGCGGGTGGACCTGAGTCCCCATATGCCCCCACCAGGCCATCAGGGCCATCAAAATGCTTGTGTAGCCTGGGTTTCGGCCTATGCGGTCAAAAGCTATCAAGAAAAACTGGAGCAGCGGCACCCGCTGGTCCAGCAGGATCAGCCCCAGTGGCAGCATATTTTTAGTCCGGCCTTCAGTTATAACCAGATCAATCAGGGGCGTGACGGGGGCGCAACCCTGGTGGACGCCCTCAATCTGCTCTCAGCCCAGGGGGCTTTGCCCTGGGCTGAGATGCCCTATGACCCCGATAACTACACGCGTCAGCCCAGCGCGGCCCAGCGCGGTCAGGCCCGTCATTACCGCATTGCCTACTGGCGTCAGGTCAATGTGGCAGACCCCGAAGAACTCAAAGCCCAGCTGCATGCCGGTTACCCTGTGATGGTCGGGACTTTGATTGATGAAGGCCTCTGGCAACTCAAAAAACAGCAGCGTTGGCATCGGCCACAGGGCAAATCCCTGGGCGGGCATGCTCTGGTGCTGGTGGGTTACGACGATCGCCAGCAGGCCTTTAAAGTGATGAACTCTTGGGGTCCAGACTGGGCCGACGGTGGCTTTGGCTGGATCGACTACCGTCACTTCCGGCGGGTTGCACGTGAGGGCTATGTGGCCAAAGACGCGGTGAATCTGCCGGCGCGTGCGCAGCGACGGCTTGACAAATCAGAAGCTGAAGTTGCTAAAAAAGCAGACGCCGGGGCCAGTGAAGCGCCGGCAGCTGAACTGAGTGCAGTGCCCCGACCTGCAGAGCGGCCGGTACAACAGCCAGCCGCGCTGGCCGATACAGCTGAAGCCGATATGCGCCCGGCAGATCCAGAGCCTTTGCAGGAAGAAAGACGGCCATCGCTGACTTTAGCCGTCAGAACGCTTGAGCAGAAGCTGTCTTTCAGTGGGCAGTTTCAGGCTGCTGCTGCTGACGGCTATCAGGCCAGGGTGCTGGTGCAGTTTTTTGCTGATGCCGCTGGCCAGCAGGCGCTGCCGATTCAGCAAGTCCGCTGGCAGCTGCCCGGTGGCCAGGGTGTGGCCGCCAGCATGCTGCAGCCTGTGAGCGGCCAGATGCAGACCTGGCAGGCTGAGCTGCCGATAGCGCTCTTGCCTGAAGGTCTGCAGGTGCTCTGGGCCCAGCCCGTGCTCTATCTGGATGGCTTCGGGGTACAGCGTGGTCCCCGCATCAGGGTTGTGCTGCCGCGTCCCGCTGCGCCAGCCAGGCCTTCCGGGCTGCCACCGCATGGGCCGTAAAATCTGAGAAAACACCGTCCACGCCGGCATCAAAAAAAGCGGCGTACTCTGCGCTGGGATCGCCAAAATGATTTTCATGCAGATAAGTCTCATCAGAGCGGAAGGTCCAGGGGTGGACCTGCAGTCCGACAGCATGCGCGTCACGCACCAGATTGGTTGGCGACATCAGGCGTCCACCAGCGTCAGGCAGAATCAGGCGTTTATACGGCCCAATCCCGTCAGCATAGCTGCGCACCTGGTTCAGACCAGCCGGGGTGATCATGCTGCTGTAAGAAAGCATGTCCTCACCGGGTGCCAGCAGCATCTGATCGGCAGGCATGCCGCTTTCTTCAATCAGCTGCACCAGGCGCACGGAGGTCTGCGTGCGCAGGGCCTGCAGGTTGCTGACCTCAAAAGACTGAATATAGACCGGGGCGTCTTTGTGGTTCAGCCCATAGCGCTGCAGGGTTTGCAGCAAAGCCGGCTCCAGCGGCAGGGCAATCGATCGGAAATAGCTGGCGTGTTTGGTTTCGGGGTAAATGCCGATGGTCCGGTTCTGGGCCTTGCTCTGGGCCTGCACCAGCTGAATCACCTCGTCAAAGGTGGGCACGCGAAACTGGCCGTTCTGGGCCTGAGAGCGAAAGGGCAGGCGCTCACGGGCGCGCAGACTGCGGATTTCGCTCAGGGTAAAGTCTTCGCTGAACCAGCCCTCAATATACTGCCCGTCAATCAGGCGCACGCTTTTGCGCTCCAGGAACTTTTGGGCCACGTCGGTGGTGCCGCCAATCTCATTTTCATGGCGGGCAATCAGGTAACCGTCTTTGGTCATCACCAGATCGGGCTCGATGTAGTCGGCACCCTGGGCGATGGCGCGGGCATAGGCCGCCAGGGTGTGTTCGGGCAGTTCACCTGAGGCCCCCCGGTGGGCAATCACCAGCGGGGTCTGGGTGGGGCTCAGTAACAGCGCCGCAGACAGCAGCAGTGAAGCAACAGTGATAGACATGGCATCTTCTCCTGATTAAAATCTTTGTTTGCAGTGTACGCTATGGGCCGCCCAGGCTCAAATCTCAGGGTCTTGAACTGAGCTGGATGCGCTTGCGGGCAATATCCACAGACAGGACCCGCACAGGCAGGACTTGTCCGACTTTGACTACCGTATGGGGGTCTTTGACAAAGCCTTCGGCCAGTTCCGAAATATGTACCAGGCCGTCCTGATGCACGCCAATATCCACAAAAGCGCCAAAGGCCGTAATATTGGTGATACGCCCTTCCAGACGCATGCCTTCGCTCAGATCGGCCAGGGTCTGCACATCCTCACGAAAACGCGGCGCGCTGAAGGCTTCACGCGGGTCGCGTCCGGGTTTGTGCAGTTCGGCCACAATATCACGCAGGGTGTGCTCACCCACGTCGCCCTGCTGGTAGGCTTTCAGATTCAGGGTGTGCAGACGCTGCGGCTGCTGAATCAGTTGGCTTGGTTGCAGCTGCAGATCGCGGGCCATCTGCTCCACAATCGGGTAGTGCTCCGGGTGTACGGCGGTATTGTCCAGCGGATGCTGCGCCTGACGGATGCGTAAAAATCCGGCAGCCTGCTGAAAGGCTTTGGCGCCGAGGCCTTTGACTTTTTTTAACTCGGCACGGGCCCGAAAAGGCCCCTGGCTATCACGGTAAGCCACCACGGCCTCGGCCAGCCGGGGGCCGAGGCCCGACACCCGCTGCAACAGCGCGGCAGAGGCCGTATTCAGCTCAACGCCCACCTGGTTGACGCAGCTTTCGACCACCTGCTCCAGTTTTTGGGCCAGTGCTTTTTGATCCACGTCGTGCTGATACTGCCCGACACCCAGCGCTTTGGGTTCTACTTTGACCAGCTCGGCCAGCGGGTCCTGCAGACGGCGGCCAATCGAAATGGCGCCGCGCACGGTCAAATCCAGATCCGGGAATTCGGCCCGTGCCAGATCAGAGGCTGAATAAACCGAAGCCCCTGCCTCTGAAACCCTGACGACCAGCGGGCTGGGCTGCAGGGATTTCACCCACTGACGCACGGCGGCTTCGGTTTCACGGCTGCCGGTGCCGTCGCCAATGGCAACGGCATCTACCGGGTGCTGGCGCAAGAGCTTCAGAAAGCTGTCCTGCGCCCGTGCCGGCTGCTGGATCAGGGGCAGGACCGTATGGGCCAGGATTTGCCCGGTTGCCCCCAGCATGACGGCTTTGACGCCGGTGCGCAAGCCCGGATCCAGCCCCATGACCGGACGGCTGCCAAAAGGGGAGGCCATCAGAATCTCACGCAGGTTGGCCGCAAAGACATCAATGGCCGTGGCGTCGGCCTGCTGTTTGAGGCGGGCCAGCAGCTCGGTTTCAAGGGCCGGAAACAGCAGGCGCTGCCAGCTGTCGTTCAGTGCCTGCTGAAGCTGATCCCCCCAGGCATTGGGGCGGATGCGCAGGCGCTGGGCCAGCTGATGCAGCAGGGGCTCGGCTTCCAGTGTTAACCTGATCTTCAGAACTTTTTCCTGCTCTCCCCGGCGCAGGGCCAGATAGCGGTGCGAGGGAATGCGGCGCAGCGGTTCAGAAAAGGTGTAGTAGTCTTCAAACTTGGTCGGGCCGCTGATCCCTTTGGCCTGGCTGGAAACAATCAGCCCTTGCTGCCAGAGCGTGTTGCGGGCCAGCTCGCGCAAGCGGGCATCTTCGGCAATCTGCTCGGCCACAATATCCCGTGCGCCCTGCAGGGCCTGCTCGGTATCCGTTATCAGGCTGTTCAGATAGTGTCGGGCTGTTGTCGCCGGATGCTGCTCGGCAGGCTGCTGGCGCATCAACAGGGCCAGTGGTTCCAGACCCGCTTCGCGGGCCTGCTGGGCGCGGGTGCGCCGCCGGGGTTTATAGGGCAGATAGAGATCTTCCAGGGCGGTTTTGCTGGTGACCTGCAGCAGTTGCTGTTTGAGTGTGGGGGTCAGTTTACCCTGCTCCTCAATACTGCTTAAAATCACTTCACGCCGGGCTTCCAGCTCCTGGGCGTATTTAAAGCCGGCCTCGATTTGCCGGATCTGAACCTCGTCCAGTGCGCCGGTGCGATCTTTGCGGTAGCGGGCAATAAAGGGAACGGTGGCCCCGTCAGCCAGAAGTTCAAGGGTGGCCACAACCTGTCGGGGCTGAAGACCTGTTTCTGTTGCAAGATGGGAGACCAATGCTTCTGAAAATGACATATGCACCTGACTTTGCTAAGATGGTTTACAGCAATGTAGCACAAAGCAAGCCAAACGCAGGGTGCGGGCATATAAGGAGCCAGAAGTGGAGTCCGTTTTTTCTGAGGATGCACACCTATACTGCTCCCCAGAAACCGGACAGAATCAGCGTGATTTTAAGTTCCTGATCTG